>JBDIAR010000041.1:0-20118 GCA_039812545.1 Dermatophilaceae bacterium | reverse complement strand
GCAGCGCGTCCAGCGCCTTCTGCCGGTCAGCGTCGGACTCGGCCAGCACCAGGTCCTCGACGAGCTGGCGGCGGTCACCGAGGAACATGTGCTCGGTGCGGCACAGGCCGATGCCCTCGGCACCGAACCGGACCGCCCGCTCGGAGTCCTCCGGGTTGTCGGAGTTGGCCCGCACCAGCAGCGTGCGACGGGCATCGGCGATCTTCATCAGCCGGTCGACGGCGGCGACGAGGTCGTCGGAGGCCGGGTCGAGCTGGCCCTCGAAGTAGTTGACGACCGGGCTCGGCTGGACCGGAACCTCGCCGAGGAAGACCTCGCCGGTGGCGCCGTCGATGGAGACCACGTCGCCCTCCTGCAGCACGATCGGGGTGTCACCCTTGACCGTCACCTTCTTGCCGGAGAAGTCGATGTCGAGGGCGTCGGCGCCGCACACGCACGGGGCGCCCATGCCGCGGGCGATGACCGCCGCGTGCGACGTCTTCCCGCCGCGCGAGGTGAGGATGCCCTCGGAGGCGATCATGCCGACCAGGTCGTCCGGGTTGGTCTCGGTGCGCACGAGGATGACCTTCTCGCCGCGCGCCGCCCACTCGGCCGCGTCCTTGGAGTTGAGCACGATCCGCCCGACGGCCGCACCCGGGGAGGCCGCGACGGCCTTGGTCAGCTTGGTGACCGTTCCGGACTTGTCGAACTTGGGGAACATCAGCATCGACAACTGCGCGCCGGTCACCCGGGTCAGCGCCTCGTTCTCGTCGATCATGCCCTCGTCGATGAGCTGGGTGGCGATCTTGAACGCCGCCGCCGCCGTCCGCTTGCCGACCCGGGTCTGCAGCATCCACAGCGTGCCGCGCTCGATGGTGAATTCGATGTCGCACAGGTCGTGGTAGTGCGCCTCGAGCCGCTTCATGATGTCGATGAGCTGCGCGTATGCCTCGGGCACCTCCTGCTCGAGGTCGTGCAGCGGGTGGGTGTTGCGGATGCCGGCCACGACGTCCTCGCCCTGGGCGTTCATCAGGTAGTCGCCGTAGACGCCGACCTCACCGGTGCCGGGGTCGCGGGTGAAGCACACCCCGGTGCCGGAGTCGTCGGACAGGTTGCCGAACACCATCGACTGCACGTTGACCGCGGTACCGAGGTCGTCGGCGATCCGCTCCTGGCGACGGTAGAGGACGGCGCGCTCGCCCATCCAGGACCGGAACACCGCCTCGATGGCCATGTCGAGCTGTTCGCGCGGGTCCTGCGGGAACGGCTTGCCGGTCTCTTGCGCGATGATCGCCTGGAACTCCTCGGTGAGCTCCTTCAACGCCGCCGCGTCCAGCTCGGTGTCGCCCTTGACCCCGCGCTGAGCCTTCTTGGCCTCCAGGGCGTGCTCGAACTTGCTGCCCTCGATGTCGAGCACGGTCTTGCCGAACATCTGGCACAGTCGCCGGTACGAGTCGTAGGCGAACCGCTCGTTGCCGGACACCGCGATCAGGCCCTTGACCGACTCGTCGTTGAGGCCGATGTTCAAGACGGTCTCCATCATGCCGGGCATGGAGAACGCCGCCCCCGAACGCACCGACACCAGCAGCGGGTTGGCCGGGTCGCCGAGCTTGCGGCCCATCGACTCCTCGACCTTGGCGAGGTTCTCGCTGACCTGCTCATCGAGTTCCGCCGGGGAATGCCCCTCGTAGAGATAGGCGCGGCAGGCGTCGGTGGTGATGGTGAAGCCGTGCGGGACGGGCAGCCCGATCTTGACCATCTCCGCCAGGTTGGCACCCTTGCCGCCCAGCAGGGACTTCTGGTCCTTGTTGCCCTCGGAGAAGTTGAAGACGTAACGCGTCATTGCTTTCATGCCTCCCAGCAAGAAAAGTTCTCAACGTGACACACCCTCGCGGTGCGTCGGGGGCCTGTCGACCCCGTCGCCGTCGGGTCCGAGCATGGGGTCCGCAGGGGGCCACCAAGCCTCCCGCCCATCATTCCACGACAGGGGTGACGGCGCTCACCACAGAGCGGCCCGCCCGGACCGCTGGGAGGAACCGTTCGGCGCGCCCGCGGCGGAGTCCGGCTCAGCCGGTTTGACCGGTCGTCGCGTTCCAGCCGGCGAGCAACACCCCGAGCGCGTTCTCGATCGGGCGAGTCGTCGCGCCGCTGTGGTTGGTGATCATCGCGAACACATAGCGCCGCCCGTCGCGCCCCGTGGCATACCCGGACAGTGACGTGACCCCGGTGAGGTACCCGTTCTTGGCGTGAACATTGCCCACGGCATACGTGCCGGCCATCCGAGAGGCGAGCGTGCCGCCGACGAACTTGCCGGGCAGACCGGCGATGGGCAGCGCGTCGTACCACGTCGAGAACCACGCTTCGCGCTGAACGGCCACCAGCAGGGTCGCCAACTGGCGGGCCGTCACCTTGTTGTAGCGGGTCAGCCCAGACCCGTCGACGAGGGTCGCGCCGGTCATGTCGACGCCGAGACCGGTCGCGTATGCCTTGATCAGGGCTGTGCCCGTGGCCCAGGTCCCGGGCGCTCCGGTGGCCCGGGCGGCCATCGTCTTGGTCAGCGCGTCGGCGTGGGTGTTGTTGGAGAGCTTGAGGAAGGGGACGAGGAGTTGGGCGACGGTCATCGAGGTATCAGTGGCGAGCACGCTCAGGCCCGCGGGAGTGCCAGCCGCGGCCGTCGTCGCACCCACGCTGACCCCGGCCCGGGCCAGCTGGGCCCGGAACACGGCGGCGGCATACAGCGCCGGCTCGGGCACCGTGATCCACTCCTTGACCCCGGCCGTATTGCCCACGGCCACCTGCCCGGTCACGGTCACGGTCGTGCTGCCCGGCTGGCGCGAGACGACGAGATAGGACGACAGGCCCGCGGCCACGGTGCGCACATTCGGCGCGAGCCGGATGTAACCGCCGGCCTCGGCCGGAACCAGCTGGACACTCGGGGCGCCTCCGGCCGCCGCCGCCGGGACCGCCTTGACGATGACGGTGCCGGCGTCGTAGTCGGTGTCCGGGGAAACGGTCAGCGGCGAACACTTGGCCGCGTAGTAGTCGTTGGCGTAATCCGGCGACCAGTACGGGCTGTATTGCGTGGCCTCGAAATACGTCGCGTCGGCACGGATGCCGCCGGGGATGCTCGTGATCCCCTTGGCCCGCACGGCCGCGGCGAGCGCGGCGTAATCCGAGGTCAGCGTCGTCGGATCGCCGTACCCCTTGAGGTAGATCGGCGTACTCAGCACCCCGCCGTTGACCGCGCCGCCCAGGGCGTCGGTGTGGAACCGGAAGTCCGGCCCGAGTCGGTGCATCGCGGCGGCCGAGGTGAACAGTTTGGTGTCCGAGGCCGGCATGAGCGCGGTCGTCGGGTTCCGCGAGAAGACGAGCGTCCCGGAGTCGGCCACCCGCACCTCGGCCCCGACCGCCGCCGCCCGCACGCTGGGGTCCATCATCAACGCTCCGACCCGGTATGCCAGCACGCCGTCGGTGGCCGCCGCCGGGAGCGCCGGACTCGAGGTCCCGACCGCCGGCGCACCCGTGGGTGCGAGGGCCAGCGCCAGGGTTCCCACCAGCAGGCCCGCCGTCCGGCGCACCACCCGCACCGAGGCACCCACCCGCGTCGTACCGTTCACCGAACCGCCACCTGTCAGCCGAGGTATGCCTGCTCGGCCACTGTATGCCGGGTTCGCTCCCGTTGTGGTGTTTTGCCCCGCCGCGAATCGCGGCGGGGCCTCACCCTCAGACCAGGTCGGTGAAGCCGAGGCTGGCGTCGTCGAGACGGACCGCCTCGCCGGTGCCGGCCCCGAACCGGCTGTAGTCGTAGACGTCGTAGTTCGGCAGCGAGTACATCGCGGCCTTGGCCTCCTCGGTCGGCTCGACCACGACATTGCGGTACCGGGGCAGGCCGGTGCCGGCCGGGATGAGCTTGCCGAGGATGACGTTCTCCTTCAGCCCGCGCAGCGGGTCGGCCTTGGCCTCCATCGCGGCCTGGGTCAGGACCCGGGTGGTCTCCTGGAAGGAGGCCGCCGAGAGCCACGACTCGGTCGCCAGCGAGGCCTTGGTGATGCCCATGAGCTCGGGACGCCCGGCGGCCGTGCGGCCCCCGCGCTCCTTGACCCGACGGTTCTCGTCCTCGAACCGGCCGCGCTCGGCGAGCTCACCGGGCAGCAGGTCGGCGTCGCCGGACTCGATGATCGTCACGCGGCGCAGCATCTGGCGCACCACGACCTCGATGTGCTTGTCGTGAATGGAGACACCCTGCTGCTTGTAGACCCGCTGGACCTCGCTGACCAGGTGCCGCTGCACCTCACGCGGGCCGAGGATCCGCAGCACCTGCTTGGGATCGACCGGGCCGACGATGAGCGGCTGACCGACCTCGATGTGCGCCCCGTCGACGATGTCCTTGGGCAGCCGGGCCCGACGCGAGACCGGGTAGGCGTGCTCCTCCGAGCCGTCGTCCGGCACCACGACGATCCGCCGGGTCTTGTCCGAGTCCTCGATCCGGATCCGGCCGGTGGCCTCGGCGATCGGGGCCACGCCCTTGGGGGTGCGGGCCTCGAAGAGTTCGACGACGCGCGGCAGACCCAAGGTGATGTCGTCCTTGGCCACACCACCGGTGTGGAAGGTCCGCATCGTCAGCTGGGTGCCGGGCTCACCGATCGACTGGGCCGCGATGATGCCGACGGCCTCGCCGATGTCGACGAGCTTGCCGGTGGCCAGCGAGCGCCCGTAGCACTTCGCGCAGGTTCCGACCCGGCTGTCGCAGGTCAGCACCGAACGCACCTTGACCTGGTCGACCCCGGCGGCCCACAGGGCGCCGATGACGACGTCGCCGAGGTCGATGCCGGCTTCGGCGAGGACCTCGCCGTCGACGACGACATCCTCGGCGAGCGTCCTGGCATACACCGAGTTCTCGACGTCCTCGTGGACCGTGCGCGTCCCGGTGCGCGGCTCGTATGCCGCGATCGGCATGGTCAGGCCGCGCTCGGTGCCGCAGTCGTCCTCGCGGATGATGACGTCCTGGGAGACGTCGACGAGACGACGGGTGAGGTACCCGGAGTCGGCGGTCCGCAGCGCCGTGTCGGCCAGACCCTTACGGGCGCCGTGCGTGGAGATGAAGAACTCCAACACCGACAGGCCCTCGCGGAAGTTGGCCTTGATCGGCTCCGGGATGATCTCGCCCTTCGGGTTGGCCATCAGGCCACGGGCTCCGGCGATCTGACGGACCTGGAACCAGTTACCGCCGGCGCCGGAGGACACCATCCGGTAGATCGGGTTGGTCCGCGGGAAGTTGGCCTCCATCTCCCGGGCCACCTCGTTGGTGGCCTGGGTCCAGATCTCGACGAGCTCCTGACGACGTTCGTCGTCGGTGATGAACCCGCTGTCGTACTGGTTCTGGACCTTCTTGGCCTTCTCCTCGTACCCGTCGAGGATCTCGTCCTTGCGGGCCGGGGTGGTGACGTCGGAGATCGCCACGGTGCACCCGGACCGGGTCGCCCAGTGGAAACCGCGCTCCTTCAACGCGTCCAGGCTGGCCGCGACCTGCACCTTGGGGTAGCGCTCGGCGAGGTCGTTGACGATGACGGACAGCGCCTTGCGGTCGATCGCCTTGTTCACGAACGGGTAGTCCTCGGGCAGCGTCTCCTGGAAGAGCGCGCGGCCCAGCGTGGTCGCCAGCAGCAGCGCATCGACCCTGCCGGACTCGTCGGCCTCGACGCCCTCGGGCAGCTCGTACCCGACCGGCGGGACGATGTCCTTGAACCGGATCTTGACGACCGAGCCGAGCTGGATCTCCTTGCGGTCGAACGCCATCCGCGCCTCGGCCACCGACGTGAACGCCCGACCGGCGCCCTTGCCGCCGGCCTCGCGTTCGCTGGTCAGGTGGAAGATGCCGGTGATCATGTCCTGGGTGGGCATGGTGACCGGGCGGCCGTCGGCCGGCTTGAGGATGTTGTTGCTCGACAGCATCAGGATGCGGGCCTCGGCCTGCGCCTCGGCCGACAACGGCACGTGCACGGCCATCTGGTCGCCGTCGAAGTCGGCGTTGAACGCCGTGCAGACCAACGGGTGAATCTGGATGGCCTTGCCCTCGACCAGCTGCGGCTCGAAGGCCTGAATGCCGAGGCGGTGCAGCGTGGGCGCGCGGTTGAGCAGCACCGGGTGTTCGGTGATGACCTCTTCGAGGACGTCCCAGACGACCGGCTTCTGACGCTCGACCTGACGCTTGGCGCTCTTGATGTTCTGGGCGTGGTCCAGGTCGACCAGGCGCTTCATCACGAACGGCTTGAACAGTTCCAACGCCATCTGCTTGGGCAGGCCGCACTGGTGCAGCTTGAGCTGCGGGCCGACGACGATGACCGAGCGGCCGGAGTAGTCGACACGCTTGCCGAGCAGGTTCTGCCGGAACCGGCCCTGCTTGCCCTTGAGCATGTCGGACAGCGACTTCAGCGGCCGGTTGCCGGGGCCGGTGACCGGACGCCCACGACGGCCGTTGTCGAACAGCGAGTCGACGGCCTCCTGCAGCATCCGCTTCTCGTTGTTGACGATGATCTCCGGCGCGCCGAGGTCCAGCAGTCGCTTGAGTCGGTTGTTGCGGTTGATGACCCGGCGGTACAGGTCGTTGAGGTCGGAGGTGGCGAACCGGCCACCGTCGAGCTGCACCATGGGACGCAGGTCCGGCGGGATGACCGGGACGCAGTCCAGCACCATCCCGGTCGGGGCGTTCGTGGTGGTCTGGAACGCGGAGACGACCTTGAGCCGCTTGAGGGCGCGGGTCTTGCGCTGGCCCTTGCCGGTGGCGATGATCTCGCGCAGCAGCTCGGACTCGGCGTCCAGGTCGAAGGTCTCGAGGCGCTTCTGGATCGCCTGCGCGCCCATCCCGCCCTCGAAGTACAGCCCGAACCGGTCCCGCATCTCGCGGTAGAGGATCTCGTCGCCCTCCAGGTCCTGGACCTTGAGGTTCTTGAACCGGTCCCACACCTGGTCGAGCCGCTCGATCTGCGCGTCGGCCCGCTTGCGGATGTTGTTCATCTCGCGTTCGGCGGACTCGCGCACCTTGCGCCGCACATCGCCCTTGGCGCCCTCGGCCTCCAACTCGGCCAGGTCGGTCTCAAGCTTCTGCGCGCGGGCCTCGATCTCGGCGTCGCGCCGGTTCTCGAACTCCTTCTTCTCGACCTGGATCTGCGCCTCCAGCGAGGGCAGGTCCTTGTGCCGCTGCTCGGTGTCGACCGAGGTGATCATGTATGCCGCGAAGTAGATGACCTTCTCCAGGTCCTTCGGGGCCAGGTCGAGCAGGTACCCCAGGCGCGAGGGCACGCCCTTGAAGTACCAGATGTGCGTGACCGGCGCGGCCAGCTCGATGTGACCCATCCGCTCGCGGCGCACCTTGGCGCGGGTGACCTCGACGCCACAGCGCTCACAGACGATGCCCTTGAACCGGACCCGCTTGTACTTGCCACACGAGCACTCCCAGTCCCGGGTCGGGCCGAAGATGCGCTCGCAGAACAGACCCTCCTTCTCCGGCTTGAGGGTGCGGTAATTGATCGTTTCCGGCTTCTTCACCTCGCCGTGGCTCCACGCGCGGATCGCGTCCGCGGTGGCCAGCCCGATGCGCAGCTCATCGAAGAAGTTGACATCCAGCACTTCGTGCTCCTTGCTTACGGTGTCTCTCAGGTCTGGTTCGTCTGTGGTCCCGGCTCAGGCCAGGACGGGCTGCGCCCGGGGCAATCGTTGTTCCGGGTAACCAAGCTCGCTTCGCTCGACGGTTCCCCGGGTCATACTTCCTCGACGGACGAGGGCTCGCGGCGGGACAGGTCGATGCCGAGCTCTTCGGCGGCGCGGAACACGTCGTCGTCGGAGTCCTTCATCTCGATCGCGGTCCCGTCGCTGGAGAGCACCTCGACGTTCAGGCAGAGCGACTGCATTTCCTTGAGCAACACCTTGAACGACTCGGGGATGCCGGAGTCCGGGATGTTCTCGCCCTTGACGATCGCCTCGTAGACCTTGACCCGGCCGGGGACGTCGTCGGACTTGATCGTCAGCAGCTCCTGCAGCGTGTAGGCCGCCCCGTATGCCTCCAGCGCCCAGACCTCCATCTCACCGAAGCGCTGGCCACCGAACTGGGCCTTACCGCCGAGCGGCTGCTGGGTGATCATCGAGTACGGGCCGGTGCTGCGGGCGTGGATCTTGTCGTCGACGAGGTGGTGCAGCTTGAGGATGTACATGTAGCCCACCGACACCGGCTCCGGGAACGGCTCGCCGGAGCGGCCGTCGAAGAGCCGCGCCTTGCCGTCGGCGTTGACCAGCCGCTCGCCGTCGCGCGAGGGGGTGGTCGAGTCGAGCAGACCGTGGATGATCGCCTCGCTCGCGCCGTCGAAGACCGGGGAGGCGACATTGGTGAACGGCGCCGCGGCATACGCGTGATCCGGCAGACGATGCGCCCAGTCCGGGTCTCCGTCGACCTGCCAGCCGCGCGCGGCGGCCCAGCCGAGGTGGAGTTCGAGGATCTGGCCGAGGTTCATCCGGCGAGGGACACCGTGCGGGTTGAGCACGACGTCGACGGGGGTGCCGTCCTCCAGGAAGGGCATGTCCTCGACGGGGAGGATCTTGGAGATGACGCCCTTGTTGCCGTGCCGGCCGGCGAGCTTGTCGCCCTCGGTGATCTTGCGCTTGTTGGCGACGTAGACCCGAACGAGCTGGTTGACACCCGGTGACAGGTCGTCGCCGTCGTCCTTGTCGAACACCTTGACGCCGATGACCGTGCCGGTCTCGCCGTGCGGCACCTTCAACGAGGTGTCGCGGACCTCGCGGGCCTTCTCGCCGAAGATGGCGCGCAGCAGGCGCTCCTCCGGGGTCAGCTCGGTCTCACCCTTGGGGGTCACCTTGCCGACGAGCAGGTCGCCGTCGCGGACCTCGGCGCCGATCCGGATGATGCCGCGCTCGTCGAGGTCGGCGAGCACGTCGTCGGAGACGTTCGGGATGTCCCGGGTGATCTCCTCGGGACCCAGCTTGGTGTCCCGGGCGTCGACTTCGTGCTCCTCGATGTGGATCGAGGACAGCACGTCGTCCTGAACGAGGCGCTGGCTGAGGATGATCGCGTCCTCGTAGTTGTGCCCCTCCCAGCTCATGAAGGCCACGAGCAGGTTGCGGCCGAGGGCCATCTCCCCGCCGTCGGTGGCCGGGCCGTCGGCGATGACCGAGCCCCGCTCGACGCGGGCGCCCTCGTCGACGCGGACGATCTGGTTGTAGCAGTTGCCCTGGTTGGACCGGTCGAACTTGCTGATCCGGTAGGTGATCCGCGCGCCGTCGTCACCAAGGACGGTGACCAAGTCGGCGGACACCTCCTCGACAACACCGGGCTCGGTCGCGACGACGACGTCGCCGGAGTCGACGGCAGCGCGCAGCTCCATGCCGGTGCCGACCAGCGGGGCCTCGGTGCGCACCAGCGGGACGGCCTGACGCTGCATGTTCGAACCCATCAGGGCGCGCGAGGTGTCGTCGTGCTCGAGGAACGGGATGAGCGCGGTGGCCGCCGAGACCATCTGGCGGGCCGAGACGTCCATGTAGTCGACGTCCTCGGGGGCGATGTGCACGACCTCGCCGCCCTTGGTGCGGGCCAGGACGCGGTCCTCGACGAAACGACCGGTCTCGTCCAGCACCGCATTGGCCTGGGCGATGACGTGCTCGTCTTCCTCGTCGGCCGACAGGTACGCGATCTCGTCGGTCACCCGGCCGTCGTCGACCCGGCGGTACGGGGTTTCGACGAAGCCGAAGGCGTTGATCCGCCCGTAGGAGGCGAGCGAGCCGATCAGGCCGATGTTCGGACCTTCCGGGGTCTCGATCGGGCACATCCGGCCGTAGTGGCTCGGGTGGACGTCGCGGACCTCCATGCCGGCGCGGTCGCGAGAGAGACCACCGGGACCGAGAGCCGACAGCCGCCGCTTGTGGGTCAGGCCGGACAGCGGGTTGTTCTGGTCCATGAACTGGCTGAGCTGAGAGGTGCCGAAGAACTCCTTGATGGAGGCCACCACGGGGCGGATGTTGATCAGGGTCTGCGGGGTGATCGCCTCGACGTCCTGAGTGGTCATCCGCTCGCGGACGACGCGCTCCATCCGGGACAGGCCGGTGCGGACCTGGTTCTGGATGAGCTCGCCGACGCTGCGCAGCCGGCGGTTGCCGAAGTGGTCGATGTCGTCGGTCTCGACCCGCAACTCGACCGGCTCGCCGTGTCGGGTACCGGCGATCGTCGTCTCACCCTGGTGCAGGGCGACGATGTACTTGATCGTGGCGACGATGTCGTCCAGCGTCAGCGTGGAGGCCGACAGCGGGGCGTCGACACCGAGCTTCTTGCCCAGCTTGTACCGGCCGACCTTGGCCAGGTCGTAGCGCTTGGGGTTGAAGTACAGGTTGTCGAGCAGGTTCTGGGCGGCCTCGCGGGTCGGCGGCTCGCCCGGACGCAGCTTGCGGTAGATGTCCAGCAGCGCCTCGTCCTGGCCGGCGGTGTGATCCTTCTCCAGGGTCAGCCGCATCGAGTCGTACTCGCCGAACTGCTCGAGGATGTCGGCGTCGGTCATCCCGAGCGCCTTGAGCAGGACGGTCACCGACTGCTTGCGCTTGCGGTCCACGCGCACGCCGACCATGTCGCGCTTGTCGATCTCGAACTCCAGCCAGGCACCGCGGCTCGGGATCACCCGGGCGGTGTAGATGTCCTTGTCCGAGGTCTTGTCCGGGGTCCGCTCGAAATACACGCCGGGGCTGCGCACGAGCTGGGAGACCACGACCCGCTCGGTGCCGTTGATGATGAACGTGCCGCGGTCGGTCATCAGCGGGAAGTCGCCCATGAAGACGGTCTGGCTCTTGATCTCGCCCGTCGTGGTGTTCATGAACTCGGCGGTGACGAAGAGCGGTGCGTCGTACGTCTGGTCGCGCTCCTTGCACGCCTCGATCGTCTTGCGGGTCTCCTCGAAACGGTGGTCGCGGAAACTCAGCGACATCGAACCGGAGAAGTCCTCGATCGGGGAGATCTCCTCGAAGATCTCCTCCAGACCCGAGCGGTCGGGCACGTCGTCGCGGCCCTCGGCCTTGGCGGCGGCCACTCGGGCCTGCCAGCGTTCGTTGCCCAGCAGCCAGTCGAAACTCTCGGTCTGCAGGGCGAGGAGGTCGGGGACCTCCAGTGGTTCACGGATCTTGGCGAAGGACAAGCGCCCGGTAGAGCGCTTTTCGGTGGACGCGGTTGAGGTGCTCGAGGCAGCCAAGGAGGGTCCTTCCACGGGCCAACTGGTGGGGCGATCGCCGCTGCCGATCCGGCCGATCGCACACGTCCCCCGTGGCGGGTTTTCCCAAGATCTTCGGGATGCGCCTTCGGGGAGGTGTGGGTTCGTGGGTACAGGCAGCGCAGCGTCCCACTCTATGCCTGCAGGGCACACGTGTCAAGCCGGGCCGAGATCCGCGTGTCGCGCCCGCCGTCGCTGGCGGGGGACGGACCTCGAACCGGGAGTCCGAAGACCCTTCGATGGTGACAAGCTCCGCCCGCGGCGTCAAGAGTTCGCGGCCGCGTCGGCCCGATCCGCTGCGTGACCTGGCGGGGTTACGCCGTCCCCCGGCGCGCTTTCGGCGCCGGCCACGACGACGAATTCGGCCATGTCGGTGACCGGCGAGAAGCCGATCCGCCGGTAGAGCGCGTTCGACGTCGGGTTCCCCTGATCGGTGAACAGGCATACCCGGTGGCCCGATTCACGGAACCGGCGGGCCAGCTCGGCGACGCTCGCACCGGCATACCCATGACCTCGGTGTTCCGGCGGGGTGTAGACCGGCCCGATCCGCACGACCCCGTATGCCGGTCGTTGCGCGCCGCTGAGATGCACCGGCCGACCGTCCGGGTCGGTCCACAGCCAGACGCAGCCGGCGGCGATCCGCCGGGCGGCGCGCTCGGGATCTCCCATGGCGCCCGTCTCGAACTTCGACGCCCGGCCGGCCTGGTCCGCGGCGGCCTGGTCGAAATCGCGGTGGGCCGCGATGACGAAGTCCAGATCGGCCGCAGTGGCTGCGCGCAGCGTCCCTCGCGCCGGGCTGGGCGGCGGCGTCACGACATCCACCTCGTACAGGCGAGTGGCGACCGCCCGGATCGCCCGCCCACCCGTGCGCCGGGCCAGTTCGTGAGCGATCAACGCGACGGCGGGCAGGGCACCGTTCACCGCCGTGAGCACCTCCCCGCGCGCCGCGAGCGCGTCCACGAGCCCGATCGCCGCGTGCTCCGGCATGTCGAGGGCAAAGGCGGCGTGCGGCGCGGCTGGATGGGTTCGCATCGCGACCGAGGTGACCGTGCCGTGGTCGTCGTGGACGGTCAGCCACCACGGGCGGGGCTGGTCGGGGGTCGACGGTTGCCACGCGATCCCGGCCGCTCGTTCGGTGGCGGCCCGGGCCGCGTCGGTCGCCAGGACGCTGGCCTGGACCGGGTCGGCGGCCAGGAAGTCCGTGGCGACGGCGAGGAACCGGGCCGGGTCATCGTGGAAGACGAGCTGGGTCACCGCCGGCATACGCCAACCCTACGGAGCGGACGCCCCGCCGGACGAACGGATTTCGGCGTGCCGACGCCGGCTCAGCCGCCGGCCTGCCGGCGCATCTCGGCGGCGATGGCCGCCTCGGACATGCTGCGCTGATTGAGGGCGAGGTACTGCGAGACGACGCCGAAGCCCCAGCCCAGGGTGGCCCACAGCGGCCAAGGCACTCCCCCGTCGCCGCGGGCCGAGGGCACGAACGCCCAGATCGCCCAGAGCAGGACGTTGACGAACACGTAGGTGGCCAGGTGCTTGCGGAACCGATCCCGCGCCACCAGCGCGGCGATCGCCCGATCGCGCGCCTCACCCGTGCTCGACCCGCTCGCGCTCGCCGTCCCCTCGCCGCCTGCTGCTT
The DNA here is from genome assembly GCA_039812545.1 of Dermatophilaceae bacterium. GTDB lineage: Bacteria > Actinomycetota > Actinomycetes > Actinomycetales > Dermatophilaceae > JBDIAR01. The sequence continues at coordinate 7,245 of JBDIAR010000041.1, read as the reverse complement.
CCGACATGGTCTTCCTCCCGAGTAGACGAATCAGAACCGCAGCCCCACCCTAACGCGATCGACCCCTCGCAGCGTGGGCTGCGAGGGGTCGATCCGGGTCGGCAGGGCTGACCGGTTCAGCGGGTCACTTGAGCTCGACGGTGGCGCCGGCGCCCTCGAGCTGCTCCTTGGCCTTCTCGGCGGCGGCCTTGTCGACCTTCTCCAGGACGGGCTTGGGAGCGCCGTCCACGAGGTCCTTGGCCTCCTTCAGGCCGAGGGAGGTCAGCGTGCGGACCTCCTTGATGACCTGGATCTTCTTGTCGCCGGCGGCGACGAGGATGACGTCGAACTCGTCCTTCTCCTCCTCGGCCGGGGCGTCCGCGCCGCCGCCGGCCGGGGCGCCGGCGGCCGCGACGGCGACCGGAGCGGCTGCGGTGACCTCGAAGGTCTCCTCGAACTTCTTGACGAACTCGGAGAGTTCGATCAGGGTCATCTCCTTGAACGCGTCGAGGAGCTCGTCGGTGCTGAGCTTCGCCATGGTGGCGTCCTTTCGTTTAGTGCCGTGAGTGGCGGTTGTCGTGGGGCGAACCGAGCGGGTCGCTCAGTTCTGGTCCCCGGTCGCCACGTCGGCGACGTCTTCGGTGGGTGCGGCTTCGGGAGCCTCGGTGGGTGCTTCGGCGGCCTCGGCGGTAGGTGCCTCGGCGGCCTCGGCGGCGGGGGCGGTCGGCGCCGCGGCGCCACCGGATTCCTCCACCTTGGCGCGCAGCGCGTCGATGGTGCGGGCGGCCTGGGACAGCGGCGCGGCGAACAGGTAGACCGCCTTGCTGAGGTTGGCCTTCATCGCGCCGGCGAGCTTGGCGAGCAGGACCTCGCGCGACTCGAGGTCGGCGAGCTTCTTGACCTCGTCGGCGGTCAGTGCCTTGCCGTCCAGGACACCGCCCTTGATGACGAGCAGCGGGTTGGCCTTCGCGAAGTCGCGCAGGGTCTTGGCCGCCTCGACCGGGTCTCCGGTGACGAAGGCGATGGCCGACGGACCCTGCAGTTGTCCGTCGAAAGCCGAGACGCCGGCCTGCTGGGCGGCGATCTCGGTGAGGGTGTTCTTCACCACGGCGTAGCTGGCGTGCTCACGAAGCGTGGTGCGCAACTGGGTCAATTGCTTGACGGTCAGTCCGCGGTACTCCGTGAGGACGGCCGCACCGGACTCGCGGAAGTGTTCCGCCAGTTCGGCAATGGCTGCCTCCTTCTGCGGGGTCGCCATCCGGCCTCCTTTACGTGATCGGTTGGTGCGTGATCGTCCGACCGAGGGTTCGGCCGGGGAGTCGCCGGTGCCGGGCCGAACACGAGAAAAGCCCCGGCGCAGGCGCACCGAGGCTTGACCGGCATACCCTCGCAGCACCTTCGCACGCAACTCGCGTGCCTGGTGCCGGTATGCCGTGGGGCTGGTTCACCTGCGCTGGACGCCCGCTCGTGCGGGGCCTTCGGTCCCTCGGTCCGGTGATCCCGGGCCGGTGGACATCCGGCGGTCATTGGTCGTCGCCCATGGTACGTGTTCGCCTCGGATCCGCCCAAATCGCGGGATGGCCCGTCGTCGACCCGATCGGACGACCCGTCGCGGGGTCAGCCCGGCAGCGGGGTCACCAGGTCGGCGGGCACGCGGCGCAGCACGGCGGCGACCTCGGCGAGCAGCGGCGCCCGCACGCTGGACCGTCGCCAAACCAGGGCGATCTCCCGGGCCGGCGCGGGCGCCTGGAACGCCTTGAGCACGATCGATTCGGAGGCCGCGACCGGGGGTTCGACGGCCATCCGTGGGAGCAGGGTCACCCCGGCCCCGGCGGCGACCATGTACCGCAGGGTTTCCAGGCTCGTCGCGCGAAAGCCCGGCTGCTCACGGATCCCGGCGAGTCGGCATACCGACAGAGCGTGGTCGCGCAGGCAGTGGCCGTCGTCGAGCAGCAGCATCCGTTCGCCGGTGAGGGCGGACAGTGGGAGGGGTTCGGGGAGCCCGGCCAGGTGGTGACCGGCCGGGACGGCGAGTACGAAGTCCTCCCGGAACAGGGGTTCGACGTGCAGTGACTCGTCGGGGACGGGCATGGCCAGGACGGCCGCGTCGATCCGGCCGGCCCCGAGCCGGTCGAGGAGCACCGGCGTCTTCTCCTCCACCAGGTGCAGTTCGAGGTCGGCGAACTCGTGCCGCAGGTGGGGTACGACGTGCGGCAGCAGGTAGGGCGCGATCGTCGGGAACGCCCCGAGCCGCAGCGTGCCGGCCCGAGGGTCGCTGGCCTGTCGGGCGATGCCGCGGACCGCGTCGACGTCGGCCAGGATGGCTCGGGCGCGTTCGACGACGCGTTCGCCGGGTTCGGTGAGCACCACCTGGCGGGCGCGTTCGACGAGGTCGACGCCGAGTTCGGTCTCCAGCTTCTTCAACTGGGTCGACAGGGTCGGCTGGCTGACGTGGCAGGCGTCCGCGGCCCTGCCGAAGTGACGGTGATCGGCGACCGCGACGAGGTACTCGAGGTCGCGCAGGTTCATGGCGTCCCGTTCTCGCGCCGCTTCGTCACGCCGGCGCGCTGGTGCGGATCAGGTGGTCGAAGGCGCTGAGCGCGGCCGTCGCACCCGAACCCATGGCGATGACGATCTGCTTGTATGCCACGTTCGCGGCATCGCCGGCGGCCAGGATGCCGGGGACCGAGGTGTGCGAGCGGTCGTCGATGACGATTTCGCCGTGTTTGGTCAGCTCGATACCGGAGTCCTTGAGCCATTCGGTGTTGGGCAGCAGTCCGATCTGGACGAAGACGCCCTGCAGGTCCAGGTGCCGGATCTCGCCGGAGGCCCGGTCCTCGTAGGACAGCCCGGTGACCTGCGTACCGTCGCCGACGACCTCGGTCGTGCGGGCACCGACGATGACGTCGACATTGGGCAGGCTGCGCAGCTTGCGGACCAGGACGTCGTCGGCCTTGAGGGCGTCGAGGAACTCGACGACGGTGACGTGGCCGACGACGCCGGCGAGGTCGATGGCGGCTTCGACGCCGGAGTTGCCGCCGCCGATGACGGCCACGGCCTTGCCCTTGAACAGCGGCCCGTCGCAGTGCGGGCAGAAGGTGACTCCCTTGTTGCGGTAGTCGGCTTCGCCGGGGACGCCCATGGTGCGCCAGCGGGCGCCTGGGGTGAGGATGACCGTCTTGCCGGACAGGGTGGCGCCGTTCTCGAACTCGACGCGATGCAACCCGCCGTCGCCCGCGCTCGCGCCCTCGCCGGTGCCGGTCGCCGGGATCAGCCGGGTGGCCCGCTGCCCCTTCATCAGGTCGACGTCGTATGCGGTGACGTGCTGTTCGAGGGCGGCGGCCAGTTTGGGGCCCTCGGTGTAGGTGATGGAGATGAAGTTCTCGATGGCCATCGTGTCCAGGACCTGTCCGCCGAAGCGTTCGGCGGCCAGGCCGGTGCGGATGCCCTTGCGGGCGGCGTAGATGGCGGCTGCGGCGCCGGCGGGGCCGCCGCCGACGACGAGGACGTCGTAGGGCTCCTTGGCGTTGAGTGCCTCGGCGGCCTTGGCGTCGGCGTGGACGTCGAGTTTGGCGACGATCTCCTCGACGGACATCCGGCCCTGGCCGAACAGTTCGCCGTTCTGGAAGACGGTGGGGACGGCGAGGATGCGGCGTTCCTCGACCTCGTCCTGGAAAGTGCCGCCTTCGATGGCGACGTGGCTGATCCGGGGGTTGATGACGCTCATCGCGTTGAGGGCCTGCACGACGTCCGGGCAGTTCTGACAGGTGAGCGACATGTACGTCTCGAAGTGGTGTTCGCCGGGCAGGTCGCGGATCTGGCGGGTGAGGTCGTCGGAGAACTTGGGGGCGACGCCGCCGACCTGCAGCAGTGCCAGGACGAGGGATGTGAACTCGTGGCCGAGCGGTATGCCGGCGAACCGGACGGCGATCTGGGTGCCGGGGCGGCGGATGGCGAAGGAGGGGGTCCGCGCGTCGGGTTCGTCGGTGACGGTGATCTTGTCGCTGAGGACGGCGATCTCGCCGAGCAGGTCGCCGAGTTGGCGGGACTTGGCCGAGTCGTCGAGGCTGGCGGCCAGTTCGATCGGTTCGGTGACGCGTTCGAGGTACGTCTTCAGTTGGGCGGTCAGCGTCGCATCGAGCACAGCCATGGCGATTGGACTCCGTGTTCAGTTCGTGGGCGGCGAAGTTCTTAGTTGAGGCAGGCAGAGAAAGCGGAACCGGGCGGGCACCGCGGGAGGGGCATGCAATGGCATACCCCTCCCGCGGATGTTGGCTCGCTCGCGAGGCGCCAGCCGAGCGAGCCCGACGAACCGCGTTCGTCGGAACAAGGGATCAGCCGGCGCGCAGCGCCGACCGCGCCTTTGAGGGGGTCCACGGGGGGCGAAGCCCCCCGTGCGGACGAACCGCGTTCGTCGGAACAGAGACTGAGCCGGCGCGCGGCGCCGTCCCTGCCCTTCCGGGGGGCACTCGGGGGGCGAGGCCCCCCGAGCGTGTGTCTAGATCTTGCCGACGAGGTCGAGCGACGGGGCGAGGGTGGTCTCGCCTTCTTCCCACTTGGCGGGGCAGACCTCGCCGGGGTGGTTGCGGACGTATTGGGCGGCCTTGACCTTGCGCAGCAGCTCGGCGGCGTTCCGGCCGACGCCTTCACAGGTGATCTCCATGACCTGGATGACGCCGTCGGGGTCGATGACAAAGGTGGCGCGGTCGGCGAGGCCCTGGCCTTCGCGCATGACGCCGAAGTTGTTGGTGATCGAGCCGTTCTGGTCGCCGACCATGTAGTACTCGATCTTCTTGATCGTGTCGGACGCGTCGTGCCAGGCCTTGTGGACGAAGTGGGTGTCGGTGGAGACGGAGAACACCTCGACGCCGAGCTTCTGGAGTTCGGCATAGTGGTCGGCGAGGTCGCCGAGTTCGGTGGGGCAGACGAAGGTGAAGTCGGCGGGGTAGAAGAAGAAGATCGCCCACTTGCCGAGGACGTCCTTCTCGGAGATGTCGACGAACGAGCCACCCTTGTAGGCGGTGGCGGAGAAGGGCTGGATGGTCGAGCCGATGAGGGCCATGGACTGATTCACTCCTAGGGTCGTCTGTGACAGGGGTTCGAACCGCCAGGTCGCGTCGCGGGGGCCGGTCGGGCTTCGCGAACACCGGTCGTGCGGCTTCCGGTGCGTCGAACCGTCGATAGACACTCTATATGGCTCACGCTCGTTTCTCAAGTCAGAAACTATCGTTTGCGTGTATGCCGGTGATTGGCCGCGTCTATCGACACCGGCCTCGGCATACGAGGATGGGGACATGCCGAGCTGGGACGAAAGTCGATCGCACAGGCAACCAGCCGACCGGCCGAGGAGTCATCAATGACTGTGACGAGGTGGGAGCGGTCCCGTGACCGGGTGACGACGGCGCTCGCCCTGGTGACCGGCTGTGCGGGCGTCTGGTCGATCGTCTGGTCGTTCCTGCCGGGGCAGGACGAGGTGCCGGGCCTCGACATCGTCTTCCAGGCGCTCGGCCTGATGACCGGGCCGAGCATCTTCCTCGGCCTGTTGCTGATCGTCATCTCCGGTGGGCTGCTTCGCCGGATGCGCGCCGCGCTCGTTCTCGTTCTGGCGATGCAGGTTCTCTCGCTGGCGAGCGACGCCTTCACGCTGGTCCTGCAGGCCACCGCGGATCCCGCCGACGCGGCGGACCTCCCAGAGGACCTGGTTCGTTCGATGTGGCTGCTCGCCGGCTGCATCCTGGCCGCGATGGTCGTGACGGTGTGGTTGTGGCCCTATGTCCGGGTTCGCGGGGTGGCCCGGGTGCGCTGGGCCGCGTTCGCGCTGTTCGGGGGGCTGTTGAGTTCGGCCTTGCTCGCTCTCGGTCTGACGTCGCTGTGGCCGGGAGACCTGGGCGACCTCGGACTTCGGGTCAAGTGGTCGCTGGGCGCGGCTCTCGGCTCGCCGACCGCTTTCACGGACAGCCTCACTCCGGCGGGCATCGAAGGGGTCGCCACGCTCGCCGACGTCGTGTCGGCGGTCGCCTTGGTGATGGCCGGTTTCGTGCTGTTGCGTTCCCCGCGGATCCGTCCGGGCATCGGCGCGGCCGACGAACTCGCGGTCCGCAGGTTGCTGTTGTCGCATGGTGAGGCCGATTCGCTCGGCTACTTCGCCACCCGGCGCGACCAGAGCGTGGTGCTCTCCTCGGACGGGCGGGCGGCGATCACTTACCGGGTCGAGGTGTCGGTATGCGTGGCCAGTGCCGATCCGGTGGGCGATCCGGCCGCCTGGCCGGAGGCGATCTCGACCTGGTTGGCGCTGTGTGCCCGGCACGGCTGGTTCCCCGCGGCCCTGTCGGCGAGTACCGCCGGCGCCAAGGCATATGTCGCGGCCGGCCTGAAGGCGATCGCGATGGGCGACGAGGCCGTGGTCCGCGTCGACCGGTTCGCCCTGAACTCCCCACGGATGCAACCCGTCCGGCGGGCCGTCCGACGGCTCGAGCGCAGCGGGGCCGCCACGTCGTTTCGACGGCAGAGCGAGATCCCCGTCGCAGAACTCGATCGGCTGGCCGCCCTCGCGGCGGCCTGGCGGAGCAACGACACCGAGCGCGGCTTCTCGATGGCCCTCGACCGGTTCGGCGACCCCACGGACGCCCGTAATGTCGTGGTGACGGCATACGACCGATCCGGCAACCCGATCGGGCTGCTCTCCTTCGTCCGTGGGGGCGCGGCGGGCTCTCGTTGGATCTCATGCGCCGGTCGGCGGACGCCGACAACGGCATCACGGAGTTCATGATCGCCGCCCTCGTCAAAGCCGCCGACGCGATGGGCGTCCGACGGATCTCGTTGAACTTCGCCATGTTCCGACACGTCTTCTCGGAGGCCGACGATGTCGGGGCCGGGCCGATCACCCGACTCGTCGACCGGGCGTTGTCGCTGGCGTCGCGGTTCTGGCAGCTCGAATCCTTGCTGCGCGCCAACGAGAAGTACTACCCCGACTGGCAACCCCGCTATCTGTGCTACGACTCCTCGCTCACCTTCACCCGGGCCGCCCTCGCCGCCGGTGTCGCCGAGGGCTTCCTCCCCCGGCCGTCGGCGCCGCAGCCGTGGCGACGCGGCACGGGACCCGTACGCCCCACGACACGACCCGCGACGGCGGGTTCGTCGCCGCCGTCGCGGCCCAGGAGACGACGGCCGCATCCCCTCCGCCGGCTCCCGTGCGCCTGACCGAACAACAACGCTGGCGCCGCGTCAAACTGCAACGGCTCCTGGACGCCGGGCACGAGGCATACC
>JBDIAR010000040.1:0-20450 GCA_039812545.1 Dermatophilaceae bacterium | reverse complement strand
GCGAAACGGTTGCAGCGGCCCGGTTGGCGCGACACGCGGCTGCTCGTCGGCGTTTTCCTAGTCTTGCTGGCGACCGTCTTGGGCGCCAAGGCGGTGGCCTCGTTCGACGACCGCGTGCCGATGTACCAGGCCACCCAGGCGATCAAGCCGGGCGATCGGCTCGGCGCCGGCAACCTCAAACGGGTCGAGGTCCTCCTCGGTGATGTCGGGTCCGCGTACCGCTCGGCGAGTGCGCCGCTGCCGGACGATGCGTATGCCGTGCGCACCGTCCCCGCGGGCGAACTCCTGCCCAACGAGGCGATCGGCAAGGCTGCGGAGCTGACCGTTCAGCCGTTGACCGTTCGGGTGGACGCGGTGCAGGTCGGCGGCCTGGACGGCGGTTCCCTGGTCGATGTCTACGTCAACGCCGCCACCGATCGGGTCGGGTCCGCGGCGACGGCCGCGCCGACCGGGCCCAAACGACTGTTGGAGTCGGTGACCGTCGCGTCGGTGACCAAGGACGCCAGCCGGTTCGGCTCAAGCAGTTCCACGAGTGCGGTCCAGATCCTCGTTCCGCGCGCGAACGTTTCCGATCTGATCGCCGCCATCGACGCCGAGGCCAAGATCACCCTCGTCCCGGTGCCCGGCTCCGGGTCGGGCAGCGGCTCATGATTTCGGTCCTCACCGCGCTCGGCAACCGGTTCGAGGCGCAGGTCGCGACCGTGCTCGGCGGGTCCCGCGAGGTCACCGTCGTGCGGCGCTGCGCCGACCTGGCCGAACTCGTGGCCGCGGCGGAGTCCGGGGTGGGCCGCGCGGCCCTGGTGTCGGACGACCTGCGCAGCCTGGACCTGGGAATCGTCGAACGACTGCGGGCGGCGGGGGTTCGGCTGATCGGGATCGCCGACGACGAGGGGGGCGAACGGCGGCTGCGGCAGATCGGCATCGACCACGTCGTGCCGGCCGGGGCCACGGTCGGGGAGTTCGACGCCGTGATCTTGACCGCGTTGTCCGTGGGTGGTGTAGCGGGCGCCGCCGGCGGCGGGTCCGCCGCGACCGCGCTCGTGGACGCCGCGGACCAGGCCGCCGGATCTCGGGTGCGCACCGCCACCGGACCGGGAGCGCGGACCAGCGCCGACAGCGGCTTCGAGGATTCCGCGGCACCGGAGACGCCAGATGAGGCGGTCGTCGTCGCCGTCTGGGGCCCGATCGGGTCTCCGGGACGCACGACGGTGGCGGTCAATCTCGCCGCCGAGGCCGCCGCGCTCGGGGTCGCCACCCTCCTGGTGGATGCCGACACGTATGCCGCCAGCACCGCTCAACTGCTCGCGCTGCTCGACGAGGCTCCCGGGCTGGCCTCCGCCTGCCGGGTCGCCGATCAGGGGCATCTCGACGTCGCGGGGCTGGCTCGGATCGCGCCGCGCGTCGACCCGGGTTTCCGGGTGCTCACCGGGCTGCCGCAGGCCGAACGTTGGCCGGAGTTGCGCGAAGCGGCCCTGGCCAAGGTCTTGGATCTGACCCGGGGTTTGGCCGATCTCGTCGTCGTCGACGTGGGCTTCTGCCTCGAGGACGACGAGGAACTCAGCTACGACACCCTCGCCCCGCGACGCAACGCGGCGGCGCTGACCGTGCTGGACCGGTGCGACGCCGTGGTCGCCGTGGGCGTGGCCGATCCGATCGGCCTGAGCCGCCTCGTGCGCGGGTTGCAACTGCTCGCCGAGAAGTGCCCGCACTCGCCGATCCTGGTGGTCAACCGGGTCCGGGCCAGTTCGGTGGGTTCGTCGCCGAAGCAGCGGATCGACGAGGCCCTGGCGCGCTTCGCCGGAGTGGGCGTCGATGCCTTCCTGCCCGACGAACCGGACGCGCTCGATGCCTGCGTCCTGGCCGGACGCGTCCTCGCCGAGGCGGCGCCGGACTCGGGGATCCGGGCTCCGTTGGCGACATTGGCGACCCGGCTCGCGCCCGGGGCCGACCGGACGACCGCAGCACGCACCCGGTCCCGTCGCTCGCTACGGGTTCGTCGCCGGTCCACGGCCACACCCGACACGGCGACCCCCGAGAGCGCCACGTAGGCGGTGAGCATGACGACGACCGTGCGGGTCTACCTACCCGTGACTCCAACGACCATCGCCGGGATCTGCGCTGGTACCGATGCGGCCAGCCCGGGCCAGTCAGGGTATGCCGTGACGCCGGCTCTGCTGCGTGAGCTCGCAGCGCCCTCGGGGTCCAGGCCCTCGGAGGAGGCCGTCGAGCTGGCGGAGTTCGAGGCGTTCAGCCAGGCCGTTGCGGCCGCGGACCGGTCGGCGGGTCGAGTCGTGATCGTCTCCGCCGATGTGGCGAGCGATGCCGTCGTCACGCCGGTCGGTGCTCCCGCCTCCTCCCCGTGCGCGGCCGTCGAACTTGTGGTGGGCGTCCCGGCAGCCCGCGTCGTCTGTGCCCACGTGAGTGACCCCCCGGCCCATGACGACCCGGCGGACGGCGGTCCAGACCCGATGTCGATGAGTTGGTATGACGCATCGGAATTCGGCGACCTTGCCCGACTGCTGACCGAACAGTGAGACCCGACGACGCGGGCCGCCGGCGATCGGGCCGACCTGAGCTGGTCACCATGTGGGAAGCGCCTGCGCATCCCGCTCTCGGGTTGTTAGCTTCCGGTCATGGCTCCACGCAATGACGCACGGGTCAAGGCCCTGATGGGCGGGCCGCCGATCACTTGGCTGATGACCGGCGACAGCATCACCCAGGCCCAGAACTGCACCGACGGCCGACGCGGGTATGCCGATCTGTTCGCCGAGCACCTTCGCGCGGGCGACGGCCGGTTGGAACGGGTGCGCGACGCGGTGGTCAACACCGGGGTCGCCGGCAGCACGATCGTCGACGCGCTGGCCGAGTTCCACTGGCGGGTCGCCCGGTTCTCGCCCGACGTCGTCTCGGTGCTGTTCGGGATGAACGACTGCGCCGCGGGCCCGGACGAGGTCGGCCACTTCGCTTTCCACCTGCATCAGTTCGTCAATCGGGCGATGGACCTGGGGGCGGCCGTCATCGTGCACACGCCCTATCCGCTCGGGCCGGGCGGCGACGTGGAGCATCAGAGCCTGCCGGCATACGCCCAGGCGATCCGCGACCTCGCGCACGGGCAGGGCCTGCCGTTGGTGGACCACTACGCCCACTGGAGTGCCACGGGTCCGCACCCGCGGTGGTATCTCGACCCCTGGCATGCCAATGCGCGCGGGCACGTCGAGATGGCCCGGCTCTTCGTCTCGACCTTCACCGGGGACAAGAACGTCGGCTGGCTCGACGAACTCGCGGAAGAACTGCAGCCCGCCGCGGCGATCGGCTGAAAAAGTCCCGCCCCGACGGGGCCCGGACGTGACGGCCGTGAGACCATATCCGCCATGGACGGTTTCAGCAGCGCACCCGCGGCCCGCAACGAGACGGTGCTCGACTACGCCCCCGACAGCCCCGCCCGCGCGGCCCTGGAGACGGAACTGGCCCGCCTCGCCGCGACCCCCATCGACCTGCCCAGCACCATCGCCGGCCGCAAGGTGATGGGCGCCGGCCGCCGGGTCGACGTCGTTCAACCGCACGCCCGGCGCTCGGTCCTCGGGACGATGGCGATGGCCTCGCCGGACCAGGCCGGCGACGCGGTTGCCGCCGCCAAGGCCGCGGCCCCCGCCTGGCGCGAGCTGTCCTTCGACGACCGCGCCGCGGTCTTCCTCAAGGCCGCCGATCTGCTCGCCGGCCCGTGGCGGGCCCGGTTGAACGCCGCGACCATGCTGGGACAGTCCAAGACGGCATACCAGGCCGAGATCGACAGCGCCTGCGAACTCATCGACTTCTGGCGACTCAACGTCCACTTCGCCCGCGAGATCCTCGCCGAACAGCCGCCGCTGAACTCCCCGGGCATCTGGAACCGCACGGACTACCGGAGCCTGGAGGGCTTCGTGTATGCCGTGACGCCGTTCAACTTCACCGCCATCAGCGGGAATCTGCCCACCGCTCCGGCGCTGATGGGCAACACCGTGGTGTGGAAACCCGCCCGTACCCAGCAGTTCGCGGCTCACTTCGTCATGGAGTTGCTCGAAGCCGCGGGCCTGCCGGCCGGTGTCATCAATCTCGTCACCGGAGACGGTGCCGTCGTGACCAAGGCGGTCCTGGAGGACCCGGACTTCGCCGGGCTGCACTTCACCGGTTCGACCGCCGTCTTCCAGTCGATGTGGGCGGAGGTCGGTCGCAACATCGCGCACTACAAGACCTATCCGCGGCTCGTCGGCGAGACCGGTGGCAAGGACTTCATCGTCGCCCACCCGAGCGCGGACCTCGACGTACTGCGGACCGCCATGATCCGCGGCGCCTTCGAGTACCAGGGCCAGAAGTGCTCCGCGGCGTCTCGGGCCTACGTCCCGGCGTCGTTGTGGCGCAAGCTGGTCCGCGACCTCGCCGACGAGACGAACGCCATCTCGATGGGCCCGGTCACAGATCTGCGGCACTTCATGGGGGCGGTCATCGACGCCGGGGCGTTCGCCACCCACAAGGCGGCCATCGACCGAGCCCACGCCACGGACGGGATCGAGGTCGTGGCCGGCGGCAGCTACGACGACGGCGAGGGCTGGTTCGTCCGCCCGACGATCCTCAAGGTCGACGACCCCACCGACGAGTCCCTCACCACCGAGTATTTCGGGCCGATCCTGTCGGTCCACGTCTACCCGGACCGGTCCTACGAGTCGATGCTCACCCAGATGGAATCGGCTGCGAGCTACGCGCTGACCGGATCGATCATCGCCCAGGACCGGGCGGCGATCGCGGCCGCGACGAACAAACTGCGCTTCGCGGCCGGCAATTTCTACATCAACGACAAGCCGACGGGGGCGGTCGTGGGTCAGCAGCCGTTCGGCGGGGGACGCGCGTCGGGCACCAACGACAAGGCCGGTTCGGCTCAGAACCTGCTGCGCTGGACCAGTGTCCGCTCGATCAAGGAGACCTTCGCGCCGCCGACGGATTATCGCTACCTGCACATGGCATAGGGGCGCACAGGGGTTCAGCTCTCGGCGAGCCAGACGGCGCCGGTCTCCTCCTCCTTGTCCAGACCCTTGACGATCCACGGCTCGGCGAGCTTCTCCACCTGGCTGCCCATGAACATCTTGGCGCGCATCTCGCCGGTGATCGTCATGACCGAACTGCCGCTGCCGTTCGCGCGCAGGGCGATGTCGGCGGTCAGCCCGACTGGCGCACCGATCACGCTCACCAGCAAGGTGCCGCGCCGGCTGCCGTCGGTGAGCAGCGGACGCCAGACGTAGATCTCCTCGATCGTGAGCATCGGTCCGAGCATCGATCTCACCAGACCCGGCATCTTGTCGGTCTTCATCGACCGGGACACGACCACCTTGGTGTCCTGGCCGTGCTGTGACACGGCTTCCTCGTGCAGATCGGCGTGCGCGGCGACGCACTTGGCGGCCTGGAACTCGGGATCGCACAACATGTCGAACACGGTCTGGGGGTCGCCGGGGAAGCTCAGCGCCTTCGAGATCTTCACGGGCCCAAGGCTAGCGCTAGCGCCCGCGCCGTCGCCGCCGTGCGCGCGGCCGCGTGGGTCGCATCGTTCGCCGCGCGGGTGAGGTCGATCTGTATGCGGGTGTGCCGGGTATGCAGTCGGTCGGCGGCGCGTTGGAGTCGGGCGATGCGGGCCAGCCGGGCTCGGGCCTGCTCGGCCGTGGTCACTCCCCAGGGTTCGGCGACCACCCAGCCGCGCAATTCCAGTCCGCACCCGCCGACCGCCTCGGCGAGGGCCTGGTACTCCCGCCGGATCGCGGCGTTCTCGACGGCATACGACTGGAGCCGGGCGCCCACGTGATCCAACAGATCGGCCAGGCCGGTGACGTGCGGGCCGGCCGACCCGAGTTCGCGGCCGAGCCGGGTGTCGATGACGGACTCGGCCAGGTCGGCCGCACCGCGTCGCATGGCGGCACCGAGCTGCGATGCCGAGGCGGGATCGCCGAACGGGCCGGATCCGGTCATGACCGGCCGCCGTTCGGGTCGGTCAACAGTCGGGCGAGTTCGCCGGCGGCGAGCGCGAGGGTCTCGACGAGTTCGTCCAGCGCCGCGTCGGTGGCGCTCTCCCCGGTGTCGACGATCGCCTCCAACAAGGACTCGCGCAGGATCGCCAACCGGGTCCGCAGCAGGACCCCGTCGGGGCTCTCCGCGACATTCCCCAGCAGGCTCACCCGCCCACCATAAGGTCCGACGCCGTCCCCGTGACCGCGATATCCCCCGGGGCGCCCGTTGAGTCTGCGGCGGCGTTGGCTAGCCTCTGAGGTGAACGCACGACGATGTGCTTCCTCGCGGATCGAGTTAAGGATCTGATTGTCGATGACGACACCGGTCGACGAACTGCGCACCAGCGTCCTGGCGGCCGCCTTCGCGGCCACTCGTGGCGGTTCGGGTCGCGACAAGGCGCGCCTCAAGCCCTTCCTGGACCGCTACTACCGGCACCTCAGCGGAGAGGAACTGGCCGCGGTGGATCCGGCGGAGTTGGGTGGCCTGGCCAGTGAGCACCTGGCGTTGGCGGCCCGGCGACCGGTGGGGACCTCCGTCGTGCGGGCGTTCAACCCGGATCCGCAGGCGGACGGGTTCTCCGGCTCGCAGACCCACGTGTTGATCGTGACGGACGACATGCCGTTCATCGTCGACTCGCTCACCTTCGAACTCAGCCGGACCGGCAGGATCTACCGCCTGGTCCACCCCCAGTTCGTCGTGGCCCGGGACGCGGCCGGCCAGTTGCACGAGGTGGTGGACGTCGACGAGGTCCCGCACGGCCGCTTCGGCGTGGTGAAGGAGTCGTGGATCGCCCTGGCCCTGGACCGGATCAGCGATCCGGCGGGGCTGGCCGAACTGGAGAAGCGGCTGCAGACGATCCTGGGTGACGTGCGCGACAGCGTCGAGGACTGGCCCAAGATGCGCGCGCGCGCGCAGGAGCAGGCGACCGCGCTGCGGTCGAACCCGCCGCGCAAGGTGGACCCGCAGACCGCGGCTCAGGCCGCGGACTTCCTGGACTGGCTGGCCGACGACCACTTCACCTTCCTGGGCTATCGGGAGTACGAGCGTCGTCGCATCGACAACCGCACCGTGTTGCGCGCCGTCCCGGGGACGGGCCTTGGGACCTACCGCTACGACGTGGCGACCGACGAGGCGCTGCCGGCCAGCGCTCCCGAGCTCAAGGAAGTCGCCGACCAGGTCATCTTGATCGCCAAGGACGACGCGGTGGCCACCGTGCACCGGTCCGTGCAACAGGACACCATCGTCGTGCGCACCTACGACCGGGCCGGCAAGGTCGTGGGGGAGAAGCGCTTCGTCGGCCTCTACACCTTCTCGGTGTACAGCTCCTCGGTCATGTTCATCCCGATGGTCCGCGAGCGGGTGCACCAGGTCGTCGCCGACCTCGGGTACACGATGGACAGCCACTCCGGTCGCGCCCTGGTGCAGATCCTCGAGAGCTTCCCCCGTGAGGAACTGCTGCAGTCCAGCGCGGCCTGGCTGTGCGAGATCACCCCGCGGATTCTGCGGCTGCGCGAACGCGGCGGGATCGGCGTCTTCTTACGCAAGGGGGTCTTCGGGCGATTCCTGTCGGCCCTGGTGTACATTCCCCGCGACCGGTTCACCACGCAGGTCCGGCTGCGGATCGCCGCCATCTTGCAGGATGTGACCGGCGGCACGGTGGTGGACTACACGACCCGGGTCAACGAGTGGAGCCTGGCCCGGCTGCACTTCTCCCTGCGGCTGCCCGACGGGGCCAAGGCGCGCGCGATCGACGTGGCGGCCCTGGAGGCCCGGATCGCGGCCGCGACCCGCACCTGGGAGGAGGACTTCGCCGACGCCGTGCGAGCCCGATTCGACGAGACCCGCGCCGCAGAACTGCTCGACCGGTATGCCCGTGCGTTCCCCGAGGCATACAAGGAAGACATCGCGGCCGCGGACGCGGTGGACGACGTCGTCGCGCTCGACGCGATTCACGGCGGCGAGGAGGACCGGTACGAGCTCTACCAGGAGCAGGGTGCGCCGGACGACGAGCGGCGCTTCAAGCTCTACCGGGAGAGCGAGCTGTCGCTGACCGCCATCTTGCCGATGTTCACCCACTTCGGCGTCGAGATGACCGACGAGCGGCCCTACGAGTTGGACTGCCCGGACGGGCTGCAGCGGCATATCTACGACGTGGGGCTGCGCGCGTCGGCCGACCTGTGGGCCAAGGACGCCGACGTCGAACAGCGCTTCGTCGACGCGGTGGCCGCGGTGGCCGGCGGGGCCGCCGAGTCGGACGGCTTCAACGCCCTCGTGCTGCGGGCCGGGCTGTCCTGGCGGCAGGTCGTCATCGTGCGGGCGATGGCCAAGTTCTACCGGCAGGGCCAGGCGACCTTCTCCCAGGAGTACGTCGAGGCCGCCCTGTGCGGCAACCCGTCGATCGCCGCGATGCTCGCCGACCTCTTCGCGGTGCGCTTCGACCCGAACGCCGGGTTCGCCACCCCGGCCGCCCGAGCCGCCGCCCAGGACAAGCTGGTCGCCGGCATCGTCGAGGCGCTCGACGACGTCGCCAGCTTGGACCAGGACCGGATCCTGCGCGCGTTGCTGGCGGTCATCGAGGCCGCGACCCGCACGAACTTCTACCAAACCGACGCCGACGGGTCGCCGAAGCCCTGGGTCTCGATCAAACTCGAACCACGGCGGATCGACTTCCTGCCCATGCCGCGACCGATGTTCGAGATCTGGGTGTACAGCCCGCGGGTCGAGGGCGTGCACCTGCGGTTCGGCAGCGTCGCGCGCGGCGGGCTGCGCTGGTCGGACCGTCGCGAGGACTTCCGCACCGAGGTCCTGGGCCTGATGAAGGCGCAGACCGTCAAGAACGTCGTCATCGTCCCGACCGGCTCCAAGGGTGGCTTCGTCCCCAAGCAACTGCCGGACCCGGCGATCGATCGGGACGCCTGGCTGGCCGAGGGGATCGCGTCCTACAAGGTCTTCATCAGCGGCCTGCTCGACCTGACCGACAATCTGGTCGCCGGTGAGGTGGTCCCGCCCCCGGACGTCGTCCGTCACGACGGTGACGACCCGTACCTCGTCGTCGCCGCCGACAAGGGCACCGCGAGCTTCTCGGACTACGCGAACGAGCGCTCCCAGGCATACGGGTTCTGGCTCGACGACGCCTTCGCCTCCGGCGGGTCGGCCGGCTACGACCACAAGGGCATGGGGATCACCGCCCGCGGGGCGTGGGAGTCGGTCAAGACCCACTTCCGCGAGCTCGGCCACGACACCCAGACGCAGGACTTCACCGTGGTCGGCGTCGGCGACATGTCCGGCGACGTCTTCGGCAACGGGATGCTGCTGTCCGAGCACATCAAGCTCGTCGCCGCCTTCGACCACCGCCACATCTTCGTCGACCCGGACCCCGACCCGGCCCGGTCGTATGCCGAACGCCGTCGCCTGTTCGAGCTGCCCCGGTCGAGTTGGGCGGACTACGACGCCAAGCTGATCAGCCGTGGTGGTGGCGTGTTCCCGCGGTCCGCGAAGTCCATCCCGGTCAGCGCGGCCATGGTCCAGGTCCTCGGGCTGCCCGAGGGGACGACCGCGATGACACCGGTTGAGTTGATGCGGGCCGTCCTCACCGCGCCCGTCGACCTGTTGTGGAACGGCGGGATCGGCACGTACGTCAAGAGCTCGGCCGAGAACAACTCCCAGATCGGCGATAACGCCAACAACGCGATCCGCATCAACGGCAACGAGATTCGCGCCCGGGTCGTGGGCGAGGGCGGCAACCTCGGCTGCAGCCAGCTCGGCCGGATCGAGGCCGCGGAGAACGGCGTGCGGATCAACACCGACGCCGTCGACAACAGCGCCGGCGTGGACACCTCGGACCACGAGGTGAACATCAAGATCCTGCTGGGCGCCCTGGTCCAGTCCGGCGATCTGAACCGGGCCAGCCGCGACACCCTGCTCGCCTCGATGACCGACGACGTCGGGCGACACGTGCTGCGGGACAACTACGAGCAGAATGTGCTGTTGAGCAACGCCCGGTTCCAGGCCCGGACGATGCTGCCGGTTCACCTGCGGCTCATCCACCAGCTCGAACGGGATGCCGACCTTGATCGCGCGATCGAGTTCCTGCCCAGTGCCGGCGAACTCGCCCGTCGGGTCGCCGCCGGTGAGGGCCTGCGCTCGCCGGAGTTCTGCGTCCTGATGGCCTACACCAAGATCCACGTCAAGAAGGCGCTGGTCGAGTCCGCCCTGCCCGACGACCCGTGGCTGGTCAGCGCACTGCTGGACTACTTCCCGCCGGCGCTGCGCACGGCATACCCGACCCAGATCGAGGACCATCGGCTGCGCCGGGAGATCGTGGTCAACTCGGTCGCGAACTCGCTGGTCAACCGCGGCGGGATCACGTTCATGTTGCGCGCGATGGAGGAGACCGGTGCCTCGGTCGAACGCGTCGCCCGCGCGTTCGTCATCGCCCGGGAGGTCTTCGGTCTGGCGGAGTTCGTCGCGCAGGTGGAGGCCCTGGACAATGTCGTCCCGACCAAGGTCCAGGCCGACATCTATCTGGCATACCGTCGGCTGATCGATCGTGCGGCGCGGTGGTTCCTGGCCAACCGGCCGACCGAGCTCGACATCGCCACCGAGATCGACCGGTTCCGGGACGGCGTCGCGCGGTACTCGTATGCCATGGACACCGTCTTGCAGGGTGTCGACGCGGCGCGATTGCAGCGCGACGTCGCCGACTGGGTCGCCAAGGGGGTCCCACAGCGCTTGGCGCAACGCACGTCCGGCGTCCTCGACGAGTTCAACCTGCTGGAGGCGATCGAGATCTCCCAGGCCACCGGTACCCCCTTGGAGGACGTGGTCGAGGTGCAGTTCCTCGTCTTCGAACGGCTCCTCATCGACGACCTGCTCACCCGGGTCACGCACCTGCCGCGCGACGACAGTTGGGATGCCCTGGCCAGGATGGCGCTGCGCGACGACCTGTATGCCGTTCTCAACCAGTTGACCCGGACCGTCCTGACCTCGAACCGGCACCAGAGCGGCGACGAGCTCTTCGCCGCCTGGGTCGAGGCCAACCGGGAGGGCCTGAGCCGGATGAAGCAGATCCTGCAGGGCATCGAACGGTTGGAGAGTCCCGGGATCGCGGCGTTGTCGGTCGTGCTGCGCAACCTGCGCTCGCTCGGCCGGCCCGGGGCCACCGGGGAGTGAGGGCGAAGCAGTGACGGGCGCCGGCCCGGCATACGTCCGAGTGACGGACGCGGGGCCGGCATGGCTCCCGGCGGACCATCTACGCTGACGAGGTGGCGACCCTGTCCGAAGTTCTGAGCCAGCGCACGCGGTTGACACCGCAGTTCGCCGACTGGTTGCACCAACTGGTCGCGGACTGGCAACTGGTCGCCGACCTGTCCTTCGGTGACCTCGTGTTGTGGTGCCGGGCGGCCGAGGGCGGCTGGATCGCCGTCGCCCACGTCCGGCCCACCACCGGTCAGATGGTCTTCTTCGAGGACCAGGTGGGTCGACACGCCGACGCCGGGCGGGTGCCGCGCCTCGACCAGGCCGAGGCCGAACGCCGGCTCGTGCGCCGACAGCATCCCGAGCACGACGGCCAACGCTCCGTGCGCGAGGAGGCGATCCCCGTCGTGCGCGACGGCCAGGCGATCGCGGTCATGACCCGGCATACGAACCTGGTCACGATGCGCACGCCCGGTCGGCTGGAGTTGACCTATCTGGCGGCGGCCGACGCGCTGTGCCGGATGGTCGCGACGGGGGAGTTCCCGCAGCGCGCGACACCGAGCGGGGCGCGGCGCTCGTCGCCGCGGGTGGGCGACGGTGTCATCCGGCTCGATGCCGACGGGATCGTCGTGTATGCCAGTCCGAACGCGATCTCGGCCATCCACCGGCTCGGCTACGTCGGCGAGCTGATCGGCGGCTCGTTGGCGCAGTTGGTGACCGACGTGATCAGTGCCCACCAGCCGGTGGACGAGGGGTTGGCCTTCGTGCTGACCGGACGGCAGCCGTGGCGTTCGGAGATCGAGCAGGAGTCGGCCGGGGTGTCGATGCGGTCCATCCCGCTCACCGAGAGCGGTCACCGGGTCGGCGCGATCATCCTGATCCGCGACATCAGCGAGGTCCGCCGCCGCGAGCGCGAACTGATGACCAAGGACGCGACGATTCGCGAGATTCACCATCGGGTCAAGAACAACCTGCAGTCGGTGGCCGCGCTGCTGCGCCTGCAGGCCCGCCGGATGCCGGACGAACAGGCCCGCGCGGCGCTGCGCGAGGCCGAACGACGGGTCGGGACGATTGCGATGGTGCACGAGATGCTGAGCGTGGGCTTGGACGAGACGGTGGAGTTCGACTCGGTGGCCGACAAGGCGGTGCGTGCCGTCATCGACGTCACCCGCGGCGATCAACCGATCCGCTGGGTCCGGGAGGGTGGTTTCGGCCGGATGCGCGCCGAGGACGCCACCGCCTTGGCGATGATCGTCAGCGAACTGGTGACCAATGCGGCCGAACACGGGCTGCATGCCGTCGGCGGTACGGTGACCGTCTCGCCCACCCGGTCGGTCGATGCCAACGGGACCGAGATCCTCAATGTGACGATCTCCGACGACGGGGTCGGGTTGCCACCGACCGGCGTCGGGACCCGCGGCCTCGGTTCGCAGATCGTGCAGTCCCTCGTCCAGGACCTGAACGGGGCGATCACCTGGGAGGCCGGCGAACCCCGCGGAACGGTGGTGCGCTTCCACGCCCGGCTGCGTCGGCTACCGCCCTCGGCATACTGAGACCGGAGTGCCGGAAGGGCCGGCCACCGTGGTGGCCGGCCCCTTCCGGGTTCGGTCGTGGTCCGGTCGTGGTCCGGTCGTGGTCGGATGTCGTCGTGGTCAGCCGGCGCGGCGCGCGCGGGCGTTGCGGCGCTTGAGGGCGCGACGCTCGTCCTCGGACAGGCCCCCCCAGACACCGGCGTCCTGGCCGGTTTCCAGGGCCCATTTGAGGCAGGTGTCGATGACCTCGCAGCGTCGGCAGACGGCCTTGGCCTCTTCGATCTGCTGGATGGCGGGCCCGGTGTTACCGATCGGAAAGAACAGCTCCGGGTCGGCCTCCAGACAGGCAGCGCGGTCGCGCCAGTCCATGTGGATCGAGCTCCTTGTCGTTGCGGTGCGAGGTGTGGTGGCCGTCCGACCGTTCGGGGCGATTCGTGTGGTCGCGGTGGCGATGCGGGTGTCGGCGGCGGTGTTCACTGCTGAACTCATCTGTCTCGTCTGGCCTGTGTCGTCTCGGGACTGTGTCGTCGTCATGCGTTCGTCGTTCGGTATGCCTGGGCGTGCGGTGTGCGTGCGTCGTGCGGTATGCGTGGTCGTGCCGGTCTAGCGGTGCCCCAACACAGTCAAGCCCGCGAGCGTCAGCGTCTGCATCGGCGCACGGGCGGTGGGTGTCGGCACACCGTGTTGCTGGTCCCTGGGGCCGACTTGTCAGAACATGAGGGATGTTCGGGTCAAGGTTAGCCGCTGGGACACGTCTGGCTCAACGACCCGGCGTCGGGCGTTGTTCCCGGGTGGGATGGCGGCCGGGCTGGTCGGAGAGGAGACGTCGACGAGCATGTCGCCTCGTCGGCTACCAGTGTGCGGGATCTGCAGGGCCGTTTCAACTGATTCGCGCAAACCCGTGGGTGATTAATCTCGCAACTGACCAGTTGGGATTCTATGTTACGGGTCCCCATCGGCCCAAATCGTGGTGTCTCGGTGATCGGGGGCCAGCGGGTCATAAGCTGGTCCACCGTGGCCCCGAGTGATTCCTACCCGCATCCGTCTGCTCCCGACCGCCGGTTCGCCGAACCCGTGACGCGCTCGCCGTGGCGGCGACTCGTGGCCCTCGTATGCCTGGCCCAGGTGGTCGTTCTCGTCGGGTTCTCGATCTTCTTCCTGGTCGAGATCGTGCGCGGCCATGCCCTGGATCCGGCCCGGGCCGTGATGAATGTGGTCATGATGCTTCTCGTGGCCGCGGGCCTGGTGGCCATCGCGCGCGGCTGGCGCGTGGGCGCCACCTGGCAGGGCACACCGACCGTGCTCTGGCACGCGTTGTTGTTGCCGGTGGCGTGGTCGCTCTTCCAGGCGGGTCAGTGGGGTTGGTTCGCCTTCGTCGCCGGCGCGATCGCGCTGGCCGGGTTCGGCGTCATTCGGGTCGCCGCCGCCGAGGCCGACTGACCTCGCGTCGGGCCGCTTGTCACCGTCCGGTCGGTTCGCCCGCCGGACCGGAATCCCCCGCGGGGCGCGCCTCGACAACCGCCCGGATCTCCTCACCCGCCCGGCGCAGGATGCTCGCGATCTGCTGAACCTGATCGGCGGTCGGTCGCCCCGAACGCCACGTCGACCGCAGCTGCGCCCGGAAGTCGTTCACCATCCGCTCCACGTCCGGCTGAGCCGGCCGAGGCCGATCCTCGTGGCCGGCGACCCGGCCCGCCGCAGCGGCTGAGGCGGCGCGGTCCGAGCCGGGGGACCGCCCCGACCCACCGACGGGCACGGCCGCGGCGCGGGCGGCCTTGGCGGCTTCTCGAAGCTCCGCCCGCACGTCGACCGAACGCTCTCGGATGCCGCGTCGGACGGTCTCGGCGAGGTCGGCGATGCTGTGCGAGATGTCCCGGCGGATGTCCGCCAGTTCCTGCTGACGCGCCGCCACCTCGGCTCGACCGGCCTCGGTGATCCGGTAGGGCGACTTGCGGCCCTCGTCGAGGCGCTCGATCAGCCCCTCCTCCTCCAGCTTCGCCAGGCGGGGGTAGACGGTGCCGGCGCTGGGGGAGTACAGCCCGTCGAACGTGGTCTCCAGGTCTCGGATCAGGTCGTACCCGTGTCGCGGTCCGTCGACGAGCAGGGCGAGCAGGTAGAGCCGCAGTTGGCCGTGGGCGAAAACGGGGCTCATGACGGCATACCGTCCGGTGCGCCATCGGCGCCCGCGCGCAGCACGACGACGGCCGCCGAGACGGTGTTCGCCCGGATCCGCAGTGCACCGTCGCCCTCGGTCACGCGGCCGCCATCGGTGGTCTTGCCGCCGATCCGGTGGCCGTCCACGACGATCTGGCCTGTGACGCTGTTGCCGCGCGCCTCGTACCCGGCGAGGTCGGCGATTCGGACGGTCACCTCCCCGGAGACGGTGTTGACGGAGATCCGGGTCGGCGGGGCGTCCACATCGGCCACGACCGTCCCCGACACCGTGTTGGTGGCCAGCGCGCTCACGTGGGAGTCCTCGACGGTGATGTCGCCGGCCACCGTGCTCACGTCGAGATCGCCGGCGATCCGGGAGGCCACCAGGTTCCCGCTGACGGTGTTGACCTTGGTGGTCCCGTCCTGGTCGGCCAGGGTCACCTCGCCGCTCACCGTGTTGACCGAGGTGGACCGGCGCACCCCGCTGACCAGGACGGCGGCCTCCACGGTGTTGAGGTGGGCGGCGACGGTGGCGGGGATCGACACCGACACCGTGGCCCGTAGCCGTCCGCCGATGCCGGTGACGTTCTTGACCCAGTTGACCAGCCCACCGGCACCCGGTTGGCCGTGTCTGATCTTCAAGGTGCCGCCCGTCCACGTCACGCTGAGCGGCTCCGGTCCGGACACCTCCAGGACCTCGACCCGGGCCGTGGGGGAGTCGTCGTGCGTGACGACGTCGATCCGGCCCTCGACGAGTTCGACCTTGAGTCGACCGATCTGCTCACCCTCGCCGCCGATGTCCAGCACCTTCGGCCCGGTGATGCTCCACTGCTCCGCCATCGCCCCTCCTCCGTCATCGCGCTATATCGCGTTTCAGGTTAGGTCCGTGGCGCGGCCAAAGTCAAGCTATATCGCGACTGACTCGGGTCAGCCCTTCAGTCGCATCCAGTCGTACCAACCGTTGTGCAGGACCAGCCAGGCGAGCAACCCGTACCCCGCCTGTCCCGGGTGCGCGCCGTCGGGTCCGGCCATCAGCTCGGTATGCCACTGGTCGTGGGTCAGCAGCGGTCGGTAGCAGTCGACGAAGGGGACGACCCGGCGATGGCATACATCGGCTTGAGCCTCGACCAGCCCCTCCAGCCGGTCGTTCAGCCCGGCGTCGGCGGTCGGCGGCGGCCCGACCACGAAACAGGAGATCCCCGAGGCCGAGGCGTCGTCGAGGATATTGGCCAGGTTGAGCCGCGAGCGGGCCAGGGTCGTCCCGTTGAGCAGGTCGTTGACGCCGACGCTGACCACGAGCCGCCGTTCGGCGCCGGTCCGCCAGCGCGGGGTGCACTCGCCCTTCCAGCGCTTCATCACCTCGGCCGAGGCCTCGCCGCGGACCCCGAGGTTGTATGCCGTCAGGTCGAGTTCCGGATGGACCGTGCGGGCCACGACGCGACCCACCCAGCCGAGCGCCTTCGGGTCGCCGTAGCCGGCCACCATGCTCGCCCCGACGAAACAGATGGTCGACTCCCGCCGCACCACCGGATCGTCGGGCATCCCGAAGACCGCGTCGGCGGGTCCGGAGGCGTCGTCGAAGGGGCGTTGGTTCGCAGCCACGGTGGGTCCTTCACATGCGGGCGGTGGGTGGTACGGGGGGCCGGACCATTGTGCCCGGCCCGCGAGGTCAGTCCGTGCCGACGTCCGTGCCGACGTGCATGTCGTCGAGGTCGTCGTCGAGGTCGTCTTCGCGGGCCAGCCAGGACGCGAGCCGCTCGACGGGCACCTCGAAATCGGGGAAGAGGTCGACGAAGATCCGCAGCCGGTCGGCGAGCCAGGCGAGGGTGACCTGTTCCTCGCCCCGCCTGGCGTCCAACTCCTCGATGCCGCGATCGGTGAAGTACACCGCCGTCCACCCGCCGATCAGCGATCGAACGCGGCGGCCAGCAGAGCGTGCTGTTCGACGTCGTGCTGCTTGTGCGACCCGGTGGCCGGGGAGGCGGCCGGGCCGCGGGAGACCACCCGCAGCGCCCGGTGTTCACCGTGCGCCGCCAGCGCCTCGGGCAGCCAGAGCGCCATGAACGGCCAGGCCCCCTGGTTGCGGGGCTCGTCCTGGGCCCAGACGATCTCGGCGTTCGGGTATGCCGCCAGGGCCTTCGCGAGGTCCTCGCCGGGGATGGGCGCCAGTTGCTCGACCCGCAAGATGGCGGTCGTCTGGTCGTCGCGGCGGGTCCGCTCCGCCTCCAGGTCCCACACGAGTTTGCCGGAGGCGAGCAGCACCCGGGTGACGGCCGATGCGTCCAGGGTCGCGGTGTCCGGCAGGACGGGCCGGAACCCGCCGGAGGTGAAGTCCGCCGGCATACTGCTCGCCGACTTCAGACGCAGCATCGACTTCGGGGTGAAGACGATGAGCGGGCGGCGCGGCCTGGCATACGCCTGACGACGCAACAGGTGGAAGTGACTGGCCGGCGTCGAGGGGTACGCGATCGTCATATTGTCCTGGGCGAACATCGTGAGGTACCGCTCGATCCGGGCCGAGGAGTGGTCCGGTCCCTGACCCTCGTAGCCGTGCGGGAGGAGCAGGACGACGGAGGAGCGCTGGGCCCACTTCTGCTCACCGCTGGAGATGAACTCGTCGACGATGGTCTGCGCACCGTTGGCGAAGTCGCCGAACTGGGCCTCCCACAGCACGAGGGCGTCGGGGCGTTCGACGGAGTAGCCGTACTCGAAGCCCATCGCGGCGTACTCGCTGAGCAGCGAGTCGTACACCCAGAACTTGCCCTGCTCCTTGCCGTCGGTCCCGCCGAGATAGCGCAGCGGCGTCCACTCCTGCCCGTCCTTGTTGTCGATCAGCACCGAGTGACGCTGGACGAAGGTTCCGCGGCGGGAGTCCTGGCCGGCCAGTCGCACCGGGGTGCCCTCGGCCAGCAGTGAGCCGAACGCGATGAGCTCGCCCATGCCCCAGTCGATGCCGCCGTCGCGGACCATGGCGGCCCGCCGGTCCATGAGTTGGCGCAGCTTCGGGTGGACGGTGAAGCCCTCCGGCACCTTGACGAAGGCGTCGCCGATCCGCTGGAGCAGGTCCGGGGAGATCGCGGTGTCCAAGGCGGAGTGCGGAGTGCGCTTGTCGTCGTCCTGTTGGGCGGTGGGCTTTTCCAGGCCCGCGGTCTCCGGGACGTCGCCGATCGCGCGGGCCTTGGTCGCCTCCTTGGTCTCCACGAAGACCCGTTCGAGTTGGGTCTGGTAGTCCCGCAGCGCGGCCTCGGCGTCCTCGACGCCGATGTCGCCACGGCCGACGAGGTTCTCGGTGTACAGCTTGCGGACGCTGCGCTTGGCCTCGATGAGGTGGTACATGAGCGGCTGGGTCATCGACGGGTCGTCGCCCTCGTTGTGTCCGCGGCGGCGGTAACACACCATGTCGATGACGACGTCCTTGTGGAACGTCTGCCGGAACTCGAAGGCGAGTTCGGCGACCCGCACACAGGCCTCCGGGTCGTCGCCGTTGACGTGGAAGATCGGCGCCTGGATCATCCGGGCGACGTCGGTGGAGTACACCGAGGACCGCGAACTCGACGGCGCGGTGGTGAATCCGACCTGGTTGTTGACGACCACGTGCACGGTGCCGCCCGTGCGGTACCCCCGCAGCTGAGACAGGTGCAGCGTCTCGGCGACCACGCCCTGCCCGGCGAAGGCCGCGTCGCCGTGCAGCAGGATCGGCAGCACGGTGAAGTCCTCGCCGGCCAGGTTCAGCCGGTCCTGCTTGGCCCGGACGATCCCTTCGAGGACCGGGTTGACGGCCTCCAGGTGCGAGGGGTTCGCGGCCAGGTACACCTTGGTGTCGGCGCCGGATTCGGCGGTGAAGACGCCCTCGGTGCCCAGGTGATACTTCACGTCGCCGGAACCCTGGACCGAGTTCGGATCCTGCGTCCCCTCGAACTCGCGGAAGATCTGGGCGTAGGACTTGCCGGCGATATTGGCGAGCACATTGAGACGGCCACGGTGCGGCATACCGATGCAGACCTCTTCGAGGTCGGCCTCCGCGGCCCGGGACAGGATCCGGTCGAGCAGGGCGATGACCGACTCGCCGCCTTCGAGGGAGAACCGCTTCTGCCCGACGAACTTGGTCTGCAGGAAGGTCTCGAACGCCTCCGCCGCGTTCAGGCGGCGCAGGATCCGCATCTGCTCGTCGCGGGACGGCTTGCCCAGCGGCACCTCGATCTTGTCCTGGATCCAGGCCCGCTGGTCCGGGTCCTGGATGTGCATGTATTCGACGCCGACGGTCCGGCAGTACGAGTCGCGCAAGATGGCCAGGATCTTGCGCAGCGTCATCATCGGTTCGCCGCCGAAGCCGCCGGTGGCGAACTCGCGTTCGAGGTCCCACAGCGTCAGCCCGTGCCGGGTGATGTCCAGGTCCTCGTGGCTCTTCTGCTTGTACTCCAGCGGGTCGGTGTCGGCCATCAGGTGACCGCGGACCCGGAACGCGTGGATGAGTTCTTGCACCCGGGCGGTCTTGTTGACGTCGTCCTCGTGCGAGGTCGAGATGTCCTGGACCCAGCGGACCGGCTCGTACGGGATGCGCAGCGAGGCGAAGATCTCGTCGTAGAAGTCCTCGGCCCCGAGCAGCAGTTCGTGGATGACCCGCAGGAAGTCGCCGGACTGCGCGCCCTGGATGATCCGGTGGTCGTAGGTCGAGGTGAGCGTGAGGATCTTGCTCACGGCATTGCGGTTCAAGGTGTCCTGGCTGGCGCCGTGCCACATCGCGGGGTACTCCAGCGCGCCGACGCCGATGATCGCGCCCATGCCGTTCATCAGCCGCGGCGTGGAGGAGACCGTGCCGATGCCGCCGGGGTTGGTCAGCGTGATCGTCGTGCCCTTGAAGTCTTCGACGGTCAGCGTCCCGTTGCGGGCCTTCTTGACCATCTCCTCGTATGCCGTCCAGAACCGCAGGAAGTCCAGCGTCTCGGCCGCCTTGACCGAGGGGACGAGCAGCTGACGCTGCCCGCCGGGCTTGGACAAGTCGATGGCCAGCCCGAAGTTCACGTGTTCGGGGGAGACGAGATACGGCTTGCCGTCGCGTTCCTCGAAGGCGTTGTTCATCTCCGGGACGAGCTTGAGCGCCTTGATGATCGCGTACCCGATGATGTGGGTGAAGCTGACCTTGCCACCGCGCGAGCGGCGCAGGTGGTTGTTGATGACGATCCGGTTGTCGATCAGGAGTTTGGCCGGGACGGCGCGCAGGCTGGTGGCGGTGGGCACCGTCAGCGAGGCGTCCATATTTGCCACGACCCGCGCGGGGGCGCCGCGCAGGGGGGAGGCGACCTCCTGACCGGGACCGGCTGGTGGGGTCGCGGCCTGGGCCGGGCTCGTCGATGGGCGGGCCGCGACCTGGGCCCGATTGGGTTCGGTGGGCTTGTGGTCGGTGGGCTGGGGGTCGGCGGGCTTGGGGTCGGCCGTCTGCGGGCCGTCGGCCGCGGGGGGATCGGCCCGTTTCGCGGCCGGCTCGGCGGCGCGCGGGCTGGCGGGCGGGGTGGCGGACTTAGTGGCGGGCGGGGCGGC
>JBDIAR010000039.1:0-20957 GCA_039812545.1 Dermatophilaceae bacterium | reverse complement strand
GTCTGAGCCGGCCAATTCTGAGCCGACCAATTCTGAGGGGTCCTGGTGCGTGCGCACCAGGACCCCTCTTCACCCCACGAACCCGCAGACGCGGGCTGGCTCCCCGATGCCCAGCATGCCATCAGACGTCCCGTAGCGGGCACGGTGTCGCGCGACCCTGGCCCCCGCGCACGTCGCTCCGCCGCGTTCGGTGCCCTCGTCGACGAAGGGCGTTGTCTCACGGGCGCGACGGGATCCCCACTGTGTCCGTCATCACGTGTTGCGCGGGTCGAAAAAGTGCGCAACAGGGGACCCTCGGGCGAAGAAGTGCGAGATGGTCGGGGTGCGGGGGAGGGTCGTCTCGGTGATCCTCCGGGGAGCGGAGGTGATGGCTGGTGTCCTCAGATTCGGCCGATGGCCACCGATGGTGGGTGCTTCAAAATGCGCGGGAGTGCGCTGAAAATCCCTCTGCGCGTTCGCAAGCGGGCTTCGCCCGGCTCGTCGGAGTGCATCGCTCCAATGTGAGTCGGTGGGAACTCGGACGCGTCGAACTCACGCACGAACTCGTGCGCCGATACGAGCTAGCCCTGGGCTTTCGACCGCACCAGTTGCTCCTCGCCATCGACTATGTGGGACATCTCACACCCCCGTACCCGGTGGCGTCCGGTCCGCGGCCGCCCCTGCCGGACGATCCGAGACGGGAAGCCGAACCCCTCCTCGAGCGCGCGCTGTCCCCGGACGACGCGATGGACGGCTGGCAGTGGGAGCGTCTGGCCCATCTGCTCGCGGGTATGCCGAATGTGATGCTGCGATCGGCTGACTGGGAGGACCTGTGCGAACGGATCATGATCGAGCACAGCCTCGCCCGGCGATTGCGCTATGCGCTCATCTCCGAGGCGGCCGCCCGGCTTGCGTCGCACGAACGCGTCGTCCCGGTGGTCGCCGACCGGCTTGATCGGGCCCTCGGCGACCCGTCGCGGCCGATGTACGGCGACATCGCGGACTTCGCCCTGTTCGGCGGCTCGCCCGTGATGGTGGACGTGCTGCTGCGGCACCTGCGAGTGCCGTCCGGTGAGGACGTCCTCTGGTCCTGCCTGGTCGTGCTCACCTCGCTGGATCAGCGGGGTTTCGTCGACCCGGATCGACGCAAGATCGCCGTGGCGATCGCCGTTCGGATCGTGCGCGACTCCTCGCTGGGCTACCGAGTGCGGCGCATCGCGGCGACGTTCATCGCCAGCGCCAGCGGGGCGGACCGGACCCGGGCGGCCGCCGCCTTGATGAACACGGTTCCCCGGCCGGCCCGCGAAGACCTGTCGGTGGTCCTGGAAGGCTCGCCGATGAGCGGTCGCCAGCGACGACTCCTCGTCCAACGGGCCCAGGACGCGGTGCGAGCCGCGGGCTATCCGGTCGACCACCCGACCTTCTCGCGGATCCTCGGGATCGCGCTCACCGAACCGAACGAGGACCTGCGCGGCGGGGCGTTGGCCGTCCTGATGCTGATCCCCCAGGGGGAGACGGTCGGCAGGGCCATTGCGGGGGTGATGATCGAACAGCGCTTCACCGACCCGGTCGTGCTGCACGAGACCTTGACGATGTTGTCGTGGATCGCGCCGAGCGAGGCGCTGGATCCGCTGACCGCCGTCATGCTCGACCCCAAGAGCACGCCGGACGAGGCATACCAGGCTGCGGTCGGTGTGGGCAATGTGGATGCTCCCGAGGGCGCGGCCCGGATCGCCCGGGAGGACCGCATCCTCCACTACGGCTGCTCGAGGATCTCGCAACTGGCGTCGGGGGTGGCTCGCGGTCCGGGCAATGTTCGCGGGGTGTGCTACGTCCTGGGTATGCAGGGCCGCTTCGATGCGATCGCGAGTCTGGACGCGGCCGCGCGCAGCTCAGGCGTGCGCGAGTGGTCGACCTTGACGAACTGGTGGCTCGGCATCCCCGAACGCAGCAGGCCCCGAGGGGTGCCGGACGCCGATCCGGCGGGCTCGTGACACGCTGACGGCTCAGTCGGGCGACCCGACACCCGGCATACGTCAGGACGGAGCCGGAGGCTCTGTCTCGGCCAACGCCGGTGCACCGATCTCCGCCCGGCCCGGGGCGTAGGCGCCGGCCTTGGACACCGTGACGCCGGAGGTACCGAGTGCGCGCTCGATCGCCGGCCTGATCTCGGTCAGCGGCGCCGCGGTCAGCCGATCGCGTGCCTGCGGGGAGCCCAACAACCCGGAATCAACGAGGCCGGAGATCAGTCCGGCCATGAACGAGTCACCCGCCCCGACCGTGTCGACGACGTCGATCTCCCCGGCCGGCAGACTCGTGCCCTGGCCGGAGCAGTGGACGACGACCGCGCCCTCGCGGCCGCGGGTGACGACCATCAGCTTGGCGCCCAACGTCCCCCACCGGCGCAGCACATCGGGGATGTGCCCGTCGGGATAGAGCCAGGCGATGTCCTCATCGCTCGCCTTGACGACGTCGCACAGCGAAATCAGCTCCTCGATCCGCTCGCGCACGTCATCCGGGGTGCCCATCAGGCTCGGGCGGGCATTCGGGTCGTACGAGATCGTGGCGGTCGCTCGCAAGGTCCGGATCGCGGACAGAACGTCATCCGCACCCGGCAGCAACGTCGCGGCGATCGAACCGGTGTGGACGTGACCGTACTGGGCGTCCTCCGGCAGGCTGGGCAGGTGCCAGGCGATGTCGAAGACATAGCTGGCCGCGCCCCGTTCGTCCAAGGTGGCGTGAGCCACGGAGGTGGGACGTTCGGTGATGCTGCCGGGGACCAGCGCGACGCGGCGCTCCCGGCAGGTGTCGGCGATGGCGCGCCCACGTGCGTCGTCGCCGATGTCGGTGGCCAGTTCCGTCGGATGGTCGAGCGCGCCGAGACCGAAGGCGACATTGGCCGGGCTGCCACCCACGTGCTCGACGGCGGGGCCGGAACCGTCGCTCACCGCGTCGATCAGGGCCTCTCCCATCACGAGGATCTTCGTGGTCACCGATGCCTCCTGCCTCCCGTATGCCGGAGTCACCTGCCGACCCCGCCTCCACTGATCGACTGTAGTGCCAGGGGTCCGGTTGCGGACAGGTGAACGCCCGGGCAACGTGGCGGTGCCCCGATTTGGGCGGCCCCACCGCGTCCGGGACGATAGGGGGGTGAGTGCACCGCTGCCGCCGCCGGCTCCACCCCCCAGCCCCTACTCCCTCGGGTCGCTGCCGAACATGGCGCGCTCGCTGCTGGTCATCGGAGCACTCGTCGCCCTGCTCGTCTTCGCCGTCCCACGCGGAGACGGGATGTCGCAACCGGCCATCGATGCCCAGAACAAGGCGGCCTGGACGGTGAAGGAGTCCGGCCTACCCCTCGAATTGCCCGACGACTGGGACTCGACCTGGCGGGCTACGACCGCCAGCTACGCGCCGGGACCCGACGGGACGCCGACCTTCACGGTGGTCTACCAAAGCGACGCGTCCGGGGGCGAGGTCGTCACGATTCGCCAGGCGAAGGACGCCCCGGGGTGGCTTGCCGAGAGCCTGGGTGACGCGCAGCGCCGCGGTCAGGTCGTCATCGACGGTCGCACCTGGCAGACCTGGTGGTCGTCGCGGCTGAGCCGCAGCTTCCTGGTCTCCCGTGGCGAACTGACCACGGTCATCACCGGGACCGGCACGCAGCAGCGCCTCGAAGAGGTGGCCGGCAAGCTGCGCAGGGTGACCGCGGCCTCCTGACCCTCAGCCGTCCGTGCGAAGGTCCGCCGGGCCGTCGGCCGACGCGTCGGAGTGTCCGGCGGCGTCGTCGAGCTGTTCTTGGGCGGCGTCGAGCAGGGCGGTGCACTGGGCGGCCAGCGCCTCCCCGCGACGCCAGAGCGCCATCGAATCGGCGAGTGGCAGTTGCCCGCCTTCCAGTCTGGCCACCACGGAGATCAGCTCGTCCCGGGCCTCCTCGTAGCTCAACCCGGCGATCTGCGCGGTGTCGGGCTCCTCGAAGTCGTCCGCGGAGCCGCCGTTCGTCCGCGCCTTAGTCGTCATGTCGGGACCCTTTCATATCGTGGTCGTCGATGTCTGCCCGCCGTTCTCCCTCGGTCCGCTCCGCGGCCGTGCCGCGACCCACGGTCCGCACGCCGAAATCCCCGCGCGCGACCCGGACCCGGAGCAGTTCGTCGACGCCGAGGTCGCGACGGTCCATGACGATCCGACCGTCGGCATGCTGCACCACGGCATACCCGCGTTCGAGGGTCGACTGCGGCGACAGATCGCCGACCCGCGCGAGCAGGTGCGCGATGTCGGCGGCCGATCGACGCAGTCGTTGATCGAGGGCTCGCCGACCGCGTTGCTCCAGGCCCGCCAGGTCGAAGCGGCGCGCACGGACGACGGATCCCGGCTCCCGCAACACGGGTCGGGACAGCAACGCGGTCACCGTGGCCCGCTCCGACCGGACGCGCCGCAGCATCGCGGCGTGAGCCCGGCGGCCGTGATCGCGGGCGAAACGCAGCTCGGCGGCCGCGTCCGGGACGATGCGCCGTCCGGCGTCCGTCGGGGTCGAGGCACGCACATCGGCCACCAGGTCGAGCAGCGGCCGGTCCACATCGTGGCCGATCGCGCTGACGACGGGCGTGGCGGTGCCGGCGACCGCCCGGATCAGCGTTTCGTTGGAGAACGGAAGCAGCTCCTCGACGCTGCCGCCGCCGCGGGCGATGACGATCACGTCGACGGTGGGATCGGCGTCCAGCTCGCCCAGCGCCGCGGTCACCTCGGTGACGGTGGCCGGCCCCTGCACGGGGACGGCCCGAACGACGAAGCGGACCTGAGCCCAGCGGCGCCGCGCGTTCTCGATGACGTCGTGTTCGGCGGCCGAGCCGCGGCCCGTGATCAGGCCGACGCAGCGCGGCACGAACGGCAACCGCTTCTTGGTCCGCTCGTCGAACAGGCCCTCGGCGGCCAGCCGGCGACCGAGGATCTCGACCCGGGCCAGCAGATCGCCCACGCCGACGGGTCGGATGGCTCGGGCATCGAGGTGCAACTGGCCACGGCGGGCCCAGAACACCGGCTTGGCGTGGACCACGACCCGCGAGCCGGGCAGCAGTGGGGTGGGGGAGTTGTCGAGGGGGGTGGTCGCGATCGTGACACTGAGGGACATGTCCACGTCGGGGTCGCGCAGGACCAGGTATGCCGTCCGGTCCCGCCGGTTGAGCTGGACGATCTCGCCCTCGACCCACAGCGGGGAGAGGCGCTCGATGTAGTCCGCGAGTTTGAGGCTGAGCATGCGCACCGGCCACGGCTGTTCGGGCGAGGTGTCCGCCGCCTTCTCGGGCAGCGGCCCTCGCGGCGCAGCCGGATCGGACGTCATAACCGCACTGTAGGTCTCGGTCGGGGTCGGTGGGCCGCAACGCGCCCGCAGTCCCCGGCCGGGGCGGGCCGCCCGGGCGAACGTACGATGGGTGGCATGTCAGCATCCACGAAGCGCGTCCTTCTGGCGGCCCCTCGCGGCTATTGCGCGGGCGTCGATCGGGCCGTCGTCACGGTGGAGAAGGCCCTCGACCTCTACGGTCCACCCGTCTACGTCCGCAAACAGATCGTGCACAACCGTCATGTGGTCAGCACGTTGGAACGCCGTGGCGCGATCTTCGTCGACGAGACCGACGAGGTTCCGCACGGCGCGACCGTCATCTTCTCCGCTCACGGCGTCGCCCCGATCGTTCACGAGGAGGCGGCCCGCCGCCGGCTGAAGACCATCGATGCCACCTGTCCGCTCGTGACCAAGGTCCACCGCGAGGCCGTGCGCTATTCCGGTGAGGACTACGACATCTTGCTCATCGGCCACGAGGGCCACGAGGAAGTCGTCGGGACGAGTGGCGAGGCCCCGGACCACATCACCCTGGTCGGTGGTCCCGACGATGTCGCCGGCGTCGAGGTCCGCGACCAGGAGAAGGTCGTGTGGCTGTCCCAGACGACCCTGTCCGTGGACGAGACGATGGCCACCGTGGCCCGACTGCGCGAGCGATTCCCGCACCTTCTCGACCCGCCCAGCGACGACATCTGTTACGCCACCCAGAATCGACAGTTGGCGGTCAAGCAGATGGCCCCGGAGACCGATTTGATGATCGTCGTCGGCTCGCGCAATTCGTCGAACTCGGTCCGCCTCGTCGAGGTCGCCCTCGAACACGGTGCTCGAGCCGGGCATCTCGTGGACTATGCCGAGGAGATCGAGGAAGGTTGGCTGGACGGCGTCGACACCGTCGGCGTCACCTCCGGAGCGAGTGTTCCCGAGGTGCTCGTCCGTGACGTGCTCGCCTGGCTCGCCGATCGGGGGTATGCCGATGTCGAGACGGTCGTCGCCGCGGAGGAGTCGTTGATCTTCGCGCTGCCCAACGAATTGCGGCGCGCCGCCAAGGAATTGCCCGGCGTCGAGGCGACGTCGACAGAGGATACGCAACTCCACTGACTGATTATGTAAGTACATATCGTTGACAGGGCTGGGCGGTCCGGCTTCAATGGGAGCCATGTCGGATCCGGCCCCGCTCAATACGATGACTCAGGCGGGTCCGACCGTCTTGTGGAACGACTCGGCGGACCCGCGGGAGTTGGCCGAGTCCATCGGGTTCGGGGCGGTGGGGGCCACGTGCAATCCGGTGATCGCCCTGGCGGCCATCGCCGCGGACCTGCCCCGCTGGCGCGTCCGGATCCGCGAACTCATGGACGAACTGCCCACCGCCGCAGAGTCGGATATCGGGTTGCGGGTCGTGGAGGAGGTCTCGGTCGAGGCCGCGAAGCTGCTTCGGCCGGCATACGAGCGGCATCGAGGACGCAACGGAAGACTCTCGATGCAAACCGATCCGCGCATCGCGCGGGACCCGGGGAAGTTGGTCGAACAGGCCCGTCGCTTCACGACTCTCGCGCCGAACATCATCGTCAAGATCCCCGCGACCAGGGTGGGGATCGAGGCGATCGAGGAAGCCACCTATCGCGGCGTCAGTGTCAACGTCACGGTGTCCTTCACCGTGCCCCAGGCGGTGGCGGCCGGCGAGGCCATCGAGCGTGGGCTGCGGCGTCGCACGGCCGACGGACTCGACGTCTCGTCGATGGGGCCCGTCGTCACGATCATGGTCGGGCGGCTCGACGACTGGCTCAAGGACAGGTATGCCAAGGATGGACTGTGCTTCGAGCCCGGCTTTCTGGAGTGGGCGGGCGTCGCAGTCTTCAAGAAGGCATACGGGGAGTTCCAGACCCGCGGACTGCGCGCGCGACTGCTGTCCGCCGCCTACCGAAATGTGTTGCAGTGGACCGAACTCGTCGGTGGCGACATCGTGATCTCGCCACCGTTCGCCTGGCAGAAGCGTTTCCAGGCGAGCGGGATCGCTCCCGAGCCGCGGATCGACGTTCCCGTCGAACAGCGGGTCCTCGACGCGTTGCTGACCATGCCGGATTTCCGGCGGGCTTACGACGTCGACGGACTGACACCGGAGGAGTTCGACGGCTTCGGTGCCACTCGCAAGACCCTGCGACAGTTCCTCGAAGCCGACGCGCAGCTGGATGCGCTGGTCCGCGACGTCATGATCCCCGCCCCCTGAGGAGCTCGAATGACCTCGGCATCCGGCACCGTCCGGCTCACCGTCGCCCAGGCGTTGGTGCGCTTCCTCGCGAACCAGTGGACCGAGCGGGACGGCGTCGAACACCGATTCATCACCGGGTGCTTCGGCATCTTCGGCCATGGGAACGTCGCCGGCGTCGGACAGGCGCTGCTGCAGGCCGAGGTGCAACGCGCCGATGGGGTTTCGGGGGCCCCGGACCTGCCGTACTACCTGGTCCGCAACGAACAAAGCGGCGTGCACGCCGCAGCCGCCTTCGCCAAGGTGCGCAATCGCCTGCAGACCTTCGCGGTCACGACCTCGATCGGCCCCGGGGCCACGAATATGATCACCGGCGCGGCGTTGGCGACGACCAACCGAGTCCCCGTGTTGCTGTTGCCCTCCGACGTGTTCGCCACTCGGCACCCCGATCCCGTGCTCCAGCAGTTGGAGGATCCGCGCAGTCTCGATATCTCCGTCAACGACTGCTTCAAGCCCGTCTCACGGTTCTGGGATCGGATCAACCGACCCGAGCAACTGATCCCCTCTCTCCTGGCCGGTATGCGGGTGCTCACCGACCCGGCTGAGACCGGTGCCTGCACGATCTGCCTGCCCCAGGACGTGCAGGCCGAGGCGTACGACTGGCCGACGGCCTTCTTCGCCAAGCGGGTCTGGCACGTCGCCCGAGCGGTACCGGAACCGGCGGCGCTGCGCCGAGCCGTGGCCCAGATCAAGGCGGCCCAGCGGCCGCTGCTGGTTGCCGGCGGCGGGACGATCTACTCGGGAGCGTCGGAGGTCCTGCGCGAATTCGCTGCCGCCACAGGCATACCGGTCGCCGACACCCACGCCGGGAAGGGTGCCGTCAACTTCGACCACCCGATGTCGGTCGGCGGGGTGGGCTCCACCGGGGCGGCGTCCGCGAACGTCGTGGCCCGCGAGGCGGACCTCGTGATCGGGGTGGGCACCAGGTACTCCGACTTCACCACGGCCAGTCACACCGTGTTCGCCGACCCGGACGTGCGTTTCGTCAACATCAACGTGCTCGCCTTCGACGCGGCCAAGCACAGCGCGACCATGGTCGTGGCCGATGCCCGAGAGGCTCTGACCGCACTGGGCCGGGCACTGGCCGGCTGGCAGACCGACGCGGCATACCAACGGCGAGTCCGCGAACTCGCCTCCGACTGGCAGCAGGCGGTCGACGAGTGTTATCACCGCGACCATCAGCCCCTGCCGGCACAGTCGGAGATCTTCGGGGCGCTCAACGAATTGATGGGAGAGCGGGACATCCTCATCAACGCGGCCGGTTCGATGCCGGGTGATCTGCAGTGCCTGTGGCGAGCCCGCACGCCTGAGCAGTATCACGTCGAGTACGCCTATTCGTGCATGGGGTACGAGATTCCCGCCGCGCTGGGTTGCAAGCTGGCCGTAGGGGATTCGGCTCAGGTGGTGGCCGTCGTCGGAGACGGCAGTTACCAGATGATGCCCCAGGAGCTCGCCACGATCGTCTCCGAGGGGCTCAAGGTCGTCATCGTGCTCCTACAGAATCACGGCTTCGCCTCGATCGGGGCACTGTCGGAGTCCCTGGGATCCCAACGCTTCGGGACGCGATATCGGATGCGCAACCCCGTGACCGGTCGGCTCGACGGCGAGAAGGTGCCCTTCGATTTGGCTGCCAACGCGGCAAGTTGGGGAGCAGCTGTGTTGACCTGCAACGGGATCGAGGAGTTCCGGGCCAACTACGCCACGGCCGCCGCCGGTGATCGGACGACAGTGTTGTACATCGAGACCGCTCTGGAGGGTCCCTCGCCACCCGGCTCCGCCTGGTGGGATGTGCCGGTGTCGCAGGTGAGCGAACTCGACAGCACCCGAACGGCATACGAGCGGTACGTCGCCGAGCGGAAGGCTCAGCGTCACTATCTGTGACGGTCGGGCTTGGGCGCCGTGAGCCGCCTGGTCAGCGTTCGTGAAGCGTGACGTCGAACGAGTAGTGATCGGATCGGTAAGAGTGCCGGCCGAATTCGACCGGGTTGCCGGTGCCGTCGTATGCCGTGCGTTGCATCGTCAGAACCGGGTCGGTCCGGTCCACACCGAGGAGCTTGCGTTCCTCGGGGGTGGG
The DNA here is from genome assembly GCA_039812545.1 of Dermatophilaceae bacterium. Classification (GTDB taxonomy): domain Bacteria; phylum Actinomycetota; class Actinomycetes; order Actinomycetales; family Dermatophilaceae; genus JBDIAR01. The sequence continues at coordinate 11,309 of JBDIAR010000039.1, read as the reverse complement.
TCGTCGAGCCCCGATGGACTGTCTGGCGACGGCCGGCCGAATGCCGAGATCCCGAAGAGCGGCATACAGTCCCTGTCGCTCCAGCACCTGACGGGTCAGCCCGGAGCAGGCGGGTGGCAGCCAGTTGTTCATCACCGTCAGCGGGCGTCCGTCGGCGTTGCGCACCCGCTGGACATAGATGAGCTCGGTGTCGGACGTCAGCCCGAGGGCTTCGGCGGCGTCCGGGTTCCGCGCCGCGCCGTCGAATTCGCGGACGACGGTGACCGGGTGGCGACCCACCCGTTGGAGGTCCTCGTAGAGACTGGTGAGTTCGTCACGACGATGGATCGCCTTGTTGGCCACCGTGGTCCCCGTCCCGCGGCGCCGCACCAAGAGCCCTCGGGCGACCAGCTCGCCGATGGCCCGGCGCACCGTGGGACGGCTCAGGTCGAGCCGATCCGCGAGAGCCAGTTCGTTCTCGAAAGGGTCGCCGGGCTGCAAGGTGCCGTCCTCCACGGCCGCTGTCAGCTGCTCGGCGAGTTGGTGGTACAGCGGCACCGGACTGGCACGATCGATCACGATGTGCAGTTGGATCGCCATAGTCAGGATGATAGGTCAATAGGTCAGGTCGCGCACGGGTCGCATTTGTGCTGACAAATGCTTGACAGTACCTTGCCGGTGGGGCAGGCTGTAGCGGTGAAACCCCTATCCGACGCGGCTGTCGGCGTCGTCGAACCGCGCACGGCGACCGCCGATGAGTAGGTGGTTCAAGCCCGCTCAGGCCGGTGGTGATGCAGACTACGACATGGCCATTCGTCCGGGAGATCCCGGGTGGTGCCATACCGGTCTGCTGACGGCGACTCTGGCCCCGGGCGAGAGTCGCGTGGTGGCGGCCGGCGGATGCGAGTGGATCGTGCTGCCGCTCTCGGGTGGCTTCGTCGTCCGGCTGGACGACGCGGTGTTCGAGCTGATCGGACGCACGGACGTCTTCGCCGGTCCGAGCGATCTGGCCTACCTCCCCCGTGACCGGACGTTCTCGGTGACCGGCGTCGACGGGGGTCGCGTTGCCCTGGCGCACGCGACGGCCCGCCGGTCGTACCCGGCGCGACGGGTCGATGCCGACGAGGTCCGGCTCGAGCTGCGGGGCGCCGGTTCATGCTCACGCCTGGTCCGCAATTTCGGGACACCGGAGGTGCTGGACGCAGATTCGATCATCGCGTGCGAGGTCGTCACGCCGGGCGGCAACTGGTCCTCGTACCCGCCGCACAAGCACGACGAAGACCGTGACGGGGTCGAGGCCAGCTTGGAGGAGATCTACTACTTCGAGATGCGGGCTCAGCCGGGGGCGCCGACGGACGCGAAACCGTTTGGGTACCAGCGGGTTTATGGGACGAGTGAGCGTCCGATCGAGGTGTTCGCCGAAGTCCGCTCTGGTGACGCCGTTCTCGTGCCGCACGGCTGGCACGGGCCATCGATGGCGCCCGCCGGATACGACATGTACTACCTCAACGTCATGGCGGGGCCGGGGGCGACCCGAGCCTGGCTGATCTGCGACGATCCCGCTCACGCGTGGGTCCGGGACACGTGGGCCGGTCAACCCGTCGACCCTCGCCTCGACCGGCGACCGCCAACTGACGCACCCCCGGCAACTGACGCACCGCCGGACGATCGGCATACCCGACCAGGCAAGGAAGGTACCCCCTCGTGAACCCGAAACGCATCACCCACCGGATCGGGCATACCGCTTGGGACGGAACGGCGCCGCGGACGGCCGAGGTGTTCAACCCGGCGACCGGTGAGGTGACCGGCATACTGGACCTGGCGTCGCGGGAGGTCGTCGACGACGTCGTGGCCAGGGCGGCCGAGGCGGCGAAGGAGTGGGGCCGGTCCTCGCTGGCGCGCCGCACCCAGGTGCTCTTCGAGTTCCGTCGGCTGCTCAAGGACAACGCCCCGCGGATCGCCGAGGCCATCACCGCCGAGCACGGCAAGGTGACCTCCGACGCGCTCGGTGAGATCACGCGCGGGCTGGAGGTAGCCGAGTTCGCCTGCGGCATACCGCAGTTGCTCAAGGGCGGGTACTCGGAGAATATCTCCACGCAGGTCGACGCCTACTCGATCCTGCAGCCGCTCGGGGTGGTGGCGGTCATCTCGCCGTTCAACTTCCCGGCGATGGTGCCGATGTGGTTCGTCCCCATCGCGGTGGCCTGCGGGAACGCGGTGATCATCAAGCCATCGGAGAAGGACCCGACCGCGGTCAACCTGGTGGCCGAGTTGTGGCAGTCGGCCGGATTGCCCGACGGGGTGATGAACGTCGTGCACGGGGATCGGGAGGCCGTCGATGCCCTGTTGGACAACCCGAGCGTGAAGGCGGTCTCGTTCGTCGGCTCAACGCCGATCGCCAGGTACGTCTACGAGCGCGGGACTCGCAACGGCAAGCGCGTGCAGGCCTTGGGCGGTGCGAAGAATCACATGCTCGTGCTCCCGGACGCCGACCTCGATCTGGCCGCTGATGCGGCGGTCAACGCCGGGTTCGGCTCGGCCGGGGAGCGGTGCATGGCGATCTCGGTCGTCGTCGCCGTCGACGTCATCGCCGACGAACTGGTCGGCAAGATCGAGCGGCGAATCGCCGGACTGACCACCGGCGACGGCTCGACCGGATGCGACATGGGGCCGGTCGTCACGGCGGCGGCGCGTGATCGGATCGTGGGGTACATCGATCAGGGGGTGGCGGACGGTGCCGAACTGGTCGTCGACGGCCGCCGGCTCGTCGTCGAGGGCCGTCCGCGGGGATTCTTCGTCGGGCCGACGCTCTTCGACCGGGTCGACACCGGGATGTCCATCTACACCGACGAGATCTTCGGTCCCGTGCTGTGCGTGGTGCGGGTCGACTCGTACGATGCGGGGCTGGCGTTGATCAACGCCGGTGAGTTCGGCAACGGGACCGCCATCTTCACCAACGACGGCGGAGCAGCGCGCCGATTCCAGAACGAGGTCGAGGTCGGAATGGTCGGCATCAACGTCCCGATCCCGGTGCCGATGGCGTATTACTCGTTCGGCGGGTGGAAGTCCTCGCTGTTCGGCGACACTCACGCGCACGGCATGGAGGGGGTCCACTTCTTCACCCGCACGAAGGCCGTGACCCAACGGTGGCTCGACCCCAGCCACGGCGGGATCAACCTCGGCTTTCCCCAGAATCGCTGACGAAAGGTCCGGGACGTGACGCTTCGAATCGGGATGATCGGTCCCGGCGCCATGGGGCGCGCCCACATCGAGCGGATCCACTCGGTCATCGCCGGTGGCCGGGTCGTCGCCGTCACCGATGTCAACGCCCGGGCCGGCGCCGAGGTGGCGAGTGCGATCGGGGCTACGGCGTTCGACAGTGCGGCGGAACTCATCGCCAGCGCCGACGTGGACGCGGTCATGATCTGCTCGCACGGCCCGGCCCACGAACCCGACGTGATCGCGGGCATCGAGGCGGGCAAGCCGGTCTTCTGCGAGAAGCCCCTCGCGCCGACCGCGACCGCGTGCGCGCGGATCATGACGGCCGAGCAACGCGCGGGACGTCGCCTGGTCACGGTCGGTTTCATGCGCCGGTTCGACGACTCCTACCGGGAGATGAAACAGATTCTGGATTCCGGGGAGATGGGGCAGGCCCTCATGGTCCACTGCGCGCACCGCAACCCGACCGTCCCCGATTTCTACACCTGGGACATGGCGATCAACGACACCGCCATCCACGAGATCGACACGATGCGATGGTTGCTGGGCGAGGAGTTCACGACCGTCCGGGTCGACAAGCCGAAGCGCACCAGGCACCGTTTCGAACACCTCCAGGATCCGCTCGTGCTGGTCATGGCGACCGAATCCGGGGTGCGGGTGTCCACCGAGGTCTTCGTCAACTGCCGCTACGGCTACGACATCCAGTGCGAACTCGTGGCCGAACTCGGTGTCGTGCGGCTCGGCGATCAGGAGAGAGTGATCCGCCGGGACGGTGCGGGTGCCCGCAACCGCATCGCGATGGACCATAACGAGCGGTTCGGCGGTGCGTTTGTCGCCGAGGTTCAGCAGTGGATCAACGCCGCGACGCGCGGCGAACACTGCGGACCGACGAGTTGGGATGGGTATGCCGCTGCCGTCGTCTGTGACGCGGGGGTCCAGGCCCTGACCGAAGCCGGGGCGGTCGCCGTGCGGATGATGCCCCGACCCAAGCTCTACGACTGACCCGACCCGCGGCATACCCGCGAGCCCGCGGCATACCCCCGAGCCCGCGGCATACCCTCAAGCCCGCGGCATACCTGGAAGGACATCGGATGGGTGATTCGAAGGCGCGCAACACCGACCCGCGCTACCGCAAACTCGCGATCGGCGTATGCCCCGACCAGTGGGGGGTCTGGTTCCCGGACGACGACGTGCAGATCGACTGGCGAACCTCGTTGCAGGAGATGAACGCCGCGGGGTTCTCCATCGTGGAGACCGGGCCGTACGGGTACTACCCGACCGACCCGGTGCGCTTGAAGGACGTGATGGACGAGTTCGGGTTCCGCGTGGTCGCGGGCACGGGGTGGGGCATCCTGCACCGGGACGAAGCATGGCCGCAGACGGAGCGGCTGTTCCGCGCCATCGGGGAGACGCACGCGGCCGTCGGGGCCGAGTTCGTCGTCCACCTGCCGCCGATGTTCCGCGACGAGAAGACGGGGGCGTTGATCGACGACCGAGTTCTCTCGACCCAGGCCTGGAATCGCTACATCCACAACGCGGATCGGCTGGGTCGGATCATGAAGGAGGACTACGGTCTGACGATGGTGCTGCACCCCCACGGGGACAGCCACATCGAGACGCGCGAGGACATCGACCGGATCTTCCAGGCCACCGATCCCGACTACGTCGGCTTCTGTCTGGACACCGGCCACATCGTCTACGGTGCGGGCGATCCCATGCAACTGTGCCGGGACTACCCCGAACGGATCTCCTACGTTCACATCAAGGCGATGGATCCACTGGTGGTCAAGCAGGCCCACGACGAAGATTGGCCGTTCGTCCAGGCCGTCCGGGCGGGTTGCTCGGTCGCTCCACCCGCCGGGGAGCCCGACATGCACCTGCTCATCGAAGCCCTTGCGGACCTCGACAAGGAGCTCTACGTCATCTGCGAGCAGGACATGTACGGCTGCGACAAGGCATACCCGATGCCGAACGCGATCCGCACCCGGGAGTTTCTGGCGAGTTGCGGTCTCGGCCTACCGTGACCGAGGGCGCGCTCGTCCCGCGGCGTCGGGGTCAGACCTTCGCGGTGCGGGTCCGCCGCCGGTCGGCGAGTGCGATCGCGACGCCGACGGCCACGGCCACAGCGGCGCCGACAATCTTGACCGTGGAGCCGGTCAGGGCGCCCACGCCGGCCAGGCTGGCGGCGGCGACCCCGAGGCCGATCGATTCGACGGGTACGGGAGCGGATGTCCCCGAGGGTGCTGGCGTGGGTGATGGTGCGTCGTTCGTCGGGACCGACGCCGTCCGGGCATCGTGTGCGGTGAACACGGGTCCTGCTTCCCGCCGTGGCCGCCGTTCGTGGTCTCACGCGCGGTCGCACGGCCATCGAACGTCCGTCGGCAGGACTGCCGACGCCACCAATCTAGCAAGACGTTGCTTCGCTTGCAAGAAGTTGCAGAGTCAGGCCGTCTGTCGAGGGGCGGCCTCGGGTGGCTCAAGGGGGCGGCTCGGACTGGCCCCGTTCGACAGGTCCAGTTCGGGTCGCGCCACATCAGGATCGAGCGCCTCGAGCAACTCGCGGGCCGTGAGCGGCCGGGTGGTGTCCGTGATCGACGGCACCTGCGTCAGCTGATCCGTCGCGACGCCCAGCTCGGCCAGGCGACGGGCGCTGACCAAGACACGGGACTCCATCGACCCCACCAGGGCGTTGTATGCCTCGACGCCGCGGGTCAGAGAGGTCCCGAGCCGGGCCGTGTGGCGGGCCAACGATCCGAGCCGCGCGTGGAGTTCGCGACCCACGGCATACACCTCGCGGGCATTGACGGTCAGCGACTCCTGTTGCCAGGCATACGCCACCGTACGCAACAACGCCAGCAAGGTGCCGGGCGAGGCGAGCACCACCTTGCGACTCATCGCGTAGTCGTGCAGTTCCGGATCCTTCGCCAGGGCCGCGCCGAGGATCGCATCGCCGGGGACGAAACACACGACGAACTCCGGGGAGCCGACCAGAGCCGACCAGTACTCCTTCGCGGCCAACGTGTCGACGTGTCCGCGCAGGGTCTTGGCGTGATCGCGCAGGTGGGCCTGGCGGCGGGTTTCGCCGAGGTCGTCGGCTTGAGCGGCCAGAAACGCCGTCATCGGAGTCTTCGCATCGATCACGACGTGGCGATCACCTGGCAGCTGGACGACGACATCAGGGCGGATCGACGCCCCTGAGGTATTGACGCCGGGCAGTTGCTCGGTGAAATCGCATCGTCCCAGCATCCCGGCGTGCTCGAGGACCCGGCGCAATTGAACCTCGCCCCAGTGCCCGCGCACCGACGAGGAGTTCAGCGAACCCACGAGCCGGGCGGTCTCGTCGCCGAGCCGGGTCGCGCCCGCAGCCACATCCATCAGTCGCTGGGCGACCTCGGCGAACTGCGTCGTCCGAGCGCGTTCGAGCTCGCGGACCTGACCCTCGACCCGGTCCAACACCACGGCCAGAGGCGCCACCGTCGCCGCCGTCGAGCCCGCGTCCGCGACAAGTGCCTCGAGGTCGGCGACCCGGGCCAACAACAGGTCACGCTCGGCCGTCGCGCCCGCCAGCGGTGCGATCAAGTGCGATCGGACCACGGCACCGCCGACGACCAAACCGATGACGAGCCCGACGAACAGCAGGATCAGCGAGGAGGTATCCATGGCGTTACCGTCCCACGCGGGTCTGACATCGCCCCCGAGACCCCGAGACCCCGACTGGCCCCGAACTCCCGGGAGCCCGGCAGCAGGTGTCGCGAAATGCCGCGCCACTCGTCTCGGGTCGCTCGCCCAGTCGGCGTCCGCCGTCAGTCGGCGTCCGCCGTCAGTCGTCGGCCGTCAGACGACCCTCTGCCTCGGTGAAGCGCTCGCCGGTGTGGGGGTCGACCCAGGCGCCGGGGCTGGTCTGCTCGAGGGGGAACCCCGAGCGGCCGACCCACTTGATCCGCCGAGCGGGAACCCCCGCGACCAGCGCGAAGTCGGGTACGTCGCTGACGACGACGGATCCGGCCGCCACGGTGGCCCAACGGCCCACGGTCACCGGCGCCACGCATACGGCTCGGGCACCGACGGAGCAGCCCTGCTGGAGTGTGACCCCGACGGCCTCCCAGTCGTGGGCGCTCTTGAGGGTTCCGTCCGGGTTGACGGCGCGCGGGAAGGTGTCATTGGTGAGGACCGCGGCCGGCCCGACGAACACCCCGTCCTCCAGGACCGCAGGTTCGTAGACCAGCGCGTAGTTCTGGATCTTGCAGTTGTCGCCCACGCTGACGCCGGCTCCGACGTACGCGCCCCGTCCCACGATCACATTGCGCCCCAACACGGCGCCGCCGCGGATCTGGGCCAGATGCCAGACCGAACTCCCGTCCCCGATGGTGACCCCGTCGTCGAGGTCGGCGCTCGGCTGGATGCGCGCAGCGGTCATCAGGGTCCTTCCCGCGATGTCGGGTGCCACGAAATGTCGGGGACGAGGCTAATCGTCGGTACCCACGATAGTCGCGACGGGATCCGCGCGAGTAACAACCGCGCGGCGCCGCTGCCACCACCAGACCCCCAACCCCATCCCGGGTGCCGCAGTGCCGAGTGCCCACAACCACCACACCGCTCCCGGGGCCGCGACAGATCCCTCGCGGTCGTCGGCCTCGGGCACCGACCTGGCCCAGACGAGGAAGGCGTCGCCGATGGGAACCAGGCCGGCGGCATACCGGCGCGCTCCATTCCACTGCACGGGTATGCCGAGCAGTTCGGCCTCCCGATCCAGAGTGGCCGCCAGCGCCCGGTCGCCGTTGGCGCGTGCCGCGGCGAGCGCGACCGCCGACGCGCTCGCCGAGACGCCCAGGACCAGCGGGCCCGAGTCGACGTCCGGCGGCCCGTCCGTGCCGGTCGGGTATTCGAGAACCCCGACCAGACCCAGGCGGGTCGTGACGAAGGTGCGGCGGAACGCGTCCCAATCCGATGCGGCCGCGGGCGACAGGTCCGGCCAGAACGCCTGGATGAGGGCCTGCGAACTCCCGCGCGGACCGGCGAGGGGTCGCCCGTCAGCGTCGACCTCGTGGGGGAGCAGGCCGGTCGCCGGGTCGCGCAGCCGGTCGATCCTGGCGAGCCAGCGTTCTTGGGCCGCCGCCAGCCCAGGCACCGGCGCGAACCGGGTCACCCGCTGGACCGCGGCCATCGCGACGACGTTGTCGCACGGCCAGTAGCGGCCGGGGTAGGAGTCGACGAGGCCGCTGGGAGCGGAGTCCACGGCATACAGGATCTGCTGGGCGAGGATCACGGCGCCCTCACGGTGACCGGGGTCGGCGCTGAGTTCGGCCCGGACGTCGAGCAGGAGCAGACGCCAGCCCTGGTAGAAGGCCCCGGACCGCAGGCGTTCGGTTTGGCCGAATCTGTTCGCCACCGCATCGGATTCGATGACGTGGACCGCTCGGTCGAGGCGGGCCAACGCGCTCGTGCGCTCGTCCTTGTCGGCTCCCGGTTGCAGGGCCTGGTAGCCCCCGGCCAGGGCGGGAAGCGCGGTCAGGAAGAACTCCCCCTCGGGGAACTGCTGTTGCGCGGCGGCTCCGGCGCCGCCGACCAGCGCGTCGTCGAGGAAGGCCAACTGTGCGGTGACTCGACCGGGTCCGCCGACCGGTCCCAGGCCGGCCCACAGCACGTGCGCGGTCGCCGCGAGGCTCGCGGCGGCCACCACCGCGACCAGGAGCCGGTATGCCGGTCGCACCGGCCGGGCGCGTCGGCGGGGCTCTGGTCGTCTCACCCAAGGAAGGCTAACCGCATACACCCCCGTAGAATCCTGTGCTCGTGGCCCTCACCATCGGCATCGCCGGCCTGCCCAATGTCGGCAAGTCCACCCTGTTCAACGCGTTGACCCGCAACAACGTGCTCGCCGCGAACTATCCGTTCGCGACGATCGAACCGAATGTCGGGATCGTGCCGCTGCCGGACGCCCGGCTGCCGCGCCTGGCGCAGTTGTATGCCAGTGAGAAGGTCGTGCCGGCCACCGTCTCGTTCGTCGACATCGCGGGAATCGTTCGTGGCGCCTCCCAAGGGGAGGGGCTGGGCAACAAATTCCTTGCGAACATCCGCGAGGCCGACGCGATCTGCCAGGTCGTCCGGGCCTTCGTCGACGACGACGTCACGCACGTGGACGGCAAGGTATCGCCCGAGTCCGACATCGAGACCATCGACACCGAGCTCATCCTCGCCGACCTGCAGACCATGGAGAAGGCCGTGCCGCGGTTGGAGAAAGAGGCCCGGATCAACAAGGACAAGCAGGCCGAACTCGCCACTGCGCGAGCCGTCGTCGCACTGCTCGAGGCCGGCCAGACGGTGTATGCCGGGGGTCCTCCCGCCGGGGTAGACGTCGAGGCGGCCCGGCAGTGGGGCTTGATGACGACGAAGCCGGTCATCTTCGCCTTCAACGTGGACGAGGACGGGCTGACCGACAATGACCTGCAGCAGCGGTTGCGGGAATTGGTCGCGCCGGCCGACGCGGTGTTCCTCAACGCCAAGTTGGAGATGGAGCTGACCGAACTCGAGGACGACGAGGCCCGCGAGCTACTGGCCTCGGTGGGCGTCGAGGAGTCCGGCCTGGACCAACTGGCTCGTGTGGGGTTCCACACCCTCGGCCTGCAGACCTATCTGACGGCTGGCCCGAAAGAGTCGCGGGCCTGGACGATCAAGCAGGGGTGGACCGCGCCACAGGCCGCCGGCGTCATCCACACCGATTTCCAGCGCGGGTTCATCAAGGCCGAGATCGTGTCCTTCGAAGATCTGATGGACGCCGGTTCGATGGTGGAGGCCCGGGCGCGGGGAAAGGTGAGGATGGAGGGCAAGGACTACGTGATGCGCGACGGCGACGTGGTCGAGTTCAGGTTCAATGTGTAGTTCCGGTCTTGCATCCGGCGGAGCGCATCGGGTGATGAGCGGGCTGGAGGGCTGATTCGGCGGCCGCTGGGTACGGGAGCCCGGTGGGGTTGTCGGCCCGGTCGCGGCGGGGGGAGGCCGCTAGGTCCAGGTTCCCAGCGGCCTCGGCGCTCGATGCTCCTTTGTTCCCGACCTGGCGGCACCCGGCGGTCACGGCACATGAACGGGTCGAGTCTGGAGCCTCGGTCTGACGCCTGTGCGTGGTCGATGTCAGACGCGGGTAGTACCATGGCTGCATGACGACCGTAACCAAGCGCGATCTAAACCAGCGTACGACCGAGGTCCTTGCGCAGGCAGCGCTGGTCGGCGAGGTGATCGTGACAGAGCGGGGCGAGCCGCGATGGCGGGTGAGCTCCTACCGCGGTCAGGACGACCCTCTGGCCCGAGCCGAGCGGCAGGGGCGGTACTCGCCACCGGCCTCGAGCCGAGTGCCGTGGCCTACGGAGGTCGGCGGTCCTCGCTACCGGTCCGAGGACGTCGATGAGCTGCTCGATCAGATGAAGGGCGAGCACTGACCTATGGCCATTGTCTATCTCGATTCCTCCGTGGCCCTTCGCACGATCCTCGACGTGCCGGAACGGCTGCGACTGCGAGAGTGGGTCGACGAGCCCGATACGGATCTCGTTTCATCAAGGCTGCTGCGGACTGAGCTAGTCCGAGTGCTGCGACGCGATCGAAGGCCGCTGTCGGACGCCGAAGCGCTACTCAGCCGCGTTGGGCTGTTCGACATCACCCGAGAGACGCACGCGGTTGCGGAGTCGATCGAGCGGCATGTGAGGACGCTTGACGCCTTGCATCTTGCTACTGCGCTGTTGATCGGGGATTCAGTGACGGTTGCTACTCATGACGGCACCATGAAAGCGGTGGCCGAGCATCTCGGTCTCGATACCGTCGATCCTGTGGCGTCGGAGTGATCTGACCCGGTGCGTGCTCGGCGGTACCAGGTGGCGCTCTACGCCGGCGTCTTGGCACAACCCTGACCTTTACAACTCACGGAACGTGGTCGAGCGGAGGTTCAATCTGTAACTCCGGTCTCGCATCAGGTGACTCGCGTCCGGCATGCTCCGCCGCACCGCGCGTGGACGAGGATGCGCCCCTGCTACTCGTATGACTTCGCGCCCGCGAGGGCGTCTGCGCAGATCTGCCAAGCCGACTCCGGCACCACTCGACCGGTGTTGCGATAGGCGTTCTCGATG
>JBDIAR010000038.1:0-21030 GCA_039812545.1 Dermatophilaceae bacterium | reverse complement strand
AGGCCGCCGCCGCGAAGGCCGCCGCCGCGAAGAAGGCGGCAGCAGCGAAAGCCGCCGCCGCGAAGAAGGCGGCAGCGGCCAAGGCGCACGCCCAGACCTCCCGCAGCACCACCCGAACCGCCCTCGCCAAGGCTGTCGTCAACAAGGCCGTCAAGAAGCCGGCGGCCAGGGTGACGACCACCAAAACGACCACCCGGACGACCACCAAGGCGACGACCAAGACCGTCACCGTGTCCCGCACCGCGGTCCGCGCGCCCGTCATCGCGCCGGTGGCTCGCACCGGCGGGTACGTCATCGGCAACGACTACCCGGGCTACTACGGCACCGACCCGTTCCGGTTCACCGCCCGCCAGTGCACCTCGTTCGTCGCCTGGCGCCTCAACTCGCGCAACGGGGTGGCCTTCAACGTCTTCTACCGAGGCGTCAAGTGGGGCAATGCCTCCAACTGGGGGTATGCCGCTCGCTCGGTCGGGATCCGCGTCGACTCCACGCCGGCCCGGGGAGCGGTCGCCTGGTCCTCTGCCGGCCACGTGGCCTGGGTCTCCCGGGTCAACGGTGACGGCACCATCACCATCGAGGAATACAACTGGAATTACGACCGGAGTTATCACACCCGCACCGTGCCGGTGTCCAAGTTCCGGTACATCCACATCGCCGACCTGTGACCGATCGGCCGACACGCCCGGTCCGTCGGCTCGGGCGTGTCGGTTGGCGGGACGGTGTCGGGACCGGCTCTAATCGAGACATGCGTATTTCCCGGCTGATCGTTCCGCTCGCCACGCTCGCCCTGGTCGGTTGCTCGGGGTCGGGCACTCCAGCTCCGTCGTCACCGGCGGCCGGAGCCGGCTCCTCCTCGACGATGGGGACGACCGGCGCCCCGACCTCCGGGTCCGGCACGTCGACAGCCGGGTCCCCGTCATCGAGCTCGACCCCGAGCTCGACGTCGGCGAGCCCCTCCGACCAACCCAGCACGCCGGCGACGACGGAGCCGGGCACCTTGACCCACCAGGCCCGGACGGCCACCGTCGCCCTCAACGGTGACCTGCTCTGGCACAACACGTTGTGGAAGGCGGCCAAGCTCGACGCCCGCGCCGCCGGGCGTACCGGGGCCGACGACTACGACTTCTACCCCACCTTGGCCCCGACCAAGCCGTTCCTGGAATCCGCCGACCTGGCGTTGTGCCACAACGACATCCCTGCGGCTCCCCGCGGCGGTCCCTACATCAACTACCCGGTCTTCTCGGTGCCGCCGCAGACCATCGACGTGCTGCCCAAGCTCGGCTACGACCTGTGCACCACCGGCTCGAACCATCTGCTCGACCAGGGCTTCAAGGGCCTCGTGCGCACCGTGGGCTATATCGAGGAGAACGGCCTGATCAACGCCGGTGCCACCCGGACCCAGGAGGAGTCGGAGAAGATCCCGATGTTCACCACCAAGGGCGGGGTCAAGATCGCCGTGCTGTCGGGCACGTACTCGACCAACGGCATACCCAAGCCCACCGGCAAGGAGTGGTGCCTGATCAACCTGGAGCCCACGTCGGTGTGGTTGGAGAAGGCCAAGAAGGCCCGGGCCGAGGGCGCCGACATCGTCATGGCCGTCATGCAGGCCGGCGACGAGTACACCCTCTATCCCAACGAACAGCAGAAACGCACCGCCCGCGAGCTGACCGCCAGCCCCGACATCGACATCGTCATCAACCACCACTCGCACGTCGTCAACCCGTGGGAGAAGGTCAACGGCAAGTGGGTCGTCTACGGGCTGGGCAACACCGTGTCCGATCAGCGGCTGCCGGAAACCCATGACGGTGTCATCGCCCGGTTCACCTTTACCGAGGTCACCGACGGCCGGTTCCAGGTCACCCTGCCCGAGTACGTCCCCACGATGACGACCCGGTATGTCGGTGGTCCGGTTCGCGTGCTGCCGGTCGTCTCCGCGTTGGCCAGTGGGACCATGCCGTACACGAACCGCACCCAGCTGACCGAGTCGCTGGAACGCACCAAGAAGCGGATCGCCGCCCTCGGTGCACAAGGGCTCGTGCTGCGCTGATCCGCACCCCCGGAACGCAGCGGCATACCGACCGGGACAGCAGCGGCATACCGACCGGGACAGCTCAACGCAACGCGTCGAACTCGGCCGGGATCTCCAGCAGGGCCCCCGCGGGGCTGACGCAGGCGACGTCGACAGTGCCCTCGACGAGCAGTTCGCCGTCGCGTTCGACGCGCTGGGTGAACCGGCCGCGGTAGCGCGACACGGTCTCGTAGTCGGTGACGACCTCGATCCGGTCACCGAGCCGGCCGGGTCGTTTGAAGGTCAACTGGGCGGAGTGGACGACGATCAGGATCCCGGCGGCGTTCCAGTCGGCCACGCCCCGGCCACGGGCGGCGACCAGTTCGCTGCGCCCGCGCTCGAAGAACTTCAGGTAGTTCGCGTGGTAGACGAACCCGAGCGCGTCGGTGTCCTCGTAGTAGACGGTGAACGCCACTCGATGGGTCATGACGGGCGCCGGCCTACGGCATTCCGTCGGCGGCGTCGTCCATCCCCGCCAGCCGCAGCACCTGTTCGGCGATGAGCCGCAGGGGAGTGGGGTTGAGGAAGTACGAGAAGTGATCCGAGTCGACCTCGTGGTAGCCGATCCGCTCGATCTCCTCGCCGTCTTGCGTGAGCTCGTCCAAGACGTGCCGGATGCCGTCGATGGCGCAGACCTCGTCGTCGGTGCCGGCGATGACGCAGATGTTCAGGCCGGTGCCGAGCAGTTCGACGAGGTCGACCGCGCCGTCCTCGGCGATCGCCGAGACGTCCTTGCGCAACTCCAGCGGGTGCGCGACGAGTTCGGTGGCCAGGCGCACGGTGGCCCCGACCAGTCCCATCCGGTCCAGCCACGACCCGCGCCGGGCGCCCTTGACCGACTCGGCGATGCCCTTCTGGGCGAGTTCGAGGGGCTTGACCCCGGCCTTGAACCAGGTCGGTGCGATCAGGGCGATGCCGCTGATCCGGTCGTGCATCTGGACGGCGGCCCGGCGGGCGGGGGCGGTGCCGCGGGAGTACCCGACGACGACCTTGTCGTAGTGGTCGTAGTGCGAGTGTTCGTGCAGGTGGTCGATGACCTCGGCGAAGACCGCCGTGCGGAACGGGACGATGTCGTGCACGTCCAGGCTCTTGCGCGGATAGGTCACCGACACGGTCATGACATTGGCGGCCTTGGTCAGCGCCTGGCAGGCGACGTCGGCGGCCTGTTTGCCCTCGCCCCAGCCCGCCGAATACGGCACGACCAGGTCCGGGGCGCCGCGCAGCGTGATCTGTCGCGCCGAGGGCATGAACAGAGTCACGCCGACATGACCGTGTTCGCCGTCGAAACTCACGTCGTCGTAGCGGATGCTGTCGATGTCGGCCACGTCGTAAAGCGACCGGGCCATGTCTCTTGTGTAAGCCCCGGGGAGCCTGGGCGCAAGTTGCCGGGGCCGGGCAATCTTCTGGCGTGGGGCGACGTGGCACATTTCACAGCCCTTTCGCCCATCTTGTGGGCGGTATGCCGCCACGTCAGGCGCCGGCCCGTCCTGCGGTGCGTATGCCGGTCGTAGGCTCTGGAGGTGACCACGACCGAGCCCGCCCGGTGGGCCAGACCTGTTCCCGTCATCGGTGACGCCACCTCCGCCGCCGAGCGGGCCGACCGCCCCGACGGCTGGGCCTTCGACGCCGCGACGGTGGCTGCGCTGGACAAGGTGGTGGGGGCGCGCCGCGATATCCGGCGCTATCGGCCGGACCCGGTGCCCGCGGACCTCGTGACGGCGGTACTGGCGGCGGGGCACGCCGGACCGAGCGTCGGGCACAGTCAGCCCTGGCGGTTCATCGTGGTCGCCGACCAGGCGATGCGGGACCGGGCCGCGGTGATGGCCGACCGCGAGCGCCTGCGGCAGGCGGCCGCGTTGACCCCCGACCGGGCCGCGCGGCTCCTCGACCTGCAGCTGGAGGGGATCCGCGAGGCGCCCCTCGGCGTCGTCGTCGCCTGCGACCGGCGGGCGCCGGCGACCGGCGTCCTCGGCCGGGCCACCTTCCCCGACGCCGACCTGTGGTCCTGCGCGTGTGCGATCGAGAACATGTGGCTCACCGCCCGGGCCCACGGCCTCGGAATGGGTTGGGTGACGCTCTTCCGCCCGGACGAACTCGCCGAACTCCTGCACCTGCCGGACGGGGTCGTCACCCTCGGCTGGCTGTGCCTGGGCTGGCCGGACGAACGCCCGCCGGCTCCCGGTCTGGAGCGGCGGGCGTGGTCGACCCGGCTGCCGCTGACAGAGGTGGTCCTGCACGACCGATGGCCGGACCTGGACGCCCCGGCGGCGCCGGTGTCCTTCCTGCGGGCCCCCGAGCAGGCCGAGGTGGTCGCGGCCCACGACGGCGCCGACCAGTTGCTCACCCCACCCGGATCGCTCGGCGCCCTCGACACCGCCTTGGACCGGGTGGTCGCCGCGGGCGGCGCCGGCCTGACCGGCGGCACTCTCGTCCTGGCCGGCGCCGACCATCCGGTGGGCGCGCTCGGCGTCACGGCATACCCGCCGGGGGTCACCCGGGAGGTCATGCGGGCCGCGGTGGCCGGGCAGGCCCTCGGGGCGACCACGGCCGCGGCCTGCGGGCTGGGCGTGGTCGTCGTCGATGCCGGCGTCGACGGCGGGCTCGTCCCGGGGGCGATCGACGCCCGGGTGGACGGCCCGCGCGGCGACCTGCTGACCACGGACGCGATGATCCCGGGTACGACGGCGGCCTATGTCGAGCACGGGCGCCGCATCGGGGCCGCCGCCGCCACGCGCGGCCTGGTCGCCCTCGGTGAGGTGGGCCTGGGCAATACCACGCTGGCCGCCGCGCTGGCCGCCGGTCTGCTCGGCCGGACCGCCGAGGAAGCGGTCGGGATCGGGGCCGGTTCGGACTCGGCGATGGTTCGGCGCAAGACCGAGGTGGTCGACGCGGCGCTGCGCCGGTTCCGCACCGCCGACGCCGCGCCGCCGGATCCGCTCGCCGCGCTGGCCGCCCTGGGCGGTCCGGAGCTCGCCGTCCTCACCGGTGTCGTCCTCGGGGCGGCCGCCGCCGGTGGCGTGGTCGTCCTGGACGGCATGGCGACCGGGGTCGCGGCGTTGGTCGCCGTTCGGCTGGAACCCGGCGTACAGGCATACCTCATCGCGGGACAGGTCAGCCGCGAACAGGCCCACCGGGCGGTTCTCACCGAACTGGGGCTGGAGCCGCTGCTCGACCTGCGCCTGCGGGCCGGCGAGGGCGTCGGCGCGGCGCTGGCCGCCCAGTTGGTGCTGGCCGGGCTGCGGGTCCGCCGCGAGGCCGGGCGGGTCACCCGCCCCGAGTGCACGTGAGCCGGCCGTGACGAACGAGCCGCCGGTCGCCGCCGATCTGCCCAATTCCGCGCGGCTGCACGCGGTCCTCGGCATCGAGGTCGCCGGCGACGATCCGGCCGCGCTCGTCGTGGACACCGACGACCGGCACGGGAACACCCAGGGCGGGGTGCACGGCGGGGTCCTGGCCACCCTGCTCGACGCCGTCATGGGCCGGGCCGTGCGTGCCGGGCTGCCGCCGGACCGGCTGCCGGCCACGGTGAGCATGACCGTCACCTACCTGGCCCCGGCCGCGCTCGGCGACCGGCTGTATGCCACGGCGGTCGTCCGCAAGCGCGGCCGTCGACTCGTCATGGTCGAAGCCGATATCGTCCGCAGCGGGGACGGTGTCGACATCGCCCACGGCGTCGCCTCGTATGCCGTCGTCGCCGCCCCGTAGCCGCCTCCCGTAGTGGAAGCCCCGTAGCCGGAGTTCAGGGTGAGGAGAGCGCCATGCCGCTCGGTTCGATGACCCCCTCGGCGATCCCCGCCGCGGGCCGCGAGTTCGTCCTCGTGCTCACCTGTCCCGACCACGTCGGCATCGTCCACGCCGTCTCCGGGGCGCTCGCCGAGCAGGGCGCGATCATGCGGGAGAGCCAGCAGTTCGAGGATCCGATGACCGGGCGCTTCTTCATGCGGGTGCGCTTCGTCGGCACCGGACCCGACTTCGACCCGGAAGCGCTGCGGACGTCGTTGGCCCCCGTGGGAGAACGCTTCTCGATGACCTGGGCGGTCCACGACCGGGCCGCCCCGACCCGCACCGTCATCATGGTGTCCAAGCTCGGGCATTGCCTGAACGACCTGCTGTACCGGTGGGAGACGGGGATGCTCAACATCGAGCCCGTCGCGGTCGTCTCCAATCACGAGACCTTCGCCGACCTCGTCCGGGGCAAGGGCATCCCCTTCCATCACGTCCCCGTGACCGCCTCGTCCAAGCCGTATGCCGAGGCCCGCCTGCAGGAGATCATCGACGAGCACGACGCCGACCTGGTCGTCCTGGCCCGATACATGCAGATCCTCTCCGACGAGCTGTGCCGGCGGATGAGCGGGCGGATCATCAACATCCACCACTCGTTCCTGCCCGGTTTCAAGGGTGCCAAGCCGTACCTTCAGGCCCACCGGCGCGGCGTCAAAATCATCGGCGCGACCGCGCACTACGTCACCGCCGACCTCGACGAGGGCCCGATCATCGAACAAGAGGTCGCCCGGGTCCACCACGCCTATTCACCCGCGGACCTGGAGGTCGCCGGCCGCGACGTGGAGGCCCAGGTTCTCGCGCGAGCCGTGACCTGGCATACCGAGCACCGGGTCCTGCTCAACGAGACGGGCACGGTCGTCCTGCGCTGACGTCCCGCTCACCACTCGCCGATCGCGCGGCGGATGAGCTTCTCGACAGCCGCCTCCGTGCTCTCGTTCTTTGCCGGACGGACTGGGTCAGTTCTCGGGGAGTTCGGCGAAGGCCTTCTTCGTGGCCTTGTACCAGCCCATGCCCTTGAGTGGGTTGCGCCAGCGGCCTTTCATCGCGTCCGCGGCTTCCTGGTGCGTGGTGTCGCCGCCGGCGACCGCGTCCTTGAGATGCCGGTCCTGGGCCTGGATGATCTCGTCGGCCGTCTCCGCCGTGTGGGCGAGGTCGCAGGGTCCGCCGAGCTGCTGGCAGGTCATGGTCTTCACGGTGGGCTCCTTCGCAGGGTTCGGGTATGCCGGTTACTGGGTTGACGGTGGGGACGACTCGGATGTGACCTCGCGGGAGGCCCTGTTGGCCACGGGTTCGGCGCCGCGGCGCCGCGCGACCGCGGCGATGGCCTCCGGTGCCGCGCGGAAGACGATCCCCGCGACCCGCCCGTCGTGGACGGTGAAGTCGAACACGACACGCGCCGACCCCTTGTCGAACCACGCCGCGCCCGGACGGGCCCCGAGGAACACCGGGAGCGCGGCACTCGCCCCGCCGTCGAACATGGCCGCGACCGCGTCCCGGCCCTCCAGCCGCGCCGGCGTGCCCGCGGCGATCGCGGCCGGGTCCGCAGTCACGACGACATCGGGCGCCAGCAGATGAAGAAGGCGTGCGAAGTCGCCGCCCTTGGCGGCCTCGAGGAAGGCATCGACGACCTCCCAATCGGCCGGGGGGCCCACCGGCAGGCGGACCCCGATCTTGGCCCGGGCCCGCGAGGCCAGCTTCCGCGCGGCCGTCGGTGAGGAGTCGAGAACCCGTGCCACGGTGGCGAACTCGACCCCGAAGGTGTCGTGCAGGATGAACGCGACCCGTTCGCTCGGGGACAGGGACTCGAGCACGACGTTGAGCGCGACACCGACGCTCTCGGCGAGCGTGACCTCCTCGAGCGGGTCCAGTCCACTCCCCGATGCCCACGGCTCGTCTCCGTATGCCGTGAGATCCATCGATGCCGTGAGATCCACCGGTTCTGGAACCCTCGCCCGCAGTCGGTCCAGACACAGACGAGTCGTCACGGTCGTCAACCACCCCGGCAGACTCCGGATCTCGGACGCCGCGGCGCCCTGCAACCGCAGCCACGCGGCCTGGACCACATCCTCGGCCTCGTGACGATCACCGAGAATCCCGGCGGCAATGCGCACCAGCCGGGGCCGCTCGACATCGAACTGATCACTGACCGCCATGAGGATGCTCCTTGCTCACGCTGAGAAACGGGTCCGCCTCGTTGACGCAGGCCACTGCCTGAGTGTGACCGAGAGCTTCGGGGTCCGGTCCGGGACGGCTCAGGGAAAACCCGGGCGGCCGCGTTCACCTTGTCCGATTAGCGTTGTCCTCGGCGGCCGGGCCGGGCCGCATACCGGGGAACGAGACGAGGACTGATGGAGACCATCGGGGGAACGGCCGTCGTTGGAGCGGCCCGCACGGTCGGGTTGACCAAGGTGTACGGCACGGGGGAAGCGCAGGTGCGCGCGCTGGACGGCGTGGACGTCACCTTCGACAGCGGCCGGTTCACGGCGGTGATGGGACCGTCCGGCTCGGGCAAGTCCACCCTGATGCACTGCGCCGCCGGCCTCGACCGGCCGACGCAGGGGCAGGTGTATGTCGGGTCGACCGCGATCGCCGACCTCAAGGACGCTCAGCTGACCGAGTTGCGTCGGGACCGGATCGGGTTCGTCTTTCAAGCGTTCAACCTGATCCCGACCCTGACAGCCCGCGAGAACATCCTGCTGCCGCAGGCCATCGCCGGCCGCAAACCGGACCTGGCCTGGTTCGATCGGGTCGTCGACACCCTCGGCCTGCGCGACCGCCTGTCCCACAAGCCGGCCGAACTCTCCGGCGGTCAGCAGCAGCGGGTGGCCTGTGCCCGGGCGCTCGCCGGTCGGCCGGAGATCATCTTCGCCGACGAACCCACCGGCAATCTGGATTCGACGGCGTCGGCGGAGATCCTCGGTTTCCTGCGGCGCGGCGTCGACGAGTTCGGCCAGACCATCGTGATGGTCACCCACGATCCGGTGGCCGCGTCGTACACCGACCGGGTCGTCTTCCTGGCCGACGGCCGGATCATTGAGGAGCTGGCCGACCCGACCCGCGACACCGTGCTCGCCGTGATGGCGCGGCTGGACCGGTTGGACCGGCTCGACCGGAAGGGCTGATCCGATGCTGCGCGCCGCGTGGAAGTCCCTGCTGGGACGCAAGGTCCGCCTGTTGATGAGTGCCTTCGCCATCGTGTTGGGCACCGCGTTCGTGGCCGGTTCGCTGGTCTTCACCGACGTGCTCGGCAAGTCCTTCGACGGCATCTTCGCCGGCACCGTCGCCGACGTGAACGTCCAGGCCAAGGGCCAGCAGGACAACCTCGAAACCCCCATCAATGC
The DNA here is from genome assembly GCA_039812545.1 of Dermatophilaceae bacterium. Taxonomy (GTDB): domain Bacteria; phylum Actinomycetota; class Actinomycetes; order Actinomycetales; family Dermatophilaceae; genus JBDIAR01. The sequence goes on along the minus strand of JBDIAR010000038.1, from coordinate 11,838 downwards.
CGCGGTGACCCCGGCCGAGGTGGCCGCGGTCCGCGCCGTCGACGGGGTCCGCAGCGCCACCGGCTTCGTCCAGGCCCAAGGGGTGTTCCTCGTCGATCCCGCGGGCAAGGTCGTCGCCACCACGGGGGCACCCGCTTTCGGCTTCAGCGTGATCGAGGAACCGGCATACCTGGGGCAAGTCGGCCTGCACACCACGACCGGCCGGATGCCCACGGCCGCCGACGAGGTCGCCGTCGACCCGAAGACACTCGAACGGGCCGGCTACCGGCTGGGCGACACCGTCCGGATCGCCACGAGCGGCGCCCAGGCGATGGTCTCGGCCAAGGTCGTCGGCACCGTGCTGTGGGGGGCCACCCGCTCCACCGGCGGCGCGTCGTACATCGTCTTCGACACGACCACCGCGCAACGCCTGTTCACCGCCGGCAAGGACGTCTTCCAGGGGGTGTGGGTGACCGCGCAACCCGGCGCCGACCTGGACGCGTTGGCGCGCCGGATCGGTGCCGTCCTGCCGCCGAGCCTCGAGGCGGCCACCGGTACGAAGATGACCGAGGCGACCGGCAAGGTGCTGGCGAATGTCACGGGTTTCATCAGCACCTTCCTGCTCGTGTTCGCGGGAATCGCGCTGGTCGTCGGCAGCTTCCTCATCGTCAACACCTTCACCATCCTGGTGGCCCAGCGCAGCCGCGAACTGGCCCTGTTGCGGGCGCTCGGCGCGAGCCGGGGCCAGGTGCGCCGCTCGGTGCTGTTCGAGGCGTTCGTCATCGGGCTGGTGGGTTCGACCGCGGGGCTGGCGCTCGGGCTCGGGATCGCCCGGCTGATCATGGGGCTGTTCGGCTCGATGGGGCTCGACATCGCCGACACCCCGTTGACCCTGGCGCCGCGCACCGTCCTCGTCACGTATGCCGTGGGCCTGGTGGTCACGCTGGTCGCCTCGTACCTGCCGAGCCGTCGCGCCGCCCGGGTTCCCCCGGTCGCGGCGATGACCGGTGACGTCCTGACCGGACGGGCCGATCTCGGCAAACGCGCCGTCGTCGGCGGCCTGCTCACGGCTGTCGGGGCCGCGGCACTGCTCGTCGGGCTGTTCGCCGAGTCGATCGACAACCGGGCCGCCGTGGTGGGCGGCGGCGCGCTGGCGACCGTGCTCGGCGTCGCCGCCATCAGCCCCTTCCTCGGCCGACCGGTCATCTGGGCGATGGGCCGGGTCTTCCGGGGCGTGTACGGCCAAGTCGGCGCACTGGCCGAACTCAACGCCGTCCGCAATCCGCGCCGGACCGCGGCCACCGCCTCGGCGCTGATGATCGCGTTGACGGTGGTCACCGCGCTGGCCACGCTGGGCCAGTCGGCGAAGACGTCGGTCGACCAGGCCATCCGGGCCAACCTGCGCGCCGATTACATCGTGCAGTCGGTCGGCTACGGCAATATCTCGCCCTCGGTCGCCGCATCCTTGGCGAAGGTTCCCGGCGTCGCGGCGGTCCACGCCGTCCAGTTCGTCTACGCCACGGTGCAGGGCCGCTCGGCCGCCCTGACCGCGATGGAACCGGCCGATTTCGACAAGGTCCAAGCGCAGCGTCTGGTCGCGGGGTCGCTGACCTCCTTCACCGACCGGACCCTGCTGATCGATGAGAAGACGGCCCGCGACTGGGGTGTCGGCGTCGGCCAGTCGGTCAAGGCCACGATCAACGGCACGGCGGTCGACCTGCGAATCGCAGGGCTCTACACGGCCGGTGAGAGCGGCAGCGGGATGAGCGGGGGCCTGGTGCCGCGCAGCACGGTTCGCGCGCTCGGCGTACCGAACGTCGACGACGTCATCACCGTCGATCGAGCGGCGGGTGCTTCCCCGCCCACCGTCCGGGCCGCCCTGGACGGCGCCGTCAAGGATCTGCCGATGGTCACCGTCGCCGACCAGGAGGAGTACGCGCAGCTCCAGGCCGGGCGGATCAACCAGATGCTCTACCTCATCTACGGCCTGCTCGGGCTCGCCGTCGTCATCGCGATCCTCGGCATCGTCAACACCCTGGCGCTGTCGGTCATCGAACGCACCCGCGAAATCGGTCTGCTGCGGGCCATCGGCGTCAGCCGGGGCCAGGTCCGGCGGATGATCCGGCTCGAATCGGTCGTCATCGCCACCCTCGGGGCCGTCCTCGGGATCGGCATGGGCACGGTGTTCGGCGTCGCCCTACAACGGGCGCTCGCCGACGAGGGACTGGACCGGCTGGACCTCCCGCTCGCCCAACTCGGCGGATTCCTGGTGCTCGCGGTGGCGGTGGGGGTTCTCGCCGCCCTCTGGCCGGCATACCGAGCCGCCCGGCTCGACGTGCTGCGGGCGATCACGACGGAGTGACGGGTCTCGCGCACGAATCTGCCCCCTGTGCCGGGGGCGCTGCGCCGGTAGAGTCGCCCTGACGCCCGTCGTTCCGCCCCCAGCCTGAGGAGCACCATGTCCCTACGCGGTCCGCTGCCCGATGTCGAGATTCCCGAGGTCAGCCTGTACGAGTACCTCTTCGGCGGCCTGACCGAGGCCGAACTCGACCTGGTCGGGATCGAACAGCCTCTGACCAACCAGGTTCTGACCTACCGTCAGATCCGCGACGACGTCGACCACATCGCGGCCTGGTTCATCTCGCAGGGCATCGGCGAGGGCGACGTGGTGGCGCTCGCGCTGCCGACCTGCCCGGAGTACATCACCGCCTTCCACGGGATCGTCCGGGCCGGTGCGGCCGCGGCCCCCATGAACGTCCAGTACTCCGCGCACGAGTTCGCCGACCAGATGAGCAAGACGCACGCCAAGTACGTCGTCCTGCACGCCGCGCTTGCCGCTCAGGTCCAGCCGGCGATCGCCATGGTCGGAATGTCCCCGAAGAACGTCATCGTCGTAGGTGCCCCGCCCGGAGCCGCCGAGGCGCTCGGCTGCGTCGCGTTTTCCACGCTGACCTCCTGCCTGGCCCCGCTGCCGCCGGAGAACATCGACCCGGCCACCCACGTGGCGAGTATGCCGATGTCGTCCGGGATCGGGGGCCTGCAGAAGCCGGTCATGCTCTCGCACCGCAATCTCGTGGCCGACCTGGCGATGCTCATGCCGATCGTCGGACAACGGGAGGGCGGAGTCGAGCGCGAGGTCCTCGTCTCCTTCCTGCCGTTCTCCCACGTGTATGCCACCACGGGCACGATGAATTTCGCCCTCCTCGGGCGTCATCTCGTCGTGACGATGCCCCAGTTCGACCCGGCAACGTACCTGGCGAATATCCAGAAGTACAAGGGCACGGTCCTCAACATCGTCCCGGCCGTGTCGACGCTGCTCGCCAACGACCCGATGGTCGACGACTACGACCTGTCCAGCGTCCGGCTGATCATCTGCGGGGCGGCGCCGCTGTCCGAGGAGGTCGGCGACCGGCTGGCCAAGCGGCTCGGCGCGGTCATCCTGCAGGGCTACGGCATGACCGAACTCAGCCCGGTCAGCCACGTCATGCAACCCAATATGCCGAATGTCTCGTGCGAGACGATCGGCCCCGCCGCTCCCAACGTGGAGTTCCGGGTCGTCGACCCCGCCACCGGCCAGGACGTCGTGGTCCCGGAGGGGACCCAGGAGAGCGAGCCCGGCGAGATGTGGGTCAAGGGTCCCAATGTCATGCTCGGCTACTTCGAGCGACCCGAGGAGACCGCCGCGATCATGACGCCCGACGGGTACCTCAACACCGGTGACCTGGTCCGCGTGGACGGTCGCGGCGTGGTCCGCATCGTCGGGCGCACCAAGGAACTCATCAAGAACAAGGGTTTCCAGGTCGCTCCTGCCGAACTCGAAGAGGTGCTGCGCAAGCACCCGGCGGTCGCCGACGCCGCCGTCTTCGGCGTCCCGCTGGGCGACGGTGGCGACGAGGCCCCGTATGCCTTGATCGTGCTCAAGGAGGGCGCCACGGCGACGCCGATCGAGATGATCAAGCACGTGTCCTCGCAGGTCGCCAAGTACAAGTTCCTGCGCTCGGTGACCTTCGTGCCCTCGATTCCGCGCGACGAGGACGGCCTGATCGACCGGGCGAGCCTGCCGGGCCTGGTGCTCGGCGCGAGCTGACTTCCGGGCGGAGCCGAGCACCGGCATACGAACGGGACATGGCGGGGGTGGCGCTTTCCGGCCCACCCCCGCCGCGCGATCTCGGGCGCCGTGGTACCCGGAGCGGCCCGTGCTGCCCCGCCTGTCGTGTCCTACAGACGGTTCCACGTCAGCCACGTGTCGGAGTCGCGGGGTTTCGTTGACGATATTTGTCATGCGCGAGGACGAGGTCACCGAGGAGCAGATCCAGCAGTGGGCCGACGAGGCCGAAGCCGGCTATGACGTCGAGCAGCTCACCCGACGCGGACGTGGCCGTCCTGGTCGGGGCGCCGAGCCCATGCAGGTCGTGGCGGTGCGGCTCACCGTCGACGAGCTGGCTGCCCTGGATGCCGTCGCCGACCGAGAAAACGTCAGCCGCTCTGAGGCGATCCGGCGTGCGCTTGCTCACTTCGCGGCGTGATGATCCGGCGTGAAGGTCCACCCGAGCGCTCTCAAACAGGAGTCAGTCATGAGGATGCGATGCACGCTGCCCATGCGATGCCGGCCCTGAAGCAGTTCTGGGCACTCTTGCCCTGATCTGTCTCGTTCACGTGGGCAGCCGAACTACTTCTTCTCCTTCGCGTCGGCCGACACCGTCGAGGTCGCAGGCGCCGGTGAGGCGAACCACGAACCGATCGCGATGCCCGTCGCCAAGGTGGTCGCCCCGAAGACGACAGCCGTACCCCGGTCGACCCAGGTCCCCCACGGCTTGTCGAAGTACACCGCGACCAGCCCCGGCCAGACCGCCAGCGCCACGGTGGACCACCTGGCCACCCGGTTACTCAGCCGCAGCGCCGAGTCGTCCGACTTGCCGGCGACGACGGCATCAAGGAGGCGGGGGAAGAGGTCGGAGAGACCGTGCGTGAGTTCGCCGGCCCGCTCGGCCAGCCAGCTCCGTCGTCCCGGCCGGCTGCCCGGGGCCGGGATGATCGTCCGCACGTCGCCTCGGTCGAGTTCGTCGGGGAGCGGCTCGTCCGCGGGGCGCCTGGACCAGCGCAGCAGCGTCGCCAGCCGGGCCGAGACGGCGCTGACCCGAGCGGGGAAGCGGCCGTCGACCAGCGGTGCGGCCTTCGTCGCCTCCCGCAGTTCGGCCTCGAGTTCGGCCAACTCCACCGTCGCCGGCATCGCCAGCGCGATCACCGCGTCGGAGAGTCTCTCGGACGTCAGCAGCCGGTCCGCGTAGGTCCGTGCCGTGGCCAGCTCCGGCGCACTTGCGAAGACCTGGCTCAATGCCGTCGCGTCGGCCACCGCCGCCGCCATCGTGGGGTATGCCGGTGCCGGCTCACCGGCGAGCAGTTTCGTCGCCGTGTCGGCAAGCCGGGGAGCAGCGGGCTGGAACCTGCCGGGGATCGTCTGACCCAGTGCCGTCAGCGCCGAGGTCAGGGCACCGACGAGGCCCACCTCTGCGGCCATGGCGTCGACGTCCTTGGTCAGTTTCGCCAGTCGCTCGCCCACCTCGGGTGGTCTCAGTCGGCGCATCAGGCCGGGATTGTCGGGGTCGCGGTTGAGGCCGGCCAGCAAGCCCAAGGCGTGCTTCTCGGCCATCAGCCGATCAAGCGGCTGACGCAGCAGGGTCGTCACCAGTTTGTCGACGGGGGCCTGCGGGTCGCCGGGTTTGGAGAGCGTGGCCCGCAGGGCGGTCAGGCGGTGGCCGGCCAGGCGCGCCGGGTCGCGGCTGGCGAAGGCCGCCGCGGCGGCCGCCAGGAGAACGCCAAGGCCGTAGCACCCCAGAACCGCCCAAGGGGGGTCGGCCCGGGTGACGCTGACGGCGACCTTGGTCTCGCCGAACGGGACGGTGCCGGTGAACGTTCCGACCGGCAGCGCCGGGTAGTGAAGTACCACCGCGGACGCCCCCGAGTCGGCGAACCCGCAGGTCGTCGTCGCCACCACGCTGGTGGCGGCGTTCGCGAGGACCGCCGGAGCCGGCGTCCACGTCGAGGGGCAGGTGGCCCCTGGTGCGAGCGGGACTTCAACGGTCCCGGACGCATCCCCGCCCCGGTCGTCGACCGCCCGCGTCGTGACCGCGGGCTTCGGAACGCCGGGATCTTCGGCGGCCCGCGCCGGCAGTGCGAAAGCCGGCCCCAGGCATACCAGCGCGAAGGGGAGAGCCAACACGAAGCGGAGAGACGAGACGAAGCGGAGAGACGAGACGACGCGACGGCTCGGGCGCCGCGACCGCCTCCCCGAGGACGCAGCGGTCATAACGCCGAGTATGCCGGTCAGGCAAACGGGTCCGGAATGGCCAGATATACCGTTTCGAGGAATTCCGAGATCCCCTCGTCCCCGCCCTCGCGACCCAGCCCCGACGCCTTGACGCCGCCGAACGGGGCCGCGGCATTGGACAGCAGGCCCTGGTTCAGTCCGATCATCCCGACCTCGAGGCGTTCGACCATCCGCAGTGCCCGCGACAGGTCGCCGGTGAAGACGTACCCCGCCAGACCCATCGTCGTCGCATTGGCCTGCGCGATCGCCTCGTCCTCGGTGGCGAACGTCGTGATGGCGGCGACCGGCCCGAAAATCTCCTCGGTGGCCAGGTCGCTTCGCGGCGGGACGTCCGTCACCACCGTCGGCGGATAGAACCAGCCGGGCCCGTCGATGGGCGCGCCGCCGGTCAGGACGGTGGCTCCGGCCGCGCGAGCCTCCGCGACCAGCCGGTCGACGCCCACCAGGGCCTTCTGGTCGACGAGCGGACCGATGTCGGTGCCGTCGGCCAGACCGTCGCCGACCCGCAGCGAGCCGAACTCCTCGGCCAGCGCCCGGGCGAACTGTTCGGCGACCCGCTCGTGCACGATGAACCGGTTGGCCGCCGTGCACGCCTCGCCGTTGTTGCGCAGTTTCGCCACCCGCGCGCCGCGGACGGCGGCGGCCAGGTCGGCGTCCTCGAAGACGATGAACGGGGCGTTGCCGCCGAGTTCCATCGAACACCGCAGGACGTTGTCGGCGGCCTTGCGCAGCAACTCGCGCCCGACCGGCGTGGACCCGGTGAACGACAGTTTCCGCAGTCGCGGGTCGGCCAGGATCGCGTCGGTCACGTCGTGTCGGCTCGACGTGACGACATTGACCACGCCGGCCGGGAGCCCGCAGTCTTGCAGCACCTTGACGAACAGCATGGTGGTCAGCGGCGTCAGCGACGCGGGCCGCACGACGACGGTGCATCCGGCAGCCAGCCCGGGCGCGATCTTGCGGGTGGCCATGGCGAGCGGGAAGTTCCACGGCGTGATGAGCAGGCACGGGCCCACCGGTCGGCGGGCGACCAGGTGCCGGTTGGTCCCCTCCGGGGACACCCGGTAGGTCCCGGTGATCCGGGCGGCCTCCTCCGAGAACCAGCGGAGGAACTCTGCCCCGTATGCCACTTCGCCACGCGCCTCGGCCAGCGGCTTGCCCATCTCCATCGTCATCAGCCGGGCGAAATCCTCCGTTCGGGCGATGACGGCCTCGAACGCCCGCCGCAGCAGTTCACCCCGCTCGCGTGGCGCCGTCGCCGCCCATGCGGGTTGAGCGGCGACGGCGGATTCGAGGGCCGCGATGCCCTGTGCCACGTCGGCATCGGCGACGTATGCCAGTTCCGCTGCAGTGGCGGGGTTGTCCACCCGAAGCCGCCCGCGGGCGCCGTCCACCCACTCTCCGCCGATGAAGAGCTGGTGGGGCAGGTCCGGCGGCGTCGCATCCATAACGCGAGGATAGGCCGGTCCGGTGGGCGTTGGTCGGGAGCGGGGGCCGCGCGCCCGACCAACGCCGGTCGGGGAATCGACGCCGGTGAATCGACGTCGGGGAATCGAGGTCCGGGGGCGACGTCAGGGAACGACGACCGTCGGCGCCTTCGCCCCCCGCACGACCGCCTGGCTCACCGATCCGAACAGGGTGCGCCCGACGGGACCGAGCCCTCGACTGCCGACGACGACGAGCGCCGCGCCGCGGGATGCCTCCACCAGGGCGGCCACCGGGTCCTCGCCGCGGACGACGGATCGGACCGGGACGGACGGGTGCCGCAGACGAAGCGGCGCCAGCCAGGTCCGTAGGTGTTCCTCGCGACGGCTCTGGAAGTGGTCGTTGTCGACGGGCAGGACGCCGAATCGCAGGCTGTGGTACCCGTAGTCGTTCTGCCAGGTGCTCACCGCGATGACCTCGGCTCCGGAGGTCTCGGCGTGTTCGAACCCGTACTCGGCGGCCCGGGCGGCCTCGGGAGAACCGTCGAGGCCGATGACGACGGGTCCGCTGCAGCTGGGGACCGCGCCCTCGGACACCGCGATGACCGGGCCGTGGGCCCCGGCGATGACGGAGTTGGCGATGCTGCCGCGCAGCAACGCCGACATCCCCGACAGGCCGCGCGTCCCGATTACGACGACATCGGCGGTGCGGGTGGCCTCGAGCAGGGCGGGGGCGGCGCCGGCCGCCAGGATGCGGACCTCCGCGCGCACGTCCGGGTGGTGGTCGGCCAGCCAGCTGCGCGCGTGGTTGGCCTGTCCTTCGGCGGTCTCGCGGGCCAGCTCGATGAGATGGTCGGCGAGCGGCTCGCCGCGCACGACCGAACTCGGGCCGTATGCCAGCAGCATGGTCAGTTGGCCGCCCAGATGCTCGATCCAGCGAGCGGCCCAGTCGAGTGCGGCCAGCGAGGCCGGCGAGCCGTCGAGGCCGACGACGACGCGGTCGGTGTAGTCGCGGTGGGATGCCCGCCCGGCCGACGCGGCCGGCGGATAGGTCACGTAACTCACGGTGGCGGTCATGGGATCCTCCCTGGTAGGGCAGAGTGGTTGTTCTCCACCATGGGCCGGGGCCGCGGCCGTCGTCCATGGCGGGCCGCGTTCTTGCATGTCGCCGAGGACGTAGTTGGGTGTTCACCACCAGCCGAAGGGAGGTCTGCGATGACGGACCGGCCGGCCCGGCTGCCCCGATGGCCGTCTCGACGGCTGCCGTTGAGGTGGCAACTGGTCGTCGGCAATGCGCTGATCCTGCTCGGCGCGGTCCTGGTGGTCATGGTCGGACCGGTGACCGTCTCCTACCCGATCAACCTCGGGGAGATCGTCACCCTCGTGGTGGGTCTGGTGTCCGTCGTGACCCTCAACGCCCTCCTGCTCGGGAGGGCACTCCGCCCGCTGAGCGATCTGTCGGCCGCGCTTCACGATCTCGACACCCCGGGGGCGACCCTGCCGATCCTGGTCCGCCGCGATGACGAGATCGGTCACGTCGCGGCGGCATACAACACGATGCTCGACCGACTCGACCGCGAGCGCGAGGGCACGATGCGGGCGGCCATCTCGGCCCAAGAGGACGAACGTCGTTGGGTGGCGCGGGAATTGCACGACGAGATCGGCCAGGGGATGACGCTGCTGTTGTTGCGCCTCAAGGTACTCGCCGACGCGCTCCCGCCCGAACACCGCCCGGCGGTGCAGGAACTCGCCTCCTCCGCTCGGGCCGTCCTCGACCAGGTCCGGACCGTCTCGGCACGGTTGCGTCCCGATGTGCTGGAGAACCTCGGGCTGACCAGTGCGCTGACCGCGCTGGTCCGCGACGTCGGCGCGACCACGGGGATCGAGTCGACCATCGACCTGCCGGCCACTCCGGCGCACCTCGATCCCGAGGACGACCTGGTCGTCTATCGGGTGGCCCAGGAGGCGCTGACCAATGTGGTGCGCCATGCCCGGGCCACCCGGGTCCGGCTCTCGCTCACCGGACCCCCGGACGTGGTCCTGACGGTCGCCGACGACGGCACCGGCATACCGGGGCCGGCGGGAACGGGGATCGTCGGTATGCGGGAACGTGCCCGGCTCGTCCGCGGCCGGCTGGACATCGAGGCCACCCCCGGCAGGGGAACGGTCGTCACCCTACGACTGGATTCGCGGGAAGGGGTGCGGCGCCGATGACGCAGCCACCGGGACCCGCGATCCCGCGCCGCGGGCGCGCGGTGGCGAGGATCCTGCTCGCCGACGACCACGCGCTCGTACGCCAGGGCGTGCGGATGATCATCGACGCCCAGCCCGACCTGTCGGTCGTCGCCGAGGTGGGCGACGGGCACGACGCCGTGACCAGGGTGGCGATGGGGGACATCGACCTGGCGATCCTCGACGTGTCGATGCCCCGGATGACGGGCCTACAGGCGGCGCGCGAGATCACCCGCCGTGGCCTGGACGTCCGCATGCTGATGCTCTCCATGCACGACAACGAGCAGTACCTCTTCGAGGCGTTGAAACTCGGCGCCGCCGGATATGTGCACAAGTCGGTCGCCGATCGGGACCTGATCGCCGCGTGCCGTGCGGCGCTGCGCGGCGAACCCTTCCTCTACCCCGGCGCGATCGCCACGCTGATCCGCGAGTACGTCGCCCGCGGCCGAGACGACGACGAGGGCGTGACGACGCTGCTCAGTCCGCGCGAGGAAGAAATCCTCAAACTCATCGCCGAAGGCTTGAGCGGCAAGGAAATCGCGGATCTGCTCGTCCTCAGCCCCCGCACCGTCGAACGGCACCGCGCGAATCTGTTGGAGAAACTCGGGATGCGTGATCGGGTCGAGTTGACCCGGTATGCCATCCGGATCGGTCTCATCGAACCGTGACGTCGAGTTCCTCGACCTCTTCGCGGGTGATCCCGAGCAGGAAGAGCACCGCGTCCAGGTAGGGGACGTTCAACGCCGTGTCGGCCTGGGCCTGCACCAGCGGCTTGGCGTTGAACGCGACCCCGAGCCCGGCGGCGGCCAGCATCTCCAGGTCGTTGGCGCCGTCGCCGATGGCGATGGTCCGAGACAGCGGCAAGCCCTCGGCAGCGGCGAATTCGGCCAGCGCGCGGGCCTTTCCGGCTCGGTCGACTACCTCACCCGACACCCGTCCGGTCAACACGCCGCCGTCCACCTCCAGGGCATTCGCCCGGGCGTGGTCGATGCCGAGGGTCCGCGCCAACGGCCCGACGATCTCGATGAAGCCACCGGAGACCAGGGCGACGGTGAACCCCAGCGACTTCAGCGTGCGGACCAGCGTGCGGGCTCCGGGGGTCAGTCGTATGCCGGTGGTCACCTCGTCGAGCACGCTCACGGGGAGGCCGGCCAAGGTGGCGACCCGGGCGTGCAGGCTGGCCGCGAAGTCGAGTTCGCCGCGCATCGCTGCCTCGGTCACCCGGCGGACCTCCTCCTCGCGACCGGCATACCGGGCCAGCAGTTCGATGACCTCGTCCTGGATCAGCGTGGAGTCGACGTCCATGACGACCAGGCGCCGGCCGTGCCGCGCCAGTCCGGCGGGGGACACCGCGACGTCGTAGCCGTGGTCCTGCGCGTGCGCGGCGAGCACCGTGCGCAACCCCACCACGTCCACCCCGGAGACGAGGAACTCGATCGTGGTGACCGGCCATTTCGACAGCCGTCGGATCCGGTCGATATTGCCGCCGTACCCGGCGATCCCGTCGGACACGGTGGCGACGTGGCCGCAGGTCAGCGGATGCCCGATCGCGGTGACCACGGCACGGCCGGGCCGTCGGTGCGGCGAGTCCCCCTCGCCGCGGGCGAACGTGACATCCAAGCCCAACTCCCCGCATACGGCGGCCAGGCGGTGGACGAGCAGTTCGGTCAGGCGATCGCCGCGGGCGTCGTCGTCGATGGGGAAGTCGGGCAATCCCAGCAGCAGCGCCAGCGTCAATTGGCCTCGGACGACGACCTGTTCGAGGTCGACGACGCTGGCACCACAGTCGGCGATCGCCGCGAAGATGCCACTGGTCAGCCCCGGCCGGTCCGGCCCCTGCACCCGGGCCAGCAAGGTCCGCGGCTGCACCTCGTG
>JBDIAR010000037.1:0-21199 GCA_039812545.1 Dermatophilaceae bacterium | reverse complement strand
ACCTCACCGCCCCCGCGACCCGGCCCACCGACAACCGACCCAGACCCAGACCCGGCGACCCGCCGCCCTACTGAGGCAACCCCTACTGAACCTCAGCGCGACTGATCGCAGACCTCGCTGATCGCGTCCCGCATCGGGACGAGCTTGGCCAACGACTCGGCGACCTCCGCCTCAGGGTCGGAGCCGGCGACGATGCCGCACCCGGCATACAGGCGCATCTGCCACGGTTCGCAACTCTCGATCTGCCCGCACCGCAACGCGATTCCGAATTCCCCGTCGCCGGTGGCGCCCACCCAGCCGACCGGACCGGCATACCGACCTCGATCCATCGTCTCCAACTCGGCGATGACGTCCAGCGCCGTCCAGGTCGGGGTCCCGCCCACCGCGGCCGACGGATGCAGCGCGGCGACAAGGTCCAGCACCGACGAACCGTCCACGCACACCCCCGTCACGTCGGTGGCCAGATGCATGACATTCGGCAGGTGCAGGACCGACGGGGACTCCGGAACATTCATCGAAGAGCAGTGCGAGGCAAGCGAATTGGCCACCGAGGTGACGGCGTACTCGTGTTCCTCCAGGTCCTTGCTGGATCGCGCCAGCGACGCAGCCAGCGCCAGGTCATGCGCGTCGTCGCCGGTCCGGCGGATCGTGCCGGCCAGCACCCGCGACGTCAGCAGCCCCTTGTCCCGGCGCACCAACAACTCCGGCGTCGCCCCGACCAGACCCTCCACCGCGAAGGCCCAGGTCATCGGGTACCCCTGCGCGAGCGTCCCCAACATCCTGGCCACGTCGACCGGTTCGGTCGATCGGGCGACCAGGTCGCGCGCCAGGACAACCTTGCCGAGTTCGCCGGCGGTGATGCGGGCCACCGCCGCCCGGACCGAGGAGGCGTATGCCGTGGACGAGACGTGTCCGTCGGCGAAGGACACCGACCCGGAGCCCGAACTCGACCCCGAACGCGGCCCGCGGTCCACGGGTCCGCCGCGGTCCACCGGCCCGTCATCCACCGACAGTTCGGTGCGCCACCACAACTCGCCCAGCCGGCCCACCACGACGGCGGGGATGACCAACACACTGGCCGCGTCGCTGTCGTCGGCGAACGCGAACGACCCGAAGGCCACCGCCCCACTCCCGGGTCGGCATACCTCGTCCTCGACGACGGCGGCGGCCACGACCCGCTCCCACCACGCCCGGGCGAGGGCGAACCGATCCGGCCCGCGGACCTCGATCCGCGCCACCGAACCCCACCCGACGATCCCCTCGCCCCGGCGGATCCACGAGACGACCTGATCGGCCGGCACACCCGGCGGCAGGGCGTCGGCCAACGACGTCGGCAGGGCGGCCGTAGCAGCCAGCGGGCGGCTGACGACCCGCAACGCCGGGACGCGTTCGAGCGCGTCCGCCGACGCACCGGCCTGATCGGGGAAGGCGAGCGTGGACATGATGGCGCTCACTCTAAGCGTTTCGACCGAGGCCGGTGCGGCCCGGGGCCCCCGCCGCGTGAGAGAGGATGGTCACCATGATCCGGGCCAACTTGGACAAGAAGCCGCGCGAGGTCGCCGAGATGTTCGACTCGGTGGCGGCCAAGTACGACCTGACCAACCACGTCCTCACCGGCGGCCTGGACAGCCTGTGGCGTCGGGCGTCAACCCGCGCCTGCCTCGCCCGTCCCGGCGACCGGGTCCTCGACGTCGCCGCCGGACCGGGCACCTCCAGCGAACCCTTCGCGTCCGCCGGCATCGACGTCATCCCGGCCGACTTCTCCCTCGGGATGCTGCGGCAGGGTCAACGCCGCCGCCCCGACCTACCGTTCACCGCCGCCGACGCGACCGCGCTGCCCTTCGCCGACGAATCGTTCGACGTCGTGACGATCAGTTTCGGAATCCGCAACGTCCAGGACGTCCCGGCCGCTCTCGCGCAGTTTCACCGGGTCGCTCGGCCCGGGGCGCGTCTGGTCGTATGCGAGTTCTCGACTCCCACGAACGTCGCCTTCCGCACGGTGTACCTCCAGTACCTCATGCGCGCCCTCCCGGAGGTCGCCAAGAAGGTGTCGTCAAACCCGGAGTCTTACGTCTACCTCGCCGAGTCGATCCGCGACTGGCCGGACCAGCGCCGGTTCGCCGACCAGATCACCGCCGCCGGCTGGGCCGACGTGCAGTGGCGCAACCTCGCCGGCGGCATCGTCGCCCTCCACCGGGCATATAAACACTGACGGACCGCGGTGATGTACATCTCCCGAGATGTACATCCGCCCAGATGTGCAACCGCTCCACCGCGTCGAGCCAGTCGACGACCCGACGACGCTCCGGCATACAATCGGGTTCGCTTTGCCACAGCCCGCCCAAGCCTCCATCCGAACAGGACGGTCCCACGAGCATGAACTCCGCCCCCGCCCCCTCGGAGCAGACCGCGGATGTCATCGTCGTCGGGGCCGGCCCCGGCGGGTCGACGACCGCGGCGTACCTCGCCCAGGCCGGCCTGAGTGTCCTGCTGCTGGAGAAGACGTACTTCCCGCGCGAGAAGGTATGCGGCGACGGCCTGACCCCGCGCGCCGTCAAGGAGATCATCCAACTCGGCATCCCGACCCCCCAAGACCAGGGCTGGATCCGCAACAAGGGGCTGCGGATCATCGGCGGCGGACACCGGTTCGAACTCGACTGGCCGGAAAGCCCGGCCTTCCCGCCGTACGGCCTGGTCCGCCCGCGGCACGACTTCGACGATATCCTCGCCAAGCACGCCGCCGCCCGCGGCGCGACGCTGCTGCAGGGCGTCAACGTCACCGCTCCCATCCGCGACGGGAGCGGCCGGATCGTCGGCGTCACCGCCAAGAAGATGGACGAACGCGGCCGCGCGACCGGGGAGGAACTGGCATACCGGGCTCGGGTCGTCGTCGCGGCGGACGGCAACTCGAGTCGACTGTCCCTGGCGATGGGCCGCGAGAAGCGCGAAGATCGGCCGATGGGCGTCGCCGTCCGCACCTATTACACGAGCCCCGCCAAGACCGACGACGACTACCTGGAGTCCTGGCTGGAACTCTGGGTCCCCGAGGACCCGGCCAACCCGGACGGCAAGAAGATCCTGCTGCCGGGGTACGGCTGGCTGTTCGGCGTCGGCGACGGCACCTCCAATGTCGGCCTGGGCATCCTCAACACCTCCACGGCGTTCGGGAATGTCGACTACAAGGACGTCCTCAAGCGCTGGGTCGCCACCTTCCCGGACGAGTGGACGATGACCGACGCGACGATGACGACGCCGATCCGCGGGGCGGCGCTGCCGATGGGGTTCAACCGGCAACCGCACTACGCCGACGGCCTGCTCCTCGTCGGCGACGCCGGCGGCATGGTCAACCCCTTCAACGGCGAGGGCATCGCGTATGCCATGGAGTCCGGCCGGATCGCCGCCGAGGTCATGGCCCAGGCATTCGCCCGCGATGACGACCCCGGCTTCGAGCGCGTCCTCGCCTCGTACAACACGGTGATGAAGGACCACCTCGGCGGGTACTACACGCTGGGTCGCTACTTCGCCACGATGATCGGCCACCCCGAATTCATGCGGCTGGCCACCCGGTACGGCCTGCCGATCAAGCCGCTGATGCGCTTCCTGCTCAAGACGATGGCCAATCTGTCCGACCCGCACGGCGCCCGTCCGTCGGACCGGTTGATCCGCGCGATGTCGCGTCTGGCGCCAGATGCCTGAGCGAATCGGACGTGGCCCGCGCCACGTCTCACCAACGCGGTGGGACCTACCCGTGCGGTGTGGCCGACCCCCTAGACTGACGAGCGTGGCCGCCGCACCTCTTTCCCGTCTGGCCCGCCAGGACTCGCGGCCGACGCATAGCAACCCGAAGGGAAGCGCCCTGCGATGAACCCTTACGTGCCGATCATCGTCTTCTTCGCCCTGGGTATCGCCTTCGCGGTCACCTCGGTGCTGGGCTTCACCCCGATCGGCCCGCGCAGCTACAACCGGACCAAACTCGACGCCTACGAGTGCGGGATCGAACCCAGCCCGGTCGCCGCCGGCGGTGGCAAGGTGCCGATCAAGTTCTACCTGACGGCCATGCTGTTCATCGTGTTCGACGTGGAAACCCTCTTCCTCGTCCCGTTCGCCGTGGCCTTCGACGGGCTCGGGCTCTTCGCCGTCGTCGAGATGGTGCTCTTCGTGCTGACGGTCTTCATCGTGTATGCCTACGTCTGGCGGCGTGGCGGATTGGAGTGGGACTGATGGGTATCGAGGACAAGATCCCGGCCGGCATCGCCCTCACCACCGTCGAGAAGCTCGCCGGACAACTCCTGCACCGCTCGGTGTGGCCGGCGACCTTCGGCCTGGCCTGCTGCGCGATCGAGATGATGGCCTCCGGCGGCCCGGACTTCGACATCGCCCGCTACGGCATGGAGCGGTTCAGCGCCACCCCCCGCCAGGCCGACCTGATGATCGTCGCCGGCCGGTGTTCGCAGAAGTTCGCCCCCGTCGTCCGCCAGGTCTGGGACCAGATGCCCGACCCGAAGTGGTGCATCGCGATGGGCGTGTGCGCCAGTAGCGGCGGGATGTTCAACAACTACGCGATCGTCGCCGGCGTGGACCACATCGTCCCCGTCGACATCTACCTACCGGGCTGCCCGCCCCGGCCCGAGATGCTCTTCCACGCGATCCTCGAACTGCACGAGCAGATCAAGAACGCCCCGCTCGGCGTCAACAAGGTCGCCGCTGCCAAGGCCGCCGAGCAGGCAGCGCTCACGGCCACCCCGCTGGAGCTGCAGAAGGGCCTGTTGGCATGACCGATGACACGTCCACCCCCGCCGCAGCCGCCGAGGGTGAGGAACTCCTGATCGCCGCCGGTGGCCTCGAGGGGCCCGGCGCCCCCGTCGAGGTCGGCAAGCGGACCGGGGCCTTCGGGGTCCACGGCTCCGGCGACACCTCCGGTTTCGGCGGCCTGGTCGAACCCATCCTCTTCCCGGGTGCCTCGGCCCGCCCGTACGGCTCCTACTTCGACGACATCGCCGACAACCTCGAACGCGCCCTCGTCGGCGGCCCCGCCTCCTACGCCGAGGCGATCGAGCGGGTCGTCATCGACCGCGGTCAGATGACCCTGGTCGTGCGCCGCGAACATCTCGTGCCGGTATGCCGGGCGTTGCGTGACGACCCCGCGTTGCGTTTCGAGATGTGTACCTCGGTGTCCGGCGTCCACTTCCCGGCCGACTCCGGCCGCGAACTCCAGGCGTTCTACCAATTGCTGTCGATCACCCACGGTGCGCGCCGGGTCACCCTGCAGGTGACCTGTCCCGACGCCGACCCGCACATCCCGTCGGTCGTCGCGGTCTACCCGATGACGAACTGGCACGAGCGCGAGACGTGGGACTTCTTCGGCATCGTCTTCGACGGACACCCGGCCCTGACCCGGATCCTCATGCCGGACGACTGGCCGGGTCACCCGCAGCGCAAGGACTACCCGCTCGGCGGGATCCCGGTCGAATACAAGGGCGCATCCATCCCCGCCCCGGACGAGCGGAGGCAGTACAACTGATGTCCGCCAGTTTCAACGCCACCACCGGCGCCACCGACGAGTATGCCGAGGGCGTCTCGGCATACACCGCGGTCGGCGGCGACTGGGACGAACTCGTCGAGGAGGCGATGCAGCACTCCGAGGAGCGCATCGTCGTCAACATGGGTCCCCAGCACCCCTCCACCCACGGCGTGCTGCGCCTCATCCTCGAACTCGACGGCGAGACCTGCACCGAGGCCCGGGTCGGCATCGGCTACCTGCATACCGGCATCGAGAAGACGATGGAGTGGCGCACCTGGGTTCAGGGCACCACGCTGTGCACCCGGATGGACTACCTGACCCCGATCTTCAACGAGGTCGTCTACTGCCTCGGCGTGGAAAAACTGCTCGGCATCGAGGACGACATCCCCGAACGCGCCCAGATCATCCGCGTGCTGATGATGGAGTTGAACCGGATCGGGTCGCATCTCGTATGCCTGGGCACCGGTGGCATGGAACTCGGCGCGACCACCGTCATGGAGTTCGGGTTCCGCGAGCGCGAGCGCATCCTCACCTTCTTCGAGATGGTCACCGGCCTGCGGATGAACCACGCGTACGTGCGTCCCGGCGGCGTCGCGCAGGACCTGCCGCCCGGAGCGATCGACTACCTCAAGGACGCGATGCCGTTGCTGGCCCGCGGCATCAAGGAACTCGAGTTGCTCATCATCGAGAACCCGATCCTCAAGGGCCGCACCCAGGACGTGGGGTTCCTCGACCTGACCGGCTGCATGGCGCTGGGCGCCACCGGCCCGATCCTGCGCTCCACCGGGTACCCCTTCGACCTGCGCAAGGCCAACCCGTACTGCGGTTACGAGACCTACGAGTTCGACGTGGCGACCTGGCATACGTCCGACGCGTACGGACGGATCCGGGTGCGCTTCCTGGAGATGCACGAGTCGATGCGGATCGTCATGCAGTGCATCGACCGGCTGCAGGACACCAGCGGCCCGGTCATGGTGCAGGACAAGAAGATCGGCTGGCCGGCCCAGTTGGCGATCGGCGGCGACGGGATGGGCAACAGCCTGGACCACATCCGCGAGATCATGGGCGAGTCGATGGAGTCCCTCATCCACCACTTCAAGCTGGTGACGGAGGGCTTCCGGGTTCCACCGGGCCAGTGTTATGTCGCGATCGAGTCGCCGAAGGGCGAACTCGGCTGTCACGTGGTCTCCGATGGCGGCACCAAGCCGTATCGGGCGCATTTCCGCGATCCGGGGTTCAACAACCTGCAGGCGGTGGCGGCGATGACCGAGGGCGGACTGCTCGCCGATGTCGTCGTCGCCGTGGCGAGCATCGACCCGGTGCTGGGAGGGGTGGACCGCTAAATGTCGGGACATGACGCGTCGGGACACCTGCACGTGTCCGCGGAGAGCGCAGCGGCATACGAACCGGCAGTCGAGGCGGACCTGCGCGCGGACCTGGCGCAGATCATCGCCCGCTACCCGCAGAGCCGGTCGGCGCTGCTGCCGATGCTGCACCTGGTCCAGTCCGTCGACGGTTACGTCACCGGCCGCGGCATCCGGGTGTGCGCCGACATGCTGGGACTGACCGAGGCCGAGGTGTCCGGCGTCGCGACTTTCTACACCCAGTTCAAGCGCCACCCCAACGGCACGTACACCATCGGGGTGTGCACCAACACGTTGTGCGCGATCATGGGCGGCGACGAGATCTGGGCCAGGGTCAGCGACTACCTGGGCATCGGCCACGACGAGACGACCGGCGACGGGGTCATCACGCTGGAGCGCGTCGAGTGCAACGCGGCCTGCGACTATGCCCCGGTGGTCATGGCCAACTGGGAGTTCTTCGACAATATGACGCCGGACAAGACGGTCGCCCTGGTCGACGACCTGACGGCCGGGCGCGACGTCAAGCCGACCCGCGGCCCGGACAAGCTGTGCACGTTCAAGGAGATGTCGCGGGTGCTCGCGGGTTTCCTCGACGGGCATGCCGACGAGGGCCCGGCCGCCGGCCCCGCCTCGTTGCTGGGCTGGCAGATCGCCAAGGAGCGCGGCTGGGTTGCGCCCGCCGATCCCGATCCGAACGTCGACCGTCCGCCCCCGCCGCCCGCTGCCCCAGCCGCGCCCACGGGACCCGCCGCTCCCGCCGCAGCGCCGCCCGGACCGGCTCCCAAACCCGGCGAACCGCATACCTCGACCGACAAGCCCGCGGGAGGTGCCCAGTGAGCGAGCGGATCGACACCCTCACCCCCGTCCTCACCAAGCCCTGGGGCGACGAACGGCCCTGGACCTTGCCGGCATACCTCGCCAGTGGCGGCTACCGGGCGCTGAAGAAGGCACTGGGTATGCCGGCCGCGCAGGTCCTCAATATCGTCAAGGCGTCGAACATCCGCGGTCGCGGGGGAGCGGGTTTCCCCGCGGGCTTGAAATGGTCCTTCATGGCCCCCGCCGACGGCGGTCCGCGCTATCTGGTGGTCAACGCCGACGAGTCCGAGCCGGGCACCTGCAAGGACATCCCGCTGATGATGGCCAACCCGCATGCCCTGATCGAGGGTGCGGCCATCGCCCAGTACGCCATGGGTTCCGACCACGCCTTCGTCTACCTGCGCGGCGAGGTCGTCCACGTCTATCGGCGGCTGCTGCGCGCCGTCGAGGAGGCCCGTGAGGCCGGGTACCTCGGGGATGACGTTCTCGGCTCCGGGGTCCGCCTGCAGGTCACCCCGCACGCGGGCGCGGGCGCCTACATCTGTGGCGAGGAGACGGCGCTGCTGGACTCCCTGGAGGGACGCCGCGGACAGCCGCGCCTCAAGCCGCCGTTCCCCGGCGCCGCCGGCCTGTATGCCCGTCCGACGTCGGTCAACAACGTCGAGACGATCGCCTCGGTGCCCTCGATCGTGCTCAACGGCGCCGACTGGTTCACCCGGATGGGCACGCCGAAGTCGACCGGGTTCGGCATCTTCAGCCTGTCCGGGCATGTGGCGAACCCGGGCCAGTTCGAGGCCCCGCTCGGGATCAAGATGCGCGAACTGATCGAGCTGGCCGGGGGGATCAGGCCGGGCCACCGGCTCAAGTTCTGGACGCCGGGTGGCTCGTCCACGCCGATCTTCACCGAGGCCGAACTCGACGTGCCCCTGGACTTCGACTCGGTCGCGGCAGCGGGCTCGATGCTCGGGACCCGGGCGTTGCAGGTGTTCGACGAAACCGTCTCGGTGGTCCGCGCCGTCGCGCGGTGGACCGAGTTCTACGCCCACGAGTCCTGCGGAAAGTGCACCCCGTGCCGGGAGGGCACCTGGTGGCTGCGCCAGATCATGGAGCGCCTCGAACACGGCAAGGGCACCCCCGGCGACATCGAGAAGCTCGACGACATTTGCTCGAACATCCTCGGCCGTTCGTTCTGCGCGCTCGGCGACGCCGCGACCAGCCCGATCGTCAGCGCGATCAAACACTTCCGCTCCGAATTCGAGGCGGGCATGCATACCCCGTGGTGGGAGCTCTACCCGCCGGAGAAGTCCACCCTGTTCGCGAAGGAGGCCGACCAGGCATGACGGCCACACCCGCACCCACTCCGGCACCGCCCGACGGCGTGACCCTCACGATCGACGGGGTGTCCCTGACCGTGCCCAAGGGCACCCTCGTCATCCGGGCCGCCGAGCAGATCGGCATCAACATCCCCCGGTTCTGCGACCACCCGCTGCTCGACCCGGTCGGGGCCTGCCGCCAGTGCCTCGTCGACGTCGGCACCCCGCGGCCGGACGGCTCGATGGGCTGGATGCCCAAGCCGCAGCCGGCCTGTGTCCAGCCGGTCGCCGAGGGCATGGAGGTCAAGACCCAGTTCACCTCGCCGGTGGCCGAGAAGGCCCAGCACGGGGTGATGGAATTCCTGCTGATCAACCATCCGCTGGACTGCCCGGTCTGCGACAAGGGCGGCGAGTGTCCGCTGCAGAACCAGGCGATGACCAGCGGCCGGGCGGTGACCCGGTTCGAGGACGTCAAGCGCACCTTCCCCAAGCCGATCAACGTCTCGACCCAGGTCCTGCTGGACCGCGAGCGCTGCGTGCTGTGCCAGCGGTGCACCCGGTTCTCCGACCAGATCGCCGGCGACCCCTTCATCTCCCTCGTCGAACGTGGCGCGATGAGCCAGATCGGCATCTACGGCGAGGAACCCTTCCAGTCCTACTTCTCCGGCAACACCGTGCAGATCTGCCCGGTCGGGGCGCTGACCAGTGCGGCCTACCGGTTCCGGTCCCGGCCCTTCGACCTGGTGTCCACCCCCGGGACCTGCGAACTGTGCGCCTCCGGGTGCGCGATCCGCACCGACCACCGCCGCGGCGTCGTGCTGCGCCGCTTGGCCGGCAACGACCCGGCGGTCAACGAGGAGTGGACCTGCGACAAGGGCCGGTGGGCGTTCCGCTCGGCGACCCTGCCGGATCGGATCGTCGCGCCCCTCGTCCGCGACGCCGACGGCGTGTTGCGGGCGGCCGGCTGGCCCGAGGCGCTGGCCGCCGCCGCCGCCGGACTGCGGCGGGCCAAGGAGGCCGGCGGAGTCGGGGTCCTCACCGGTGGGCGGGTCAGCGTCGAGGACGCCTACGCATACAGCAAGTTCGCGCGGGTCGCCCTGGGCAGCAACGACATCGACTTCCGCGCCCGGCCGCTGTCCGGCGAGGAGGCCGAGTTCCTCGCCGCCCACGTCGTCACGACCGCTCCCGCCGATGCCGGCGGATCGGGTGTCTCGTATGCCGACCTGCGGCGGGCCAAGTCCGTCCTGCTCGTCGGTTTCGAGCCGGAGGACGAGTCGCCGATCGTGTTCCTCACGCTGCGCAAGGCGATGCGCAAGGCCCGCACCGCGGTGTTCACCGTGGCGCCGTTCGCCTCCAAGGGGACCGGCAAGCTCGCCGGCACGCTGCTGTCCACGGCCCCCGGCGCGGAGGCCGACACCCTGGCCGCGCTGCAGGACGCCACCGACGGACCGCTCGGTGGGGCCGCCGCTGCGCTTGCCGACGGCGGGATCATCCTGGTCGGCGAACGCCTGGCCGACCGGCCGGGTGCCCTGGCCGCGGCCGTCCAGCTGGCCGCCGCCAAGGGCGCCAAACTGGCCTGGATCCCACGTCGGGCCGGCGAACGCGGCGCCCTCGAAGCCGGTTGCCTCCCGCACCTGCTGCCCGGTGGACGGGGCCTCGGCGATCCGCAGGCCCGCGACCAAGTGGCCGCCGTCTGGGGGGTCGCCGACCTGCCCGAGACGCCGGGCCGCGACGGCGACGCGATCCTGACCGCCGTCGCCGAGGGCGACCTCGCCGGCTTGGTGGTCGGCGGCTACGACCTGCACGACATCGCCAAACCCGACCCGGCCGCCGGCTGGGACCGGGCCTTCGTGGTCTCCCTGGAGGTTCGCGAGTCCAGCGTCACCCCGTATGCCGATGTCGTCCTCCCGGTCGCCCCGCACGAGGAGAAGACCGGGACGTTCGTCAACTGGGAAGGACGGCTGCGCCCGTTCACCTCGCCGTTGACCAGCAACGCGCTGTCCGACCACCGCGTCCTGGACATGTTGGCGGCCGAACTCGGGGAGTTCCTCGAAACCCGCACCCAGGGCCAGATCCACGACCAGTGGACCGAACTCGGGCCGCGGGACGGCGACTACGTCGCCCCGATCGCCAGCCCGTTCGCCAGCCCGATCGCCACCGCGAGCACCGCGCCCCCGGCCCCGGCCCCGGCTCCCGCCGCTCCGGTGTCCGCGGGCGCCGCCGAACCGGACCCGGTCGTCGAACCCGCACCCGACCTCGGCGCGCACGAGGGCGACCTGCTCGCCGCCGACGTCGAAGACGCCGGCGAGGAGCTGGTCGCCGCCGTCGAGGAAGCCCTGCCGGGCCCCGGCATACCGTTGGCGGCGAGCCACGTCCTGGCGACCTGGGCGCAGTTGATCGACGCCGGCCGCGCCTTCGACGGCGAACCCTTCCTCGCCGGCACCGCCCGGCCGACGATCGCCCGGCTCTCGCCCGGCGACGCCGCGGGCCTTGGCCTGGTCGACGGGGACCGGGTCGACATCCACTCCGAACACGGCTTCGTCACGGTGCCGCTGGAGATCACCGCGAGCCTCGTCGACGGCGTGGTGTGGGTGCCGACGAACTCGGTCGGCGCAGCCGTGCGACGCGACCTCGGGGTCGACGCCGGCGCCGCCGTCAGCGTCGTGCCCGCCGCGAGCCGGCAACCCGACCAACCCGACCAGCCCGACGAGCCGACCGATGAGCCGATCGATCAGCAGGACGGTGACGCATGAGCCTGGCAGCAGCCCTCGGCAGTGCCCTCCCGGCAACCGACAACCCGCTGGCGAACTTCGCCGACACGACCTGGTGGATCACGCTGCTCAAGGTCCTGATGGTCTTCGTGTACCTGATGCTCAGCGTGGTCGTCGTGATCTGGTTCGAGCGCCGCGTCGTCGGGTTCATGCAGCAGCGTCCCGGCCCGAACCGGTTCGGCCCCGGCGGTATCTTCCAGACCCTCGCGGACGGCTTCAAGCTGGTCTGGAAAGAGGTGATCATCCCCAAGCGGGCGGACACCTTCGTCTACCTGCTGGCCCCGATCATCGCCGGCGCGACCGCGTTCATCTCCTTCGCGATCATCCCGATGGCCGGCGACGTCGGCTTCTTCGGACACCGCACCCCGCTGATGATCACCGACACCCCGGTCTCGGTCCTGCTCGTCCTCGCGGCGGCCAGCATTTCGGCATACGGGGTCCTGCTCGCCGGGTGGAGCTCCGGCTCGACGTACCCCCTGCTCGGCGGACTGCGTTCCTCGGCCCAGGTGATCTCCTACGAGATCGCGATGGGGCTGTCGCTGGTCGCCGTCTTCTTGTATGCCGGGTCGATGTCGACCAGCCAGATCGTCGGCGCCCAGACCAGCTTGTGGTACATCGTGCCGCTGTTCTTCTCCTTCGTCGTCTACGTCATCACCATGCTCGGCGAGACCAACCGGTTGCCCTTCGACCTCGCCGAGGGTGAGGGCGAGATCGTCGCCGGCCACCACACCGAGTACTCCGGTATGCGCTTCGGGATGTTCTTCCTCGGCGAGTACGTCAACATGTTCACCGTCGCGGGCCTGGCGACCACGATGTTCCTCGGCGGCTGGCAGGCGCCGTGGCCGATCTCGGCGATCGGCGACGGGGTGCTCAACAGCGGCTGGTGGGGACTGCTGTGGTTCACCATCAAGCTCTGGGGCTTCATGTTCTTCTTCGTCTGGGTTCGCGGCACCCTGCCCCGCACCCGCTACGACCAGTTCATGAAGTTCGGCTGGAAGCTGCTGATCCCGGCGACCCTGCTGTGGGTCATGGCCGTCTCGTTCATCCGCGCCGCGAACCTCGGCTTCTTCGGCGACACCGTCGTCACCCTCGCCGGCCGACAGATCCTGCGGCCCGTACTCTTCGTGATGGCCGCGTTCATCCTCGTCCTCGTCGCGCTCTACCTCGCCTACGACGCGAAGGTGCGCCGCGCCGCCCGCGACCAGGCGGCCCTGCTCGAGGTGCCGGCCGAGATCGACCCGTATGCCGGTGGCTACCCCGTGCCGCCGATGCCCGGACAACGCCTCAAGGAGACTCGCCGACCCGCGCTCGCGGCCGCCCCGGCAACGGTCGGCAGCGCCGCCGTCGGCGACACCGTGCCGCGGAACCTGCGCGGCACGATCTCCTTGGCCAAGGAGGACATCGATGACTGACGAGTCCCAGCCGTCCCAGCCCACCGAGCCGATCGACCCCACCGGGAAAGACACGGGGCACGCCACGGGCGCGCAGCTCACCCCGGCATCCGGCGGCCAGGTCACGCGTCGCACGGCCGCCGCGGCGCAGGCGCCGGTGGCCTCGGCCCGCCCGATCAGCGAGGCGTTGGGCCCCTGGGCCGGCTTCGGGGTCAGCTTCCGGACGATGTTCCGCAAGCGCGAGACCGAGGAGTACCCGGAGGAGAAGCGTCCGACGCAGCCGCGGTTCCACGGGCGACACCAGCTGAACCGGCACCCCGACGGACTGGAGAAGTGCGTCGGCTGCGAACTGTGCGCGTGGGCCTGCCCCGCGGACGCGATCCTCGTCGAGGGCGCCGACAACGACGACCGACCCGAGCAGGACGGCGGTCAGGGTCGGTTCTCCCCGGGGGAACGCTACGGCCGGGTCTACCAGATCAACTATCTGCGCTGCATCTTCTGCGGCCTGTGCATCGAGGCCTGCCCGACGCGGGCCCTGACGATGACGAACTTCTACGAGCTCGCCGACAACAACCGGGCCGACCTGATCTTCGAGAAGGATCAACTGTTGGCCCCGCTGGCCCCCGGCATGGCCCAGCCGCCGCACCCCATGGTCGAGGGCATGGAGGAGCGCGACTACTACCTGGGCAAGGTGACCGGGGCGACCGATGCGCAACGCGACTTCGTCGCCGAGCACGCGGCGGCCGACGAGCCCGAGCACAGTGACGGCATACCCGAGCAGGAAGGTGGTGAGCCGCGGTGACCGGTGGGGGTGAGGCAGTCGTCTTCTGGGTCGTCGGGACGCTCAGCGTCGTGGCGGCCCTGGGGTTGATTTTCGCGCGCAAGGCCGTCCACGCGGCGCTGTGCATGGCCCTGGTGATGGTCAACCTCGGGGTCATCTATCTGACCCTGCAGGCCCACGTCCTCGGCGTCGTCCAGGTCTTCGTCTACACCGGCGCCGTGATGATGCTCTTCCTGTTCGTCGTCATGCTCATCGGCGTGGACGCGGCCGACTCGGTCGTGGAGACCATCAAGGGGCAGCGGCCCGCCGCGGCCGTCCTCGGGCTGGGGCTGGTGGCCCTGCTCGCGCTCAGCGTCGGCTCCGCGGTCATGCCCGAACCGGTCGGCTTGGACGCGGTCAACACCGACCCCGGCAATGTCACCGGGATGGCGACCCTGATCTTCGGCAAGTATGTCTTCGCCTTCGAGCTGACCTCGGCGCTGCTCATCACCGCGGCCATCGCCGCGATGGTGCTGGCCCACCGGGAGCGGTTCGGCGACAAGCCGAGCCAGCGCGAGTGGAGTCAGCGCCGGTTCCGCGACGGGCGCTTCCTCGCCGGCCTGCCGGCCCCCGGGGTCTTCGCCCGACACAACGCCGTCGACACCCCGGCGCTGCTGCCCGACGGCTCGCCGAGCGACCTGTCGGTGTCGCGGGTTCTCGTGGCCCGGGATCAGATCCGCGAGCCCGATGCCTATACCGAGGCCGAACACGAGATGGAGCAGGAGATCGAGGAGGGCAGGCAGCGATGAGCCTGATGAACTACATCTACCTGGCCATCGTGCTCTTCACGATCGGCGCGATCACCGTGCTGACAAGGCGCAACGCGATCGTCGTCTTCATGGGCGTCGAGCTCATGCTGAACGCGGCCAACCTGGCCTTCGCCACCTTCGCCCGGTACTGGGGCAATCTCGACGGGCAGGTCATCGCCTTGTTCGTCATGGTCGTGGCGGCCGCCGAGGTGGTCGTCGGACTGGCGATCATCATGGCCATCTTCCGAGCCCGCAGGTCGGCGTCGATCGACGACGCCAACCTGCTGAAGCTGTAAGGAGTACGGGGTGACGGTGATTGCTTCGCTGGCCGCGGCCGGTGAACTTCCGGCCGCGTCGGGATCGGCGACCACGGCCTGGTGGCTCGTGGCCCTGCCCCTGCTCGGATCCGCGATCTTGCTGCTCGGCGGGCGAGCCCTGGACAAGATCGGCCCGGCCCTGGCGACCGGGTTGTCGTGGGGTTCGTTCGGGGTGGGCTGCGGGATCTTCTTCGGGATGCTCGCCCAGCCGGCCGACCAGCGCGCGAGCGACCTGCGACTGTTCGACTGGATCAGCGCCGGTCCGTTGCATCTGGCCGCCGGTATGCGGGTCGACCCGTTGTCGATCGCGTTCGTCTTGTTGGTCACGTTCGTCGGGTCGCTCATCCACGTGTACTCGCTGGGGTACATGGCGCACGATCCCGACAAGCGACGGTTCTTCGCCTACCTCAACTTCTTCGTCGCCTCGATGCTGCTGCTCGTCCTCGCCGACTCCTACCTGCTGCTCTTCGTCGGCTGGGAGGGGGTGGGCCTGGCGTCCTGGTTGCTGATCGGGTTCTGGAACCACAACCCGGCATACGCCACCGCCGCCAACAAGGCGTTCGTCGCCAACCGGGTGGGGGACTTCGGGCTGCTCATCGCGATGTTCCTCATGCTCGCCCACTTCGGTCGGCTCGATTTCGCCGGGGTCAACGCCGCGGTGGAAGGCCTGCCCGGGAGCGAACAGGGCTTCGTCATCGCGATCGGGCTGTTCCTGCTGCTCGGCGCCTGCGGCAAGTCCGCGCAGTTCCCGCTGCAAAGCTGGCTGGGAGACGCGATGGCCGGTCCGACGCCGGTGTCCGCGCTGATCCACGCCGCGACGATGGTCACCGCCGGCGTCTACCTCGTGGTGCGGTCCGGGGCGATCTACCACGCCGCGCCGACCGCGCAACTCGTCGTCGTCATCGTCGGCTGCATCACGCTGGTCTTCGGGGCGATCGTCGGCTGCGCCAAGGACGACATCAAGAAGGCGCTGGCGGCCTCCACGATGAGCCAGATCGGCTACATGATGCTCGCCGCGGGCCTCGGCCCACTCGGCGCCGTCTTCGCGATCTTCCACCTGATCACCCACGGCTTCTTCAAGGCCGGGATGTTCCTCGGCGCCGGTTCGGTCATGCACGGGATGAACGACGCCGTCGACATGCGCCGGTTCGGCGGGCTGTCCGGGAAGATGAAAATCACCTGGGCGACCTTCCTGTTCGGCTGGCTGGCGATCATCGGCTTCCCCGGATTCTCCGGCTTCTGGAGCAAGGACAAGATCATCGAGGAGGCCTTCGTCGGCGAGGGCTGGCGGCCCTGGGTCTTCGGGCTGGCCGCGATGCTCGCCGCCGGGCTCACCGCGTTCTACATGTCCCGGCTGTTCTTCATGACCTTCCACGGCCGCAAGCGCTGGCCGGCCGAGGCGCACCCGCACGAGTCCCCCGCGACGATGACCATCCCGATGGTCGTGCTGGCGATCGGGTCGGCGTTCCTCGGGCTGATCCTCGGCCCGACCGGGTTCTTCCAGCACTGGCTCGAACCCGTGGTCGGCACCCACGAGGGCGAGGCCGTACCGGTGATGGACGCCCGGCTCATCATGGGGCTGACCTTCGCGCTGGTCATCGCCGGTGTCGCGTTCGCCTGGGCGCGCTACTGGCGGGACGACGTCTCGGTCATCGCCCCGTCCGGCAATGTGCTGACCGAGGCCGCCCGCCGCGACCTCTACCAGGACACCGTCAACGAGGCGCTGCTGATGTACCCAGGTATCGCGCTGACCCGCGGCACGGTCGCCTTCGACCAGGGCGCCGTCGACCATACGGCGATGGGGGTCGGACGGTTCGTCCGCGGGACGGGCGGGGTGCTGCGCCGGCTGCAGAACGGCTTCGCCCGCTCGTATGCCATGACGATGCTCGCCGGTGTCGTCGTCCTCCTCGCAGTGGTGTGGGTGATCCAGTGAACACGTCCTCGGTCCCCTGGCTGTCGCTCCTGATGCTTGTGCCGTTGGTCGGCGCGGCCATCGTGGCCGCGCTCCCGGGCCGCAGCTCCAAGACCGCGAAAGAGCTGGCGCTGACCTTCTCGCTGGCCACCCTGGTCCTCGGGGTGATCGCGGCCGCGCAGGCCGGGTCGGCGACCGGCGGCTCGCAGTTCCGCCTCGAAGAGCAGCACTCCTGGATCCCGCAGTTCGGGGTGTCGTACGCCCTCGGCGTCGACGGCATCGCGCTCGCCCTCATCCTGATGGCGCTGGTCCTGACCCCGGTGTGCATCCTGGCCGCCTGGCGGGACGTGCCGGACGGCGGTCGGCGGGAGAACACCTACTTCGCCCTGCTCCTGGTGCTGGAGACCTTCATGGTCGGGGTCTTCTCGGCCACCGACGTCTTCCTGTTCTATGTCTTCTTCGAGGCCATGCTCATCCCGGTGTACTTCCTCATCGGGCTCTACGGCGGCCCGGGCCGGCGCGCCGCCGCGATGAAGTTTCTGATCTTCTCCCTCGCCGGCGGACTGGTCATGCTGGTCGCCGTCATCGCCCTCTACCTGCAGGGCCCCGGCGGCGCCGACGGCTTCATGCTCGGCAAGCTCACCGGCCTGGCCCTGGGCGAAGGCACCGAACGGCTCCTGTTCGTCGGCTTCTTCATCGCCTTCGCGGTCAAGGCGCCGATGGTGCCGGTGCACACCTGGCTGCCGGATGCGGCCGCGGAATCCACCCCCGCGACGGCCACCCTGCTGGTCGGCGTGCTGGACAAGGTCGGCACCTTCGGGATGATGCGGTTCTGCCTGCAGCTCTTCCCCGGCGCCAGCGACTGGGCCACCCCGACGGTCGTCGTCCTCGCGGTCGTCTCCGTGCTCTACGGCGCGATTATGGCGATCGGGCAGAACGACATGATGCGGCTGATCTCGTACACCTCGATCAGCCACTTCGGCCTGATCGTGCTCGGGATCTTCTCGGTCACCAAGATGTCGTGGAGCGGCTCGACGCTCTACATGGTCACCCACGGGTTCTCCACGGCCGCGCTCTTCCTGTTCGCCGGGATGCTCATCCAACGCGGCGGCAGCCCGCTCATCCCGGCATACGGGGGCTGGCAACGGGTGACGCCGGTCCTGGCCGGGGTGTTCCTCATCGCCGGCCTGGCGACCGTCTCGCTGCCCGGCCTGGCGCCGTTCGTCTCGGAGTTCCTCGTCCTCGCGGGCTCCTTCGGCCGGCATCCGCTGGCCGCCGGCCTGGCGACCACGGCCGTGATCCTCGCGGCGTTGTACGTCTTCTTGTTCTACAAGCGGACCTTCACCGGACCCCGACCGGACGGTCCGCAGATCGCCCGGGTCACCGACCTCGGGATGCGTGAGAAGGCGGTCGCCGCCCCGCTGCTGCTCGCCCTGGTGGCCCTCGGGTTCTATCCCAAGCCCGCCCTCGACCTGATCAACCCGGCCGTCGACACGACGCTGACGAGCTACGTGCACGCCACCGACCCGGTGCCCGACCATTCCGCGGGGGCCGTCGAAGGGAGCCACCAGTGAGTGCCCTCGTGCTGCCCGCCGCCGCTGCCGCCGCGGCGAAGGCCGAGATCAGTTACCAGGGCATCCTGCCGATCCTCGTGGTGTTCGGCGGCGCTCTCGTCGGGGTGCTCGTCGAGGCGTTCGTCCCGAAGCGGTCCCGGTATGCCGTGCAACTCACCGTCTCGCTGGTCACCCTGCTCGGCGGTTTCCTCGCCCTCACCCTGGCCGCCGCCAAGCACCAGGGTCGGACGTTGGGGCTGGTCGATGCCGGTGCCGACCCCGGGACGATCAGTTTCCCGTCGTTGGTCATCGACGGTCCGGTGCTCTTCTTGCAGGGCGCTCTGCTGGTCATGGGGATCCTCGGGATCTTGACGATGGCGGAGCGGTTCGGCGCCCGCACACCGGACGCGTTCACCCCGATGGGGGTCGCCTCGCCGGGTTCGCCGACCGAGGAGGCCGCGCTGCGGGCCGGGAACCTGACCTCCGAGGTCTTCCCGCTGACCCTGTTCGCCGTCGCCGGCATGATGATCTTCCCCGCCAGCGCGGACCTGATCACCATGTTCATCGCGCTCGAGGTGTTGTCGCTGCCGCTGTACGTCCTGACCGGGCTGGCCCGGCGCCGCCGACTGCTCTCTCAAGAGGCGTCGCTGAAGTACTTCCTGCTCGGTGCGTTCTCCTCGGCGTTCTTCCTCTTCGGTGCCGCTCTGCTCTACGGGTATGCCGGTTCGGTCCATCTCGACGTCATCTCAGCGGCGATCGGGTCGGCCAAGCCGGGCATGGACCCGCTCATGGTGATGGGTTCGGTCCTGGTGCTCGTCGGTCTGCTGTTCAAGGTCGGCGCGGTGCCCTTCCACGCGTGGACCCCCGATGTCTACCAGGGCGCTCCTACCCCGGTGACCGGGTTCATGGCGGCGGCCACCAAGGCGGCGGCGTTCGGCGCGATCCTGCGGGTCGTCTACATGGGGATCGACAAGGCGCTCTGGGATTGGCAACCGGTCCTGGTCATCGTCGCGGTGTTGACCATGGTCGTCGGCGCGGTGGTCTCCATCGTGCAGACGGACATGAAGCGGCTGCTGGCATACAGCTCGATCGCTCACGCCGGGTTCATCCTGGTCGGTGTGCTGTCGATGTCGCGCACGGGTGTCTCCGCCGTGCTGTTCTACCTGGTGGCCTACGGGCTGGCCACGATCGCCGCCTTCGGCGTCATCTCGCTGGTGCGCGACGAGGGTGCCGAGGCGACCAATATCGCGTCCTGGGCCGGGCTGGGGCGGCGCAATCCGGTGGTGGCCGCGTTGTTCGCGTTCCTGCTGCTGTCGTTCGCCGGGATCCCGCTCACCAGTGGTTTCGTCGCGAAGTTCGCGGTGTTCTCGGCAGCCGTCGGGCGCGGCGGGGCGACCGGGACCACGCTGGCGGTCATCGGTGTGCTGGCCAGCGCCGTCACGGTCTACATCTACTTCCGGGTCATCGTGCTGATGTACTTCGGTGGCCGCGAGGCGACCGATGGCCAGGACCGGCAGGTGGTGGTGGGTTCGGCGGTGACGCCGTCGGCGTTGACCACGTTCGCCATCGCGATCGGCACCCTGGTGACCCTGGTCCTCGGGGTCGCTCCGGCCACCCTGCTCGACCTCGCCGAACGGTCCTCCCAATTCCTGAGGTGACCCCGTGACTCAGCTGGGACCGTCGACCGGACCGGCCCTCGGCTTGCCCGGTGCCAGTCCGGAGTTGACCGGGCGGCTGGCGGCCGGGTTGGCGTTGGTGGACAGCCGGCTCAGGGTCGAGGTCGACCTCGACGATCCGTTCGTGGCGGGGGCGGCCGGGCATCTGCTGGCGGCCGGCGGCAAGCGGTTCCGACCGCTGCTGACCCTGTTGGCGGCCGAGCTCGGGACCGGCCCCGGCGAGGATGTCGTCGCCGCGGCCTGCGCCGTCGAACTGACCCACCTCGCCTCGCTGTACCACGACGACGTCATGGACGAGGCGGAGGTACGCCGTGGCGTACCCAGCGCCAACGCGGCATACGACAACTCGACGGCCATTCTGGTGGGCGACCTGCTCTTCGGGAAGGCCTCCGAACTGGTCGCCCGGCTCGGGCCGGAGGCGGTGCTCATCCAGGCGCAGACCTTCGTGCGGCTGTGCAGCGGGCAGATCCGCGACGCGCGGGCCTGTCCGGCGGGGGTCGATCCGATCGATTACTACTTCGCGGTGCTGGCCGACAAGACCGGGGTGTTGATCTCGACGGCGGCCCGGTACGGCGCGATGTTCTCGGGGTGCCCGCGCGAGTTCGTGGAGGTGTTGGGGGAGTACGGCGAGAAGCTGGGGATGGCCTTCCAGCTCGCCGACGACCTGATCGACATCACCTCGACCAGCGCGCAGACCGGCAAGACCCCGGGGACCGATCTGCGGGAGGGCGTCGACACCCTCGCGGTGTTGTATGCCAAGGCCTCCGAGGATCCGGCCGACCGGGAGCTTCAGGGGGCGCTGGCCGCCGACCTGCACGACGACGCCAACCTGGCGCGGGCGCTGGAATTGCTGCGCGGCAGCGCAGCGGTCGAACGCGCGCGCCGGCATACCTTCGCGGTCGCCGACGAAGCGGTCGCGTTGTTGGCCGCCCTCCCCGACTGCGACGCGACCCGGGCCTTGGCGAGCCTGGCGCGCTCCGTCGTCGACCGCGTGGG
>JBDIAR010000036.1:0-21233 GCA_039812545.1 Dermatophilaceae bacterium | reverse complement strand
TGTTCGAGCATCGGCGCCGGCGCGAACCCGCGGTCGCGGAACTCGCGGTACAGCTGACGCTGGATGGCCAGCGACACGTCCAGGCCGACCACGTCGAGGAGTTCGAACGGACCCATCGGCAGGGCCGCGCCGTTCTTCATCGCCAGGTCGATGTCGTCCGCGGTCGCGTAGTGCGCCTCGAGCATCTTGATGGCGTCGTTGAGGTACGGGAAGAGCAGCGCGTTGACGATGAACCCGGACCGGTCGCCGCAGAGCACGGACACCTTGCCGACCTTGTCGCACAGCGCCCGAACCGTCTCGGTGACATCCTCGGCGGTCGCGACCGTCGTGACGACCTCGACCAGCTTCATCACCTGGGCGGGGTTGAAGAAGTGCATCCCGATGACGTCCTGCGGGCGCTTGGTGACGGCGGCGCACTGGATGACCGGCAGCGAGGAGGTCGTCGTCGCCAGGATGGCACCCTCCTTGCAGACGGCGTCGAGCTTCTGGAAGGTCGCCACCTTGACGTCGAGGTCCTCGGCGATGGCCTCGACGACGATGTCGACGTCGGCCAGGTCGTCGTAGGAGGTCGTGCCGTGCAGGTTGGCGAGGATGGCGGCCTTGGCCTCTTCGGTCCCCCTGCCGCGGGCGATCATCCGGTCCTGCGACTTGGCGATGGCGGTCTTGACGCCCTCGACCTTGTCATCGCCACGCCCGATGTAGGTCACCGGGAAGCCGGACCGGGCGAAGACCTCGATGATGCCGGTGGCCATCGTGCCGGTGCCGACGACCCCGACCTTGGAGACCTTGCGCAGGCCCTCGTCACCGTCGCGCTTCTTCGGGGTCAAGGCGTCCGGGACGACCTTGCCCGAACCGGGCTTCTCGTAGGTGTAGAAGCCGCGGCCGGACTTCCGCCCGAGCAGACCGGCGGTGATCATGTGCTTGAGGATCGGCGCGGGCGCGTGCAGCTTGTCGCGGTCCTCGTGGTACATGACGTCGAGGACTTCGTAGACGGTGTCCAGGCCGATCAGGTCGATGAGCGCGAGCGGCCCCATCGGGTACCCGCAGCCGTACATCATGGCGGCGTCGAGGTCCTCACGGGAGGCGTACTTGCTCTCGTAGAAGGACACCGCGTGGTTCAGGTATGCCAGCAGCAGGTCGTTGACGATGAAGCCGGCCCGGTCGCCGCAGACGACCGGGGTCTTGTCGAGCCGGGTCGCCAGGGCGACGACGTCGGCGACCACGTCCTGGTCGACGATGACGGTGGTGATGACCTCGACGAGCTTCTGCACCGTCGCCGGGTTGAAGAAGTGCATGCCGATGACCCGCTTGGGGTGCTCGGTCGAGGCCGCCAGGTCGGTGATCGGCAGGCTGGAGGTGTTGCTCGCCAGGATCGCGTCCTCGGCCAACACCTTGTCCAACGCCGAGAAGACGACCCGCTTGATCTCCATCTTCTCCGGGACCGCCTCGACGACCAGCTGACAGTCGCCGAACGCCTCGTACTGGTCCGTGTAGCTGATGTGGTCCATCGCCGCGTCGAAGTCGTCGGCCGGCATCTTGCCGCGTTCGACGGCCCGCTTCAGGGAACCCAGCACCCGGGCCTGTCCCGCTTCGAGAGCCGCTTGGTCGATTTCGAAAGCCACGACGTCCAGGCCCGCTCGCGCGAAGACCTCAGTGATGCCGGCACCCATGGTGCCGAGCCCGACTACGCCTACTTTGGTGATGTCTCGTGCCATGTGACGAGTCTGGCAGGTCGGCGCGCCCAAGGTAACCCGCCGGTAACCCGTAAATGGTCACACTCCGCCACGTCAAGGGCGGCGACCGGGCTAGAGCCCCTGCCACGCCGGTTTGGCCGCATACGTCTGCCGGTAGTAGGAGGCCAATTGCAGGTGGGCAGCAGCGGATTCGTCGATCAGGACACTGACGTGCGGGTGGAACTGGAGGGTCGAGGC
Source organism: Dermatophilaceae bacterium (assembly GCA_039812545.1). GTDB lineage: Bacteria > Actinomycetota > Actinomycetes > Actinomycetales > Dermatophilaceae > JBDIAR01. The sequence continues at coordinate 19,302 of JBDIAR010000036.1, read as the reverse complement.
CGGGCACATCGCCGTCACGGGACCCTCGACCAACTGACGCACCGCCGGCGCCTTGCCCGGCCCCATCGCGAGGAGCACGATATGACGCGCCGCCATGATCGTGCCGATCCCCTGGGTCAGGCAATGCCGAGGCACCGCCTGCGGGTCACCGCCGAAGAACCGGGCATTGTCGGCCCGGGTCCGGTCGGTCAGGCTCTTGATGCGAGTCCGCGAGGCGAGCGACGAGCCGGGTTCGTTGAAGCCGATGTGTCCGTCGGCGCCGACCCCGAGCAATTGCAGGTCAACTCCCCCCGCCGCGGCGATCGCCCGCTCGTATGCCGCCGCTGCCGCCGGCAGGTCGCTCGCGTCGCCGTCCGGGGCGTGGACCCGGGCCGGGTCGAGGTCCACGTGCGCGACGAGTTCACGGTCGATGACCCGCCGATAGGACTGCGGATGACCAGGTGGCAGTCCGACATATTCGTCGAGGAGGAACGCGGTCACCCCCGCCAGACTCAGCTCGCCGGAGGAACAGCGGCGGGCGAGTTCGGCATACGTGCTCATCGGCGACGAACCCGTGGCCAGGCCGAGGACGGCGGTCGGGGTGGCGGCGACCAACGCCGTGATCGCGTCGGCCGCGAGCGCGCCGATCCGCTCCGGTGACTCGCAGATGACGACTTCCACGTCGCCCAGCCTGCCACGACCGTTCGGGCTCCGCCCGATCCGCCCGGTCCGCCCGGGCCGTTCAGGCGTGCGGGGTCCGCCGTCTGCGGTGGGTCAGCGGACGATCTCGACGGCGTCGAACTCGACTCCGTGGAACCGGGCATGGGCCCGGGCGGCGCGTTCGAGGGCTCGGGCGGCAGTCGCGCCGGCGAGCACGTCGGGCAGGTCGGGGAAGGGCCGGACCTGGACGCCGAGCGAGCCGCGGCGCACCACGGACCGCCATCGACCGACGACCCGTCCGCCGGTGACGACGGTGCGGGAGAAGACGCCGTTGCGTCCCGGCACGACGATCGCCTCGTGTTCGCGGGTGATGACGGCAGAGCGGTCCTTGTAGCCGAGCATGAACTCGTCGAACCCGGGGAGCAGGTGGACGGCCCGGGACAGCGTGACGTCGGTCGGCGCGTCGGCGTGGACGAGGTACTCGACGTCGTCGCGGCGCTCGCGCACGATCGCGGAGCCCGCCAGGGCGATCGCCTCGCGGGCGAACCCGAGGTTCTGGCCGCACCACCCCGCGAAGTCGCGTTCGGTCACCGGGCCGTGCGAGGCGACGTAACGGTCGGCGAGCCGGGCCATCGCCTCCTCCCGCGACGGCTCGACGTGCTGCGGCACCCAGGCGTCCAGGGCGACGAAGGTCTGCTGCTTGCCCTCCCGCGGCCCTTGGCAGATCAGCCCGGCCTGGGCGAGTCGCACGAGGTAGTGATAGCCGCGCTGGCCGGAGGTGTCCAGGCCCGCGCGGCCCAACGCCTCGACGGCCGCCGCCCGGGTCAGGACCGCGCCACCCGTCAGGGCGGCGGTCAACGTGTCGACGGCCGTGGCCAGGTGCTGCTCCTCGATGCCGAGGTGGGCTCGCATCCGCTCGGCCGCCCGGATCGACGGGCCGGCGAGCAGGGCGCACATCCACCGCGCGTCTTGCGCGGGCACCAGGTGTAAGGTCCCGCGCATCGGCCAGGTGCGCACGAGGTGTCGGTCGGCGATCGCCTGCTCCACCGCTGCCTGCGTCAGTCCGGTCCGCAGCCCGACGGACCACAGCACCCCGTCCAGATCCTGCGCCTGCATGGCGCCGGCGCGACGCACGACGTCCATCGCCGAGGTCCCGTATGCCGCGGGCTCGATTCCCAGCGATGCCAGGCGCATTCGTCCGACGCGTCCGGCGGTACGCAGCCCGAGGACGTTCACGACGCTCCCCGGAAAACACCCACCGGGCGGGACGGCGACGGCATCACGCGAGACAGGACGGGCCGAGCAGCGCCTTGAGGTCGCCGAACAGCGCGGGCGAGGGGGTCACCCGCAACGAGTCGTCGAGCCCCATCAGCACCGACCGCCCGGGCTGGGTCAGCCGGACGTGGACCTCGGTCGCGCCGGGGTGTTCGCTGAGGACGCCGCGCAGCCGTTCGATGACCGGGGCCGTGGCCCTCGGCAGCGGAATCGCCAGGACCACCGGCCCGCGCGGACCCTCTCGCACGTCGGGCACCGTGAACGAATCCACCGTCATCGACGTCGTCTCGTCGGTGCGACGAATCCGGCCGCGCACCACGCAGACGGTGTCGTGCGCGACCTGACCGGCATACTGCTCATAGGTCCGCGGGAAGAACATCACCTCGATCGAACCGCCCAGGTCCTCCACCTGGGTGACCGCGAAGAGTTCGCCCTTCTTGGTGCGCTTCAAGGTGATGGCGGTGATCAGGCCGGCAATCGTGACCATCGACCCGTCCGGGGCGCCGTCCTCACCGAGCAGGCGGGGGATGTCGGTGTCGGCGAGTTGCCGCAGTAGGTGTTCGATGCCGAAGAGCGGGTGGTCCGAGACGTAGAGCCCGAGCATCTCCCGCTCGAAGGCCAGCAGCGCGGACTTGTCCCACTCCCCGGCCGGCACGGGCGGGAGCCCGTCGACCACCGACGATCCGGCGTCGGGGGCGGGATCGGCGAACCCGAAGATGTCGAAGGTGAACTCGCCCTTGTCCTCGTTGCGCTTGACCTCGACCAGCGCGTCGACGTACTGCTCGTGGACGGTGAGCAGCCCGCGTCGAGTCGCGCCGAGGGAGTCGAACGCCCCTGATTTGATGAGGGATTCGACGGTGCGTTTGTTGCAGACCACCGCCGGGACCTTGGACAGGAAGTCTCTGAAACCGGTGAACGCGCCCTTGTCGGTGCGGGCCGCGATGATCGCCTCGACGACGTTGACCCCGACATTGCGGACCGCGGCCAGGCCGAACCGGATGTCGTCGCCGACGGCCGCGAAATTCGCGATCGACTCGTTGACGTCCGGCGGCAGCACCTTGATCCCCATCCGGCGGCATTCGGAGAGATAGATCGCCGACTTGTCCTTGTCGTCGCGCACGCTGGTCAGCAACGCCGCCATGTACTCCGAGGGGTAGTTGGCCTTGAGGTAGGCCGTCCAATAGGAGATCAGCCCGTATGCCGCGGTGTGCGCCTTGTTGAAGGCGTAGTCGGAGAACGGGACGAGGATGTCCCACAGCGTCTTGATCGCATCCGGGCTGTAGCCGCGTTCGGCCATCCCGGCCGAGAAGGGCTTGAACTCGGCGTCCAGCACCTCCTTCTTCTTCTTGCCCATCGCCCGGCGCAGCAGGTCGGCCTTGCCGAGCGAGTAGCCGGCGACCTTCTGGGCGATCTGCTGGACCTGCTCCTGGTAGACGATCAGGCCGTAGGTCGTGTCGAGGATCTCGGCGAGCGGCTCGGCCAACTCGCGGTGGATCGGCTCGATCTGCTGTTTGCCGGTCTTGCGCAGCGCGTAGTTGGTGTGCGAGTTCGCGCCCATGGGACCGGGCCGGTAGAGCGCGAGGGCCGCCGAGATGTCCTCGAAGTTGTCCGGCTGCATCTGCTTGAGCAGGGTGCGCATCCCGCCGCCGTCGAGCTGGAAGACCCCGAGGGTATCCCCTCGGGCCAGCAGCTCGTATGCCTTGCGATCCGTCGGGTCCTGCGACAACTCCTCGAGGTCGATGTCGGTGCCGCGGTTGGCCCGCACATTGGCGATGGCGTCGTCGAGGATCGTCAGGTTGCGCAGCCCGAGGAAGTCCATCTTGACCAGGCCGAGGCTCTCGCAGTTCGGGTAGTCGAACTGGGTGAGCACCTGGCCGTCCTGGAGCCGGCGCATGATGGGGATGACGTCGATGAGCGGTTCGGAGCTCATGATGACCCCGGCCGCGTGCACCCCCCACTGCCGCTTCAACCCCTCCAGACCCCGCGCCGTCTTGATGACCTCGCGCAGCGTCGGGTCGGAGTCGTGCAGCGCCCGGAAGTCGCCCGCCTCGCCGTAGCGCGGGTGCTTGCTGTCGAAGATCCCCGACAGCGGGATGTCCTTGCCCATGACGGCCGGCGGCATCGCCTTGGTCAGCTGCTCACCGACCGCGAACGGGTGCCCCATGACCCGGGCCGCGTCCTTGACGGCCTGCTTGGCCTTGATCGTGCCGTAGGTGACGATCTGGGCGACCCGGTCCTCGCCGTACTTGTCGGTGACGTACCGGATCACCTCGCCGCGCCGACGTTCGTCGAAGTCCACGTCGAAGTCCGGCATCGAGGGACGCTCCGGGTTGAGGAAGCGCTCGAAGATCAGACCGTACGGGACGGGGTCCAGGTCGGTGATGCGCATGGCATACGCGCACATTGAGCCGGCACCCGAGCCCCGGCCCGGACCGACCCGGATGCCGTGGTCCTTGGCCCAGTTGATGAAGTCGGCGACGACGAGGAAGTATCCGCCGTACCCTTTGTCGAGGATGACCCGGGTTTCGTACTCGGCCTGCTCACTGGCATACTCGGGCACCCCGCCGGGGAAGCGCTCAGCCAGGCCACGAGCCACCTCCTTGACGAACCAACTCGCCTCGGTCTCCCCCTCCGGCACCGGGAACCGCGGCATGTACCGGCCCTCGCCGGTCTCGAAGGACACCTCGCAGCGCTCGGCGATGAGCAGCGTGTTGTCGCAGGCCTCGGGGAGTTCCCGCCAGGTATGCCGCATCTCGGCGGGGGATTTCAGGTAGTACCCCTCGCCGTCGAACTTGAACCGCCCGGGGTCGGTCAAGGTGGAACCGGACTGCACGCACAGCAGCGCGGCGTGCGGGATGGCGTCCTCGGGCCGGGTGTAGTGCAGGTCGTTGGTCGCCACCAGCGGCAGCTTGAGGTCCTTCGCCAGGCGCAACAGGTCTTTGATCGTGCGGCGTTCGATCTCGTTGCCGTGGTCCATGACCTCGCAGAAGTAGTTCTCCGACCCGAAGATCTCGCGGTACTCCCCCGCCGCCTGCCGGGCGGCCTCGTACTGGCCGAGCCGCAGCCGGACCTGGATCTCCGAGGACGGGCAGCCGGTGGTGGCGATCAGACCGCCGCCATAGCGGTCCAGCAGTTCGCGGTCCAGCCGCGGCCACTTGGTGTAGACCTGATCGAGGCTGGCGATCGAACTCATCCGGAACAGATTGCGCAGGCCGTCGTTGTCCCGGGCCAGCAGCGTCAGGTGGGTGTAGGCGCCCGACCCGGAGATGTCGTCACCGGGCGCGGTGCGTTCGTCGCCCCACTTGACCCGGGTCCGGTCGCCGCGGTGCGTCCCGGGGGTGACATAGGCCTCGACGCCGATGATCGGTTTGATGCCGTGCTTTTGGGCCTTGGACCAGAACTCGAAGGCCCCGAACAGGTATCCGTGGTCGGTCGTCGCGATCGCCGGCATCCCCATCGCGGCAGCCGTGGCCAGCAGGTCGTCGACCCGGGCCGCGCCGTCGAGCATGGAGTACTCGGTGTGATTGTGCAGGTGCACGAAGTTCGCCCCCGGCGCCGGGACCTGAGGAACGCCGGAGACCGGGCCGGACGGGGCGGGTGGGGTCGACATCGGGGACAACTCTAAGCCCGGGCGGGGACACCGCCTCGCAGGTTCGGCCCTGCCCCGTCGAGGTCGCCGATCCGGTCGCCGGCTCGCTCGATAGGGCAGGATCGGGCCATGGAGCTTCTCGTCCCGGTGGCCGTGTTCGGTAGTGTGCTCCTGGCGACGACCTGGCTCGCCGAACGGTTACGCGTGTCGGCTCCGTTGCTGCTCATGCTCGTCGGCGTTCTCGGCTCGGTGCTGCCATTCGTCGCCGAACCGGTCCTGTCGCCGGATCTCGTGCTCGTCGGCCTGCTGCCGCCGCTGTTGTATGCCGCTGCCGTCAACACCTCGCTGGTGGACTTCAAGGACAATCTCGGGGCCATCGGCTGGCTGTCGGTCGGGCTGGTCGTGTTCACCACGTTCGGGGTCGCGGTGGTCGTCTGGGCGGTCCTGAAGGTGCCCTTCGTCGCGGCCTGCGCGATCGGCGCGGTGGTGGCGCCCCCGGATGCCGTCGCGGCCTCCGCCGTGGCCCGTCAGGTGGGTCTGCCGCGACGGGTCGTCACCGTCTTGGAGGGCGAATCCCTCGTCAACGACGCGAGTGCCCTCGTCGCGCTGCGCAGCGCCCTGCTCGCCCTCACCACGACCGTGACCGCCGCCGGGATCCTGCTCGACTTCGGTCGCGCCGTCGCCCTCGCCGTGGTCATCGGGTATGCCGTGGCGAGACTGGCCGGACTGGCATACCGGTTCATCGACGACGCGAGCCCGGTGATGAGCACGGCACTGTCCTTCCTCGTCCCCTTCCTCGCCTACGCCCCGACCGAAGAGGTGCACGGCTCGGGCGTGCTGGCGGTCGTCGTGGCCGGGTTGGTGCTGGGCCATCGGGCCCAGCTCGAGCAGGACGCCCGCACCCGGATCGTGCAGCGCACGAACTGGGCGACGATCCAGTTCATCCTGGAGAACGCGGTCTTCCTGCTCATCGGCTTGCAGGCCCGGCGAATCGTCACCGAGGCGACCACGGCCGGGTTCGGCGCCGGGACCGTCGTCGGGGTATGCCTGGCCGCTCTGGTCGCCGTCATCGTCTTGCGGATGCTCTGGCTGCTGGCGACCCGGCTCGTCCTGCGTGGCCGGCGGTGGGGCCGGATGTCGCTGCGCGAGGTCCTCGTCGTGTCGTGGGCGGGGATGCGTGGGGTGGTCACGCTCGCGGCGGCGCTCAGCCTGCCGACGGACCTGACCGGTCGGCCGGTGTTGATCCTGGTCGCCCTCGTGGTCACCATCGGCACCCTGCTCGTGCAGGGCCTGAGCCTGCCGTGGCTGGCCCGGCGGCTGGAGGTCCACGGCCCCGATCCCCGCGAGGACGCCATCCAGGAGGCGACCGTCATCCAGCGGGCGAGCGCGGCGGGACTGGCCGCGGCCCAGGCGGCGGCCCGGCCCGGCGACGAGGCGATCCTCGGGGAACTGCGCACCGATTCCACCCGCCGGGTCAACGCCAGTTGGGAGCGTCTCGGCCGTCCCTCGGACGAACTGGAGACCCCGGCCCAGGCGCGCCATCGGTTGCGGCTGGCTGCGATCGAGGCCGAGCGCGATCACGTCCTGGCGCTGCGCGGCGACGGCCAGATCGATCAGGAGGTGCTGACCGGGGTGCTGGGCGCCCTCGATCTGGAGGAGTCGATCGTGCGGGGTTTCGGCAATCGAGCCGAACGACTCCAGACGTCCGAGCTGACGGTTCGCGCCCGCGACGAACCGTGCGGGCATCTGCGCGAGGCCCGCGAGCACGAGGCATACCCGCGGCCCAGCGGCGACACGTGCGGCGACTGCGCGGCCGAGGGAACCGTCCCGGTCCACCTGCGGATGTGCCTGACCTGCGGCAATGTCGGCTGCTGCGACTCCTCGCCGGGCCTGCACGCGACCCGGCACTTCGAGACGACCGGGCACCCGGTCATGCGATCCTTCGAGCCGGGTGAGGCCTGGCGGTGGTGCTACGTGGACGAGGTCCTCGGCGAGTAGCCGGTCAGGCGTCCAACAGGTCCAAGGCGGCGGCCAGGTCATCCGGGTAGACGCTGGTGAACTCCACCCGTCGCCCGGTGCCGGGGTGCTCGAAGGCCAGGCCGGTGGCGTGCAACCACTGCCGATCCAAGCGCAGTCGCTTGGCGAGCACCGGGTCCGCGCCGTACATCGTGTCCCCGCAGCACGGGTGGCGCAGCGCCGCCAGATGGACCCGGATCTGGTGGGTTCGGCCGGTCTCCAGGTGGACCTCCAGCAGAGCCGCCCGCCGGAACGCCTCGATGACCTCGTAGTGCGTCACCGACGGTTTGCCGGAGTCCATCACGGCGAACTTGAACTCCGCCCCCGGGCGTCGCCCGATCGGTGCGTCGATGGTGCCGACCATCGGATCCGGCAGCCCCTGGACCAGGGCGTGGTACGTCTTGTCGACCTGCCGGGAGCGGAACAGCTGCTTCAGACGCGAATAGGCATACTCGCTCTTGGCGACCACCATCAGGCCGGACGTACCGACGTCGAGCCGCGAGACAATGCCCTGGCGTTCAGCGGCGCCCGACGTGGCGATCTGTATGCCGGCCGCCGCCAGTCCCGCCAGGACGTCGGGTCCCTCCCAGTTCAGGCTCGGATGGGCGGCCACCCCCGCGGGCTTGTCGACGACGACGAGGTCGTCGTCCTCGTGGACGATCCGCAGGCCGGGTACCGGCTCCGGGGCGACGACGGCGGCCGGAGCGGCGGCGGCCGGCATACCGACCTCGAGCAGGGCACCGGTGCGGACCCGGTCGGACTTGGCTGCGACGGCGTCGTCGATCCGGACCCGGCCCTGTGCGATCAACGCGGCAGCCGCCGTTCGGGAGAAGCCGAGCAGGCGGGAGACGGCGGCGTCGACCCGCTGTCCGTCCACTCCCTCGGGGACGGTGAGGATCCGACGCTGGGTCATCGACGCCCGTCGAGCGGGACGCCGCGCAGCGACAGCAGGGCCATCAGGGCGGCGGCGCCGACGATCGCGATATCGGCGACATTGCCGACGAAGAACTGGTTGTAGTCGATGAAGTCGACGACGTGACCGCGACCCGGGCCCGGCTCGCGCACCATCCGGTCGGTGAGATTGCCCAGGGCGCCGCCGAGGACCAGGCCGAGAGCCCACGCCCAGCCGGTGCTGCCGATCCGGCGGGCCGCCCAGACGACGACGGCCAGGACCCCGCAGGCGATCAGGGTCATCAGCCAGGTCGCGCCGTTGCCGATCGAGAAGGCCGCCCCCGAGTTGCGCAGCAGGACCAGGCGCAGATGGTCGCCGATGAGGGGACGGACCGACCCGTCCGACAGGGCGGCGACCGCCCAGGCCTTGGCGAGCTGGTCGGCGGCATAGGTCGCGGCGGCGATGACGACGAGCAGCCGGAACAAGCCACGCCGGGATGACCCGGCGGCGGGCGCGGGTGATTCGGTCAGCGACGTTCCTGCTTCTGCTTGCATGTCACGCATAGCGTGGCACGAGGTGCGGCCTGGAGCCGAAACTTGCCGATCGGCTCGCCGCAGGTCTCGCACATCCCGTAGCTGCCGTCGGCGAGGCGTTCGAGGGCGCGCTCGTTGGCCTCCAGCAGATCGCGAGCGTTGTTGGCGATCGCGAGTTCCTGCTCGCGCTCGTAGGTCTTGGCGCCGGCGTCGGCCTGGTCGTCACCGGAGCCGTCGCCGCCGTCGCGCATCAGCCCGAGGATGTCGGCCTCGGCGGTTTCGATTTCCTGCCGGAGTTGGGCGACGTGGGTCTCGATGTCGGCCTGCAGATCTCGCAATTCCGTTGCCGTCCAAGGGGCCTCGTTGGCTCGCACGCGATCGGCCATGGGCAGCGGGGTGGCCGCGGCGGCCGGGGCCGCGCTGTCCGCGGTCTCCGGTGTCGGCGCCGGTGCCGGTGCCGGTGCCGGTGCGACGGGCGTCGTGGGCTCGGCCGCGGCGTGGTCCGGCATGGCGCGGGCCGCCGCGGTGGTCTTGGCGGCCGTCGCCGTGGCCGTCCTCCTCCTGGTGGTGGCGGTCCGCGCCGGGGTCGTTCGTGGTGCGGCGGTTTTGGCTGCGACGGCCTTCGCCGGGGCTTTCTTCGCCGGGGTTTTCTTCACGGTGGCCTTGTTGGCCGGAGCCGGAGCCGCGGGGGTCGATGTCGTCGGCGCCGCCGTGGCGGCAGAGCTCTTCGCGGCCGTCTTCGTCGCGCGCCGAGCCGGCGCTGCCTTCGGCTCGGCCTGAGCCGACGTCGTCGATCTGCCTGCCATTTCTCCCCCAACTGGGTCGTCGTCCGCGATGGCCGTCCGCAGAGGATAGCGCCCTCAGGTGCGGTTCGGCAGAGCGAGCCACACCAGACAAAGGCCCGTTATGGAATCGGTGCCGGGCCCGCCCGCGCAGCGACCGGCATACGGTCCGAGGTGGGGCGGGTCAGCCCTCGTTCCCGTGCTCGTCGTGGGACTCGTGTTGGCCCTGGTGATCGGCGTTTTCGTCAGCCCCGCGGGATCCGTCCTCCTCAAGGGCGGACAGGTGCTGGTTGAGGAAATCACGCAACTTCGACCGGTAGCTGTGCTCGAAATCACGCAACTGGTCGATCCGGCCCTCCAGTCCGGCTCGGGACGACTCCAACTCGGCGAGGATGCCGTCCCGACGCTGCTCGGCCTCGGCGACCATGCCGGCCGACTGGCTACGGCCCTCGTCGATGAGCCGATCGCGTTCCTGGTGGGCGTTCGAGAGGACCTCGTCGCGCTCGCGGTGCGCCGAGCCGACGAGCTCGTCGTGCGCATTCTGCGCGGTCCCGACGAGTTCGTCGTGGCGGGCCTGGGCCGTGCCCAGGAGTTCGTCATGCCGGGCCTGGGCCGTACCCACGAGTTCGTCGTGGCGAGCCTGCGCCTCGGAGACGAGCCGGTCGCGGGTCTGCTCGCCCTCGCGGACGTGTTCGTCGTGCAGGCGCTGCGCCAACGCGATGACCTGGGAGGCCCGCGCGCTGTCGTCCTGCGGCGTGGCCGAACCCGCCTGGTCCAGCGCCTGGGTGAGTTCGGCGATCCGCGCCTCCTGGGCGGCGATCGTGGCCCGGGCCTGTTCGAGTTCGGCCCGGTTGGCGTCGGCCACCTCGGGGTCGCTCTGGTCGCCCGGCTCGCGCGGCGCCTGACCGCCGGCGGTCAACTGGGCCCGATAGTCGTCCCGCTCGGCCATCACGCTGCGCATGGTGGCGACGACGTCGTCGAGAAAGTCGTCGACCTGGGTCCGCTCGTAGCCCGACCGGAACTGGGTGACGACGAAACGCTTGCTGAGGATTTCCTCGGGGGTGACAGCCACGACGGCATCCTACCCACCCCGCATACGAGTCAGCGGAAGTAGGCCGGCAGGTTCATCAGGAACGAGGTGGCCAAGAACAGCACGATGAAGGCGAGGTCGAACCGGACGTTACCCACCCGCGGCGAGGGCAGGATGCGGCGTAGGAACTTCAACGGCGGGTCGGTGACGCTGTAGAGGATCTCGGCCACCACCAACATGGCGCCCCGTGGCCTCCAGTCACGCGAGAGGATCTGCAGCCAGTCCACGATGAGCCGCCCGATGAGGGCGATGAAGAAGATCAACACCACCAGGGAGTAGATCCCCCAAAACAGGTTCATATGCCATTCTCACCCATCAGCGCGGCCGCCCGACCACCCCGTCCAACCGGTATGCCGGTGCCTCGTATGTCAGTGGCCCGGGCGTCTGCGTGGACGCCAGCCGGCTCAGGGCCCGGGTCAGCTCTGGTTGAAGAAGCCGCGCTGGGTGACGGGTTCGGCGACGTCCTCACCGGCGATCTCGATGTGCGCCGGGGACAGCAGGAAGACCTTGGCGGTGACCCGCTCGATCGTCCCCGACAGCCCGAAGACCAGGCCGGCGGCGAAGTCGACCAGGCGCTTGGCGTCGGCGTCGTCCATGTCGCTGAGGTTCATGATGACGGGCGTGCCGCCGCGGAACGACTCGCCGATCGTCTTGGCCTCGTTGTAGGTGCGCGGGTGGATCGTGGTGATCCGGCTCAGCGCGCCCGCCTCGGCCGGCTGGGCCAGGGCCGACACGGGGCGGCGTTCGTCCAGCGAGGTGACCTGCGCCGATCCGTCGCGACCGGGTTCGGCGTGCTCGTACGAGCGGTACCCGTCGTACTGGTCGTCCTCCTCGGCGAGGCCGAGGTAGACCATTGCCTTGCGCATCGCGCCTGCCATGACGAGCTCCCTTGTTGTTGCGCGCGTTCGACGTCTCGCCACGACGTTAGCGCCGGGGCGAGCGCGATCCGAGGATTGCGGTCCCGACACGCACATGTGTCGCGCCGACGGCCACCGCCGCCTCGAGGTCGGAGCTCATGCCGGCGGAGATCCAGCGCGCGGCGGGTTCGACCGCCCGAACCCGCTCGGCGACTCGGGCCAGCCGCTCGAAGGCCGGCCGGGGGTCCCCGTCGAGCGGGGCGACGGCCATCACCCCGGCCAGCGTGAGCTGCTGCGTCGCGGCGACCCGTTCGGCGAGCGCGGCGGCCTCGGCCGGCGGGACACCGCCGCGACCGCCGCGGTCACCGGCGGCGGCCCGCTCGTCGGCGCCGTCGTCGAGGTCGATCTGGACGAGCACGGCGAGGCGACGGCCGGCATACTCGGCGGCTCGGTCCAGGGCGTCGACCAGACGGGACCGATCCACGGACTGGACGACATCGGCATACCGCGCGACCGAGGCGGCCTTGTTGGTCTGCAACTGGCCGACGAAGTGAAAGACCGGGGTCAGGCCGGCCGCGCGCACGGCGACCATCTTGGGAGCGGCCTCCTGATCGCGGTTCTCGCCGATGTCGGTGACGCCGAGGCCGAGCAGGACGGCGACATCGGCGGCCGGGTAGGTCTTGGTCACCGCGATGAGCGTGACCTCATCGCTGCCGCGGTCGGCGGCCGTGCAGGCCCGCGCGATCCGCTCGCGGACCGTCACGAGGTTCGCGGCCAGCTCGGCCCGGCGCTGTTCGCTCATCTCGGGGTCACTCATCTGGGGTCGCTCAACTCGTCAGCATGACGATGCCGGCGAAGCGCCCGGTCCGACCGTCGCGGCGATAGGAGTACAGGTCGTCGCGTTCCCTGGTGCATCCCGGCAGCCACCGCACGTCGACCTCCGCACGGCGCAACTGGGCCACGACGCCGGCGGCGACGTCGATGGCCGGGGTTCCCGTCCACGACACGGCGGCGCTGACGGATTCGACGGCCTCGGCCAGGTCCCGCAATTCCTCGGGCACCTCGTAGCACCGCGCGCAGATCGACGGCCCGACGGTGCCGGTGATCGTCTCGGCGCCGAGCTCGCGCATCGACGCGACGGCGGCCGGCACGATGCCGCCGACGAATCCGGCCCGTCCGGCGTGCACGGCGGCCACGACTCGGGCGACCGGGTCGGCCAACAGGACGGGGACGCAGTCCGCCACCTGGACGGCCAGGGCCAGCCCAGGCCCCGTCGTGACGATGGCGTCGCAGATCGGGGCCTCGCCGGTGATGGGTACCTCGACCCGGACGACGAAGTTGGTATGCCGTTGCGTCATGAAGACGACGTCGTCGGCCCCCAGCTCGGCTGTCAGCCTCGCCCGGTGCGCGGCGACCCGGGTCGGGTCGTCGCCGACGTGGTCGGCCAGGTTGAACCCGCCGGAGCCGTGATCGGGTGCGCTCCGATCGGTGATCGCGACGAGGACGCCGTCACGCACGTGGTGATAGGCGAACACACCGGTCACGCTACCGCGTCGACCCGTGGACTCCCCCGACGGGACGCCGGCAGCGGACCGAGCCGGCGCCGGCGTCGGATTGACCGGTCCCCTACTTCAGGAAGTCGGGGACGTCGAGGTCGCCGTCGTCGAAGACGACCTGTCGCGGGGGCCGGTCAGCGCCGTTGGGGGCGGGTGCCGGCGCGGGGGCCGGAGCGGGCGCGGGAGCCGGCGATGGCGCCGGGGCCGACGCGGCGCCGCCGGTCGGTGTGGGCGCCGGGCGGTTCGTGGCCTCGCGACCCGGGACGGCGGGCGCCTCGGGGCGCTTGCTCGGGGTGCCGCCGTCGAAGCCGGCAGCGATGACCGTGACCCGCACCTCGTCGCCGAGTGAGTCGTCGATGACGGCGCCGAAGATGATGTTGGCCTCCGGGTGCGCGGCCTCCTGGATGAGCCGGGCGGCCTCGTGGATCTCCAGCAGCCCGAGGTCGCTGCCACCTTGGATGGAGATGAGCACGCCGTGGGCCCCGTCGATGCTGGCCTCCAGCAGCGGCGAGGAGATCGCGAGCTCGGCGGCCTGGACCGCGCGGTCCTCACCGCGCGCCGACCCGATGCCCATGAGCGCCGAACCCGCGCCCTGCATGACGGACTTGACGTCGGCGAAGTCGAGGTTGATCAACCCGACCGTGGTGATCAGGTCGGTGATGCCCTGCACGCCGGAGAGCAATACCTGGTCGGCGTTGCGGAACGCGTCGAGCATCGAGACGTTGCGGTTGGAGATGGACAGCAGGCGGTCGTTGGGGATGACGATGAGGGTGTCGACCTCTTCGCGCAGGGCGCCGATGCCGGCCTCGGCCTGGTTGGCCCGCCGACGCCCCTCGAACCCGAACGGACGGGTCACGACGCCGATGGTCAGGGCGCCCAGCCCCTTGGCGATCCGGGCCACGACGGGGGCCCCGCCGGTGCCGGTGCCGCCGCCCTCACCGGCGGTCACGAACACCATGTCGGCCCCCTTGAGGACCTCCTCGATCTCCTCGGCGTGGTCCTCGGCCGCCCGCCGGCCGACCTCCGGGTCGGCACCGGCGCCGAGGCCCCGGGTGGCGTCCCGGCCGACGTCCAGCTTGACGTCGGCATCGCTCATCAGCAGCGCCTGGGCGTCGGTGTTGATGGCGATGAACTCCACGCCCTTGAGCCCGACTTCGATCATCCGGTTGACGGCGTTGACACCACCCCCGCCGACGCCGACGACCTTGATAACGGCCAGGTAGTTCTGGGGAGCTGCTGCCACGTCGGGCCTTCCTCATCTATAAAGCTCAAGTTCAGATTTACTGTTGCGGCAATCCCGCATGAGCATTCAGGGAATGACGTTAGGGCGAAATATAGCGCCCGGCAACCTGAGGTGGGCGTGTCTTCCAAACTGCCCGGACTCCCCGCCCGTCACGACCGGCTATCAGCGGGAAACCGGTGCGTCCGGTGCGGAGACGTCGATCCTGGTCGGGACCGGGCTCTGCGCGATGAGCACCTCCACGAGCCGTTCCTTCTTGGCCGCATCGCCTTCGGTGCCCCACACCACGACCGTCCGGTCCAGGGTGAAGGTCACCGAACTCGCGCCCGACACCTGGATATTCGAGATTCCGCTGCGCCGGGCGGCCGGAAATGCCTGCACCGCGGCCATCGCGGCGGTGAGCGCAGTGCGCCCCGGGGCGGCTCCGGACGTGGTGACCACGGGAACTCCGCTGGGCGGCGCGGTGACCCGCTGAAAGGCGAAGCCGGTCTCGTCCACAAGGTCAAGTTGACCTTGAGAGTTTCGCAGGACGAGAGCCGGCGTTCGCAGGACGATCGTGATGGTGATCGTATGCGGGTACTGGCGGGTGACCAGGGCGGACTTCACCGGCGGCCGGGCCTTGAGTATCCGATCCGAAATGGCCGCGGTGTCGACCCGGATGAGGGGACGGTTCATCGGCACCTGGGCGGCGTCGCGGACCGCCGCGGCCTCCTGCTCGCTCACCCCGGTGATCGTCACGGTCCGCACGTCGAAGAGGCTCGAAAAGCCCACGGCATACGCGAAGGTCCCGACGGCCAGCACGAGGATGAGGGCGAGGGTGGCGGTCAGCCACGGCCGGCGCCGGGCCCGGGCGGCGCGGCGGGCGAACAACTCTCGGGACCTGGCCAGCCGTTCCCCCCCGGGTGGCGACGACGCCGTCACGGGCGAGCTTCCAATGCCGTCAGAATCGTCGGCCCGAGCTTGGTGACATCGCCCGCGCCGAGGGTGAGGACGACATCGCCCGGGCGCGCAACCCGCAGGACCGTATCGACGGCGTCACCCGCCGTCGGCGCGAAAAACACCTCCGTGGCCGAACCGGTACGCCGCACCGCATCGGCGACCAACTCCCCCGAAACCCCGGGCACCGGATCCTCCCGCGCGGCGTAGACGTCCATGACGATCACGACGTCGGCGGCCGCGAGCGCCACCCCGAATCCCTCCGCGAAGTCCTGCGTTCGCGAATACAGGTGGGGCTGGAAGACCACGACCAACCGGCCGGGAGCGGCATACGCCGACGCGGCCGGCACGACGGCGGTGACCTTGCCGACATTGTGGCCGTAGTCGTCGACGACTCGTATGCCGCCCGCCTCACCCTTGATCTCGAAGCGTCGGCGGGTGCCGGCGAAGGCCGCCAAGCCGTCGAGCATGCCGCCCGGGTCCGCGCCGATCCCGAGCACCGCCGCGCCGAAGGCGGCCGCGGCGTTGGCCAGATTGTGCCGACCGGGGATCCGCAGTCGAAGCGGGTACACCGCGTCGCCGACGACGAGCGCGGCCCGGGCCTGGAGCCCGTCCAGCTGGATCTGGGTCAGGCGTAGATCCGCGGAGTCGGATTCGCCGTAGGTGACGACGCCCAGCCCACGGTCGCGGCACCGGGCGGCCAGCGCCGCTGCGCCCGGGTCGTCGGCACAGGCCACCAGCAGGCCGGTGGGTTCGATCGTGTCGGCGAACGCGGCATACGCGGCCCGGACGATCGCGACGTCGTCGTAGAAGTCCAGGTGGTCGGGCTGGACGCTGGTCACGACGGCGACCCGCGGGCGGTAGACGACGAACGAGCCGTCCGATTCGTCCGCCTCGACGACGGCGACCGAACTCGTACCGCGGCGCGCGTTCGTGCCGGTGCTGGCCAGCTCCCCGCCGATCGCGAAGGTCGGGTCGACGCCGGCCCGTTGCAGGCCCTCGACGAGCAGCGAGGTCGTCGTCGTCTTGCCGTTCGCCCCGGCCACGGCGACCACGGCGTCCGTGCCGAGAGCCGCCTTGAGTCCTTGGGCACGGTGCAGGATGCGCCGCCCGGCCGCGCGGGCGGCGACCAACTCGACATTGTCGTCCCGGACCGCCGAACTCATCACGACGGTGTCCGCCCCGCTGACCTGGTCCGCGTCCCACCCCACGTGGACGGTCGCACCGCGCTGCGCCAGGTCAGCGAGCACGGGCACGTCGAGCGGGTCGCTGCCACTGACCGGCACACCGTGGTCGAGCAGCAACCGGGCCACGGCCGAGACTCCCGCGCCGCCGATCGAGAGCAGGTGAACCCGGCCGAGTTCGGCCAGCGACGGCACGGGTGCCCGGAAATCGAATCGGGCCCGGGCGAACGGGTCGTCGACACTGGGCGTTCCGGCGGTCATCGCGCCGGTCCCGGTGAGGTGCCGCGAGCCGCCGCCATCACGAGGTCGACGAGTCGTTCGGCGGCGTCCCGGTGCCCGAGCGCGCCGGCCCGGGCGGCCATCGCGCCCAGTTCATCGCGGTCGCCGATCATCGGGACGAGCCGCTCACGGATCCACCGGCCGGTCAGCTCCGCGTCGGCCACGAGCACTCCCCCGCCCGCGTCGATGACGCCGGCGGCGTTGAGCCGCTGTTCGCCGTTGCCGATCGGCAGCGGGACGTAGACCGCCGGCAGACCCACGGCGGTCAGCTCGCAGACCGTATTGGCGCCGGAGCGGCACAGCACGACATCGGCCGCCGCGTACCCGAGTTCCATCCGGTCCAGATAGGGCAGGACCCGGTATGCCGGTCCGCCCGGCTGCCCCGGGCGGCCCGACGTGACGTCGTCGACCGGGAACTCCTTGCCGATCCCGGTGACGTGCAGGACCTGGATGCCGGCGTCGGCGAGCGCCGGTGCCGCCGCGCGCACCGCCTCGTTGAGACGCTGCGCCCCGAGCGAGCCACCGGTCACCAGGAGCGTGGGCCGTGCGTCGTCCAGGCCGAATCGCTCCAGCGCGGCCGGGCGCAGCGCGGCCCGGTCGAAGCCCTTGATCTCCGGGCGTAGCGGCATACCGAGCACCTGCGCATGCGCCAGGCGAGTCTGGGCGAACGTGGTCGCCACGTACGGGGTCAGCCGGGCCCCGAGTCGGTTGGCCAGGCCGGGACGGGCGTTCTGCTCGTGGACGACGATGGGTACGCCGGCGGCGCGGGCCGCCAAGTATGCCGGTGTCGACACGTAACCGCCGAACCCGACCACGACCTCGGCCCCGGTTTCGTCGATCGCGGTCCGGGCCGCCGCCACCGCCGCGCGCAACGCGCCGGGGAGGCGCAACAGGGCCGGCGAGGGCCGTCGCGGCAACGGCACCTTCGGGACGAACCGCAATTCGTACCCGCGCTCCGGCACGATCCTCGCCTCGAGCCCGGCGCTGGTCCCGAGCGCGGTCACCCGCACCGCCGGGTCGCGGGCCCGCAACGCGTCGGCCAGCGCCAGCAGCGGGGACACGTGACCGGCCGAGCCACCGCCGGCCAGGAGCACCGAGGACACCATCAGTTACCGCATCTCACCGGCGGCGCCGCAGACCGCGCCCGGGAAGGATCGCCAGGCTGCGGCGAACCGGGTGGGACCGGTCGGCCAACAGCGGCGCCGCACCGGGCAGCCGCCGGGCGAAGGACAACAGCATCCCGAGGGCGACCAAGGTGGTGACCAGGGAGCTGCCGCCGGCCGAGACGAGGGGCAGGTTGACCCCGATGACGGGCAGCAGCCCGATCACCGCCCCGATGTTGATCATCGTCTGGACCATGATCCAGGCCATCACGCCGGCCGAGGCGATCCGGACGAACTGGTCGTCCGAGCGGGTGACGATCCGGAAGCACACCCAGGCCAGGACGGCGAACAGCGCGAGCACGAGCAGGGTTCCCGGGAGCCCGAGTTCCTCACCGATGATGGCGAAGATGAAGTCGTTCTGCGCCTCCGGCAACCAGCCGCGCTTCTCCCGGCTGGCGCCCAGGCCGACTCCCCACCAGCCGCCGTCGGCGAGGGCGTACAAGCCGTGGACCGCCTGCCCGCAGGCTCCGTCCGGGTCGGTGTTGCAATCCGGGGACAGCCAGTTCGTGATCCGGGACATCCGGTTGTCGCTCATCCGGACCATGACCATGGTCACCGCGACGACCGCGGCACCGGCGACCCCGAAGAGTCGCGCGGGCACGCCGCCCACGAAGAGCACCGCCGCGACGATCCCGAAGAGCACGAACCCGGTCCCCAGGTCCTTGCCCGCCAACACCAGACCGATGGTGATCGCGGCGATCGGCACGACATACGGGAAGACGGCATGCCGGTAGCGATGCAGCAGTCGGCGCTTGTTCGCCAGCATCATCGCGCCGACGAGCACCAGGGCGATCTTGGCGATTTCCGAGGGCTGACCGGTGATCGGCCCGAGTTTGAGCCAGTTCCGGTTGCCGCCCTGGGCGTACCCGATGCCGGGTACGAAGACGAGCAGCTGGAGTCCGACGGCGCCGATCAGCGCCACGAAGGAGAGCCGTTTCCACCAGGCGACGCCGACCCGGCTGGCGAGCAGGCAGCCGATCGTGCCGGCCGCCGCGAAGCCGCTCTGCCGGGCGAAACCGGCATACCAGGGTTCGCCCTTGAGGACCGAGGCGGCGCTGGAGGCCGAGAGCACCATCACCAGGCCGAACCCGACCAGGACCAGGGTCGTCGTGAGCAGGACGTAGTACTCCGTGACCGGGGACGCCAGCCGCGCCAGCAGTGCGGCCGGGCCGGGTGCGCGCGTGGCCGCCCCACGTCCCCGCGGTGGCGCTGCTGTGGTCACGTGGGCTCCCGCCGATCGGCTGTCGTTCTCGTCTGCGTCAGGTCTCGTA
>JBDIAR010000035.1:0-21474 GCA_039812545.1 Dermatophilaceae bacterium | reverse complement strand
CTGGATGTTCAAGAACTACGACGGCGTCCTGAAGGTCGACGGCGAGGTCGGCAACAAGAAGCAGTACGACCCGCGCGCCTGGGGCAAGGAGGCCGAGGCCAGCATGGCGGCCCGGGTCGTCGAGGCTTGCCAGGACCTGCGCTCCGCCGGCACCCACCAGTAGTCGCAACCGAACCGGCTTCGGGCCCGGTTCCGCTGGAACCGGGCCCGACGCCGGTTGGCGGGTCTGTCCCCGGGTAGGTTGGCTGTCATGAGCGACAATCTGTTGGGTATGCCGGGGGTCGGTGGGACTCGTCTGCCCGAGGATCCGGCCGCCGCCCGACTCGGCGTCGGGGGCGACGGAGTCGATCCGGTCGCCTTGGCCGCGGCCCACCCGGCATCGTCGTTGGCCTGGGCGGTGTTGGCCGAACGATCGCTCGGGCGGGGTGAGCCGGTGGCGGGGTACGCGTATGCCCGGACCGGCTACCACCGCGGCCTGGACGCCTTGCGCCGGGCCGGTTGGAAGGGGCAGGGGCCGATCCCCTGGGACCACGAGCCGAACCGGGGATTCCTGCGGGCCCTTGCCGCGCTCGCCCGAGCCGCGGACGCGATCGGCGAGCAGGACGAGGCGCAGCGGTGTTCGGCCTTCCTTCGCGAGTCCTCACCCGAGGCCGCCGACGCGCTCGGCGGATGACGTCGGTAGCGCCGTTCAGCGCGCGGCCGGCGTCAGATCCGTCGCGGTGAAGTCGTCTCCGACGAACAACAGCGGTTCGCCGGTCTGGGCGGCCAAGGCATACGCGAAGCAGTCACCGAAGTTCAATCGGGCCGTCGACCCGAATCCCCGCCCGAACTGCTGGTAGGCCTGAACGGCGAGCCTGGCGTGCTCCGCGCTGACGGCTTCGATGCGGATGCCCGCCGCGGCCAGGAGCGCATCGAGACGACGAACCAGCGCCTGGCCGCCACGAGAATGCAACACGATCGCGCACTCGACGTAGTTCGCCGCGGAGATCGCCGATGACGCCGCGTCGATCAACACCTCACGCAACCGTGGGGATTCGGCCTCCTCTGCGATCAGCGCAATGATCGCCGAACTGTCGACGATCACCTCGGCAGCCCGGTGACGGGGTCATAGAGTCCGTCGAGCTCGGATCGCAGGACCGCCTTGTCGTCGGCGGACAGCAGAGCGTCGAACTCCGCCAGGATCAGATCGAGCCGACCCAGGCGTTCGTGCAATCGCCGCTGTGCGGCGCCCGACTCCTGCGCGCGCTCCGCGAGGAAGCGTTCGAGGGCCTCCTCCATGACGCTGGCCTGGGTGCGCCCGGTGCGATCCGCCGCGAGTTTGGCCAGCGCACAGACGCGTGGATTCTTGATGTTCAAGGCCATGGTGTAAATCTACACCGGCATGAGGTGTAAGCGTCGTGGCGCGGGCCTGCCTCACGAGGCGTCCGGCGAGACGATCGGCGCCAGGCGAGTCCGCCGCGGGTAGCCTTGGCAGTCGGCCATCAGCGGCCGCTAGGGAGGTGAGGCCGGTATGCCGGCAATCGTGCTCGTAGGTGCGCAATGGGGCGACGAGGGCAAGGGCAAGGCGACGGACCTGCTCGGCAGCAGCGTCGACTACGTCGTGAAGTTCAACGGCGGCAACAATGCCGGCCACACCATCGTCATCGAGCAGCCCGACGGGCGGTCCGAGAAGTACGCCCTGCACCTGCTGCCCAGCGGGATCCTCACCGCCGGCTGCACCCCGGTCATCGCCAACGGCGTCGTCGTCGATCTCGAGGTCCTCTTCCGCGAGATCGACGGGCTCAACGCGCGCGGTGTGGACACCTCACGCCTGGTCGTCAGCTCCAACGCCCACGTCATCCCCAGCTACAACAAGACGCTCGACAAGGTGACCGAGCGCTTCCTGGGCTCCCGCAAGATCGGG
Source organism: Dermatophilaceae bacterium (assembly GCA_039812545.1). Classification (GTDB taxonomy): domain Bacteria; phylum Actinomycetota; class Actinomycetes; order Actinomycetales; family Dermatophilaceae; genus JBDIAR01. The sequence continues at coordinate 19,571 of JBDIAR010000035.1, read as the reverse complement.
ACGACCGGCCGGGGGATCGGCCCGACCTACGCGGACAAGATGAGCCGCACCGGAATCCGTGTCCAGGACCTCTTCGACCGGCACATCCTGGAGCAGAAGGTCGAGGCCGCCCTCGCGTTCAAGAACCAGGTCCTCGTCAAGATCTACAACCGGCGGGCGATCGACCCCGCCGAGGTCATCGACGAACTGCTCGGGTATGCCGATCGGTTGCGTCCCATGGTCACAGACACCGCGCTCCTGCTGAACGACGCCTTGGAACAGGGCCGCACGGTGCTCTTCGAGGCGGGGCAGGCCACCCTGCTCGACGTCGACCACGGCACCTACCCCTATGTGACGTCGTCCAATGCCACGGCGGGTGGCGCGTGCACCGGCTCCGGCGTGGCGCCCAACCGGGTCGAACAGGTCATCGCGGTCCTCAAGGCATACACGACCCGGGTGGGCGAAGGACCCTTCCCGACCGAACTGCACGACGACATGGGCGAGTTCCTGCGCAAGAACGGTGCGGAGTACGGGACGACGACCGGACGCCCGCGGCGCTGTGGCTGGCTCGACGTCGTCATCGGCCGGTACGCCCAGCGGATCAACGGCGTCACCGACTTCGTCGTCACCAAGCTCGACGTGCTGACCGGTCTGGAGAAGGTGCCGATCTGTGTCGCGTACGAGATCGACGGTCGCCGCGTCGACGAGATGCCGGCCGGCCAGTCTGACTTCCACCACGCCAAGCCGATCTACGAGGAACTCGACGGCTGGTGGGAGGACATCACGACCTGCCGGTCGTTCGACGACCTCCCGGAGAACGCGCAACGCTACCTCGAACGCGTCGAAGAGCTGATCGGCGCACGGATTTCGGTGGTCGGTGTCGGCGCCGCCCGGGACGCCGTCATCGAGCGTCACCCGCTGCGGCCCCGACCGTAGAATCGAGCCGCCGCACCCGATCCCGTCAGGAGCCCTCCGCATGTCCGCCCCCATCCCGTCCGTGCCCGAAGCCGTGCTCCGTCTGCCCGAAGGGGCCGACTGGGTCAGCGCCCTGGCGGACGAGGTCGCCACTCGCGCAGCCGAACTCGCTCCTGGACGTACCATCGTCTGCGCTTCCGGGCTGTCCCCGTCCGGCCCCATCCACCTGGGCAATCTGCGCGAGGTGATGGTCCCGCACCTGGTCTGCGACGAGTTGCGGCGCCGTGGGCTGGCGGCCGAGCACATCCTCAGTTGGGACGACTACGACCGGTTCCGCAAGGTACCGGGTGCGATTGAGGGCATCGAGTCGTGGAACGAGCACATCGGCAAGCCGCTGACCTCCGTGCCCGCGCCCCCCGGGTCGCCGCACGACTCGTGGGCGGCGCACTACCGCGCGGCGATGGAGGAATCGTTGCGGCAGATGGGGATCCAGCTGCGCGGCATCTCGCAGACCCAGATGTACACCTCCGGGGCGTACCGTGATCGAGTCCTCCAGGCGATGATGCTGCGCGCCGAGATCGACAAGGTCCTCGATCAGTACCGCACCCTCGGCCGGGCCAAGGCCAAGCCCGGCGGCCCGAAGCTGTCCGAGGAGGATGCGGCGGCAGCAGCCTTGGCGGAGCAGGGATCCGGTGCGGCCGATGACGAAGACGGTTCCGGCGCAGCGGGTTCGGACTACTACCCATACAAGCCCTATTGCGCGGTCTGCGAAAAGGACACGACCAACGTCACGGCATACGACGACGCGACGACCGAGCTGACCTATGTATGCCAGTGCGGCCACACCGAGACCTACCTGCTCTCGCAGACCTTCCAGGGCAAGCTGGTCTGGAAAGTCGACTGGCCGATGCGGTGGGCCTACGAGGGAGTCGTTTTCGAGCCGAGCGGGGTCGACCACCAGTCGCCGGGGTCGTCCTTCGTGGTGGGCGGCGAACTCGTCCCGCTCTTCGGCTGGCGCCAACCCATCGGCCCGATGTATGCCTTCGTCGGCATCAAGGGGATGGCCAAGATGTCATCCTCGCGCGGCGGAGTCCCTACTCCCGCAGACGCATTGGGGATCATGGAGCCGCCTCTCCTGCGGTGGCTGTATGCCCGTCGCCGCCCGAATCAGGCCTTCGACGTGTCCTTCGGCCAGGAGTTGCAGCGGCTTTACGACGAGTGGGACGCCTTGAGCCGCAAGGTCGCCGGGGACACGGCGCAGGAAGGGGAGATGGCGGCATACTCGCGCGCGGCGGCGACCGCGGACGGCATGCTGGCGATGACGCCGCAGCCACTGCCCTACCGGATGCTCGCCTCGGTCGCCGATATCACGGGGGGTGCGGAGGACCAGATGCTGCGGATCTTCCGTACCGTCGACGCGGACACCGAGACGCTGGCGTCGTTGGAGCCGCTTCGGCCCCGGCTCACGAAGGCGCAGGCGTGGCTGGCCGGCTACGTTCCGCCGGAGGAGCGCACCCTCGTTCGGGACGTGCCGGATCAGGTGCTGCTCGACTCGCTGGGCGAACGTGAGGCGCACTGGCTGCAACTCCTGGGCGACCACCTCGACGACCACTGGTCCCTCGACGCGCTGACCTCGTTGGTCTACGGGGTGCCCAAGCTCGCGGCCGGAATGTCATTGACGGACAAGCCGACTGAGCAGGTCAAGCGCGATCAGAAGGAGTTCTTCGAGTTGCTGTACCGGCTGCTGGTGTCCGACCCGACCGGTCCCAGACTGCCCACCCTGCTGCTGTCGATCGGCGCCGAACGAGTGCGGATGCTGACCGGCCGGTAGTCGCCCGTCTCCGGCGGCCCTACGTGAGTCAGGGCGTCGTCGTTGCCGTTGCGGTCGGAACGCTAATCGCCACAGCGGTGTTCGTGCCCAGAAGGACGTAGCGGTACCTGAATCGCCGGATCTTCTCCAACTCGGAGGGGACGAACCAGGCCGACAAGTCGGCTGCGGTCGTGCGCACCTCGCACGACTCCAAGGCCCCGGTCGCGGAGACCGTGACCCGCGCGGGGACGCCTGCGGTCACATCGCTTCCGCCGCCGTTGGCTGTGAACTGGTACCGACCGATCAGGGCGGTGAGCGCGATCTGCCCGTCGACCGCGCTCGTGGCCCCCTGCGGCGTGACGCTGATCGGCACGAAGGAGTCGAAAAGCTCGATGGGGAAACAGGTTTGGGTGTACGCGGCGAAGCGATCGGCCGACATCCCCAATTCAGTCGCGGAGCGGATCCGCCAGCGGGTCGGGACCGCGGTATCCGGGAAGAGCGCGTGGTCGGCCGTGAAGTAGATCGTCTGGGCGGTCTTCGTGCCGGCGGGCAGCTGCGTGCCGGGTTCGACGGTCAGCAGGGTGTCCTGGCGGGCCAGCCGTCGCGGGATGTCCACAACGGTCGTCGTGGTCGTCGTGGCATACCCGAAGGAGTATGCCGTGGTGACGGTGACCTGTTGTCGACAGGTGCGCGCCGCGATCAGGCGATCCCGAGCTCCCCGCCACACGGCGTTCGCCGCGGGCGATCCGGTAAGCCCGGTGGTCCAGCCCGAGCCGATCGGGCCCGGCTGCCCGTCCGGGGTGACGGCGGAGCAGGCCGTGCCGGTGGCGCAAAGCGCGAGCGAGGCAAGGGCGAAGCGAATCCGCCAGGGTCGCATCACCTGACGTCGCCGGCGCATGGGACTCAGGGTAGGGCGCGGATTGCGTCTCCGGCGGGCGGCATCCACGCCGACGGGATCGTCCTCACCCGACGGTGAGGACGACCATCCGGTGGGCCGCGCGGGTGAGCGCGACGTACAGGACACGCACCCCGCCGGGGGATTCCGCGACGATCGCGTCGGGATCGACGATGATCGTCGCGTCGTACTCCAGGCCCTTGGTGGACATCGGGTCGGTGACCACGACCCGACCGCCGTGCGCACCGTCCAGCGACTCGACCGCCGAGCGGTGGCGCGCCGGGACGATGATCGCCACCGACCCGTCCACCTCGCCGGCCAGCCGGTCCACGTGCTCGGCGACGACTCTCGCCGCCCGAGCCGGGTCGTCATCGGCGGGGATCGCCTCGACAACCGGCTCGATCCCGGTCTCCCGCACCGCCTCCGGAATGTCGGCGTCGGGCACGTGACGACGGATCAACTCCGCGGCATACCCGAAGATCTCGCGGGCATTGCGATAGTTCGTCGTCATGTGGAACCCGCGGCGCTCCAGGCCGGCGAAGGCCTCGTCACGGGCCACCGTGGATTCGGCGGCGTCCGGCCAGGACGATTGGGCGGCGTCGCCGACCACGGTCCACGAGGCATACCGGCCGCGACGGCCGAGCATCCGCCATTGCATGGGCGAGAGGTCCTGGGCCTCGTCGACCAGGATGTGCGCGTACTCCGGCCGGCGACCGATCGTCCCGGCGAGCAGCCGATCGCGAGGATCCAGCGACCGGACGTGGGGACCGGCCTCGCGACCGGCGCGGGCCGAGCCCGTCCCGATCTCGCTGACGCCCCAGGCGCCCAGATCGTCGTAATCGTGGATCTCGTAGAACTCACGCTCGTCCGTGTCGTCCTGCTGGACCGGCGCCATCCGCGAGGTGAGGTCGTCGATGAGCGCCACATCGGCCACGCTCCACGTGCCCAACCGCAGGGCCAGCTCCATCGACTCGCTGAGCAGGTCGGCCTCGGCGACGCTGAGCAGTCCCGAGGCATACCGATGCGCCCGGCTCCGGTCGGCCAGCCACAGCAGCGCCTCGCGCGGGTCCACCTGGGGCCACCACGCGGACAGGAAGGACGCCACCTCCAGGTGGTCGTCCCAGACCTGGATGAAGTCGTCCTTCTCGCCCCCCGGGGCGAAGCGCCAGGCCGCCTCGGCGAGAGCACTCTTGATCGCCGCGGTCGCCAGGTTGCGCTGGGTGGAGCGGGTCGCCGTCGAACGGATCCGGTCCAAGACGGCCCGGTCCAGCCGGATGGCCCGACCGGCGACGAAGGCGCGGAACTCCTCGGGCGCTCCCGGCGCCAGGTCGCGGGCGACCCGGGCCAGCACCCGGCGCATCCGCAGCGATCCCTTGATGGCGGCCACCTCGGGCGAGTCGAGTCGTTCGGTGCTCACCGCGTCGACGAGGTCGCCGAGGGATCTCATGACCACGCTGTCCTCGCCCAACGAGGGCAGGACCCGTTCGATGTATGCCGTGTAGGCGGCCGACGGCCCGACCACGAGGACCCCGTCGGCCTCGAACCGGCGCCGGTCGCTGTAGAGCAGATAGGCCGCCCGATGCAGCGCCACGACCGTCTTGCCGGTACCCGGACCGCCGGTGATCTCGGTGATGCCCCGAGAGGGGGCCCGGATCGCCTCGTCCTGGTGGGCCTGGATGGTGGCGACGATGTCGCGCATCCGCGGGCCGCGGGACCGGGTGAGCGCCGCCATCAGCGCCCCGTCGCCGACCACCACCAGGTCGTCGGGGGCCTCGGGCACCATCAGGTCGTCCTCGATCCCGACGACCGTCTGGTCGCTGGAGCGCAGCACCCGACGCCGCAGGACGCCCAACGGTTCGACGGGGGTGGCCCGGTAGAACGGGCCGGCGGCCGGGGCCCGCCAGTCGATGACCAGCGGCTCGTACTCCTCGTCGCGGACCCCGAGCCGACCGATGTAGCGGACCGAGCGCACCGGCATACCGGCACGATCGGGCAACTCCAGGTCGAGCCGGCCGAAGACCAGTCCCTCGTGCTGGGTCTGCAACGCCTGCCGCCGGGCGGCGGCGTGGTGGACCAGGGCGTCGCGTTGGAACAGGGCGGCACTCGTCTCGTCCTGGGCGTCGAGCAGCCGCTCGCCCCGGCCCCGATCCAGACCCTCGGCCTCGACCATCTCGGCCCGATCGGCGGCCTTGGCGAGTTCGGCGTACACCCGATCGACATGCTGTTGCTCGGCCGCGATCTCCGCGGCGAGTACCTCGGTCTGGGCGGCGGGGGCCGCTCCGGGCCGGGTCGGATTCACGCAGTCACCCCTGGTCTTGTCGGCATACCCCTGCTCCGTCGTCGCGGCGCTGCGCCGGACTGCGGTGTTTGAAGGACGTGCTTGGAAGGACGTGCTTGGAAGGACGTGTTTGGAAGCACGAAGGAGAAAGTCTAGCCTCAGTGCGTGACCGAGGCGCGGCGTCCCTCCGAGGGCCCATTGACCGTTGGGGTGTTGACGCTGTCCCGCTCGGTCGTCACCGACGCGGCCGAACTCTTCCCGCTGTATGCCGATCCGCGCTGCTACCAGCAGGGTTATCGGATGGCAGAGCCGGCGCGGGACGAGGCGACGACCCGGGCGATGATCGAATCGGCGCTGACCGAGCAGGCCAATCGGATCATGTACACGATCCGGCTCGCCGCCGACGGGGCCCTCGGACCGGCCGGGACGGTCGTCGGGTCGAGCTCGATCGGTGACATCGACCTGCCCAACGAGAAGGCGCATATCGGCTGGACCTTCTACGGGTTCCGGTGGTGGGGGACGGTCGTGAACCCGACCGCCAAACTGGCCCTGCTGTCGCACCTCTTCGACGACTGCGGCTTCGGGCGGGTGCGGATCCAGACAGACCTGGTCAACACCCGATCCCAGGCGGCGATCGCCAAACTGGGGGCCGTTCGCGAGGGCGTGGCCCGGCGCGACCTGCGCCGGCACGACGGCAGCTGGCGGGACACCGTCATCTACGCGATCATCCGCGACGACTGGCCGCAGGTCAGGGAATCGTTGACGGCACGGGTGAGTGAGTCGACGGCTGGTCGGTAGCGGGCCTGGCGACGACGCACGGGAGCGGGGCGTCGTCGGCTTGTAATGCCGGTCCCGGTCGTGCAAGAGTTGATGTGTCGCACTGCGTAGCGACACGCGCGGGCCACGCCGGTTCGGTTCTCGCCAGATGGCGAAAAGTTGGAAGGCGAAGAGCTAGCGCGTTGCGACACCCCCGGACGAGTCCCCCCTGCCATCCGGGGGTGTCGCTTTGTCCGGGTCCGGACGCCGTGGCGCGGGCACGAAAGCCCGACTCCCGCGACCGCCACTAGGCTCACTTGTCGTGAGGATCCTCCTGCTCGGGTCCGGGGCCCGTGAGCATGCCTTTGCGCGCGCGCTGGCCGCCGACCCCGCCGTCACCACGCTCATCGCCGCTCCCGGCAATCCCGGAATCGCCGAGGTCGCCGAGCTTGCCGCCGTCGACATCGTGGATCCGGTCGCCGTCACCGAGCTGGCGCGCCGCCACCGGGTCGATCTCGTCGTCGTCGGCCCGGAGGCGCCCCTGGTGGCCGGGGTCGCCGACGAGTTGAGGGGCGCCGGTTTCGCGGTGTTCGGGCCGTCCGCTGCGGCCGCGGCCCTGGAGGGGAGCAAGAGCTTCGCGAAGGAGATCATGGCCGTCGCCGGTGTGCCGACGGCCATGGCCCACGTGTGTACGACCCTGGACGAGGTCGCGGCCGCCCTGGACGCCTTCGGCGCCCCCCATGTCGTCAAGGACGACGGACTGGCCGCGGGCAAGGGGGTGGTCGTCACCGACGATCGCGAGGAGGCGCTCGCCCACGCCGCCGCCTGCCTGGACAAGACCGACGGCCGCGTCGTCGTCGAGGACTTCCTGGACGGTCCGGAGTGCTCCGTCTTCTGCGTCTGCGACGGCGGGCGCGTCCTGGCGCTGGAACCCTCCCAGGACTTCAAGCGGGTCGGCGACGGCGACGCCGGACCCAACACCGGGGGCATGGGCGCGTACTCCCCGCTCGACTGGGCCCCCGCCGACCTGGCCGACCTGGTCCGCGACCGGATCGCCGGCCCGGTGATCGACGAGATGGCCCGCCGCGGCACGCCCTTCGTCGGCATCCTCTATGTGGGGCTGGCGATGACCTCTCGCGGCCCGCGCGTCGTGGAGTTCAACGCCCGGCTCGGCGATCCCGACGGGCAGGTCGTCCTCGCCCGGCTGCTCAACCCGCTCGGCGATCTCCTCCTCAAGGCGGCCACCGGTCGTCTCGACGACGTCGAGGCCCTCGCGTGGTCCCCGCGGTATGCCGTGGACGTCGTGGTCGCGGCCCACGGATACCCGGGGACCGTGCGCTCCGGCGATCCGATCAGCGGCCTCGCCGATCCACGGGCATCCGGGTCAACGTCCGGGTCCGACGCCTGGGTCCTGCACGCCGGCACCGCCGTCGACGAGACCGGGACGCTGGTGTCGGCCGGTGGCCGGGTCCTCAATGTCGTGGCCCTCGGCGACGACCTCGAACAGGCACGACGAACGGCATACGACGTCGTGTCCCTGATCGGTCTGGATGGATCACACCATCGCACGGACATCGCGGCCGCGGCGGCACGCGGCGAGATCGTCCTGACGGATTCGACGCAGCGCACCCCACCAGAAGGAACGCCGAGATGAGCATCGAACTACCCGGTTACCAACACGTTTACTCCGGCAAAGTCAGGGACCTGTATGCCCCCCTCGACCACGCGGGGCAGCCGCGGACCGACCAGCTCCTGCTCGTCGCCACCGACCGGATCTCCGCTTTCGATTACGTGCTGTCGACCCCGATCCCGGACAAGGGCGAGGTGCTGACCCGGCTGTCGCTGTGGTGGTTCGACCGGCTCGCCGATCTGGCGCCCAACCACGTCATCTCCACCTCGGTGCCCGACGCGGTGCGCGGCCGGGCCGTGCTGGTCCGCCGGCTGACCATGCTGCCCGTCGAATGCATCGCCCGTGCCTATCTGACCGGTTCGGGCCTGGCGGAGTACCGACGCACCGGAACGGTCAACGGCATCGACCTGCCGCCCGGGCTGGAGGACGGCTCCCTGCTGCCCGAGACGATCTTCACGCCGTCGACCAAGGCGCCCATCGGCGAACACGACCTGCCGTTGACCCTGTCCGAGTGCGAGGCCGAGATCGGTGCGGACACCGCGGCGCAGGCCGCGCGGCTCACCTGCGCAATCCTGGCTCGGGGCAACGAGATCGCTGCGGAGCGCGGGATCCTCATCGCCGACACGAAGGTCGAGTTCGGCCGGGCCGGCGCAGGTCCGGAGCTCATCCTCGCCGACGAGTTGCTCACCCCCGACTCCTCCCGATTCTGGCCGGCCGACGCGTGGGCGCCCGGTCGCTCTCAGCCGTCCTTCGACAAGCAGTACGTCCGCGACTGGCTGGTCTCACCGGAGGCGGGCTGGGACCGACAGGGTGAGCCGCCGGCCCTGCCGGACGAGGTGGTCGCCGCCACCCGGGCGAGGTACGTCGAGGCATACGAGCGGCTGACCGGCGAGAGTTTCTAACCCGCGCCGCTGCGGGAGGGCCACGCCGGGTGAACGCCGGGCAAACATTTCGTGAACACTGACTCGACAATCGCTGTGGCCCGCGTCACCATGTGGCGATGGAGCACGCGGCGCAGCGCCCAGAGGGCCACGCGAAGCACTCCACCACAGGCAAGGGCGGGTCGGGCCGCCGTGATTCGGGCGGGACATCGGGGACGTCGCCCGCACCGCTGCGCGCCCACCCGGCGGCGAAGTACCGTCTGTATGTGATCCCCCGCCCACGGGGCCTGTCCGCCTATCTGCCCGGATTCTGCTGGCTGCGCCGGCATTACCAACGGAACTGGATCCGGCCGGACGTCATCGCCGGATTCGCGGTGGCCGCCTACCTGGTGCCGCAGGTGATGGCCTACTCGGCCATCGTCAACGTCCCACCCGTCGTGGGCCTGTGGACCGCGCTCGCCGCCATCGTGGCGTATGCCGTGCTCGGCAGTTCCCGCGTGCTGTCCGTCGGGCCGGAGTCCACGATCGCGCTGATGACCGCCGCGGCCATCGCGCCACTGGCCAACGGCGACCCGGCCCGGTTGGCGAGTCTGGCCGGCGGGCTCGCCCTGGTCGTCGCCGGCTGGTGCCTGCTCGCCCGAATCATGCGGGCCGGGGTGGTCGCCGATCTGCTGTCCGAACCGCTCCTCGTGGGGTATCTCGCCGGCGGTGCCGTGCTCATGGTGGTCGGACAACTCGGCAAGATCACCGGGACCCACGTGGACGGGATCAGCATCCTCGACCAGCTCCGCTCCTTCGCCGGTGTCGTCGGCCAGACCAATCCGGCGACCCTCACCGTCGCGGCGGTCACCCTCGCGGTGATCGTCGTCCTCCATCTGGCCCGCCCGAAATGGCCGGCGCCGCTGATCGCGGTGGTCGGTGCCACGATCGTCTCCGCGGCCTTGCACCTGGGCGATAGCGGCGTCGCCCTCGTGGGCGCCGTCCCGTCGGGTCTGCCCGCGCCGCACCTGCCGGCGTTGTCGGCCGGGGACCTGCAGGCGCTCGTCCTCGCCGGGTTCGGTGTCGCCGTCGTCGGCTACAGCGACAATATGTTGATCGCCCGCGGCTTCCCGCCGCCGCCGGACTCCAACAAGCAGTTCGCGACCGTCCGGGTCGACCCCAACACCGAACTGTCCGCGATGGCGGGCGTCCATCTGGTGATCGGCATCTTCGGCGGTTTCCCGGCGTCGTCGTCCGGGTCTCGGACGGCGCTCGCGGTGGCCTCCGGCGCGCGCAGCCAGGTCTATTCGCTCGTCGCGGGCGGCTGTGTCGTCGCCGTCTTGTGTTTTGCCGGGCCGCTGATGTTCGCTCTGCCGCAGGCCTCGCTGGGAGCCATCGTCCTGTATGCCGCGAGCAAGCTGGTCTCCGCCCGAGCCATCCGACGGCTGTGGTCGTTCCGTCGCCGCGAGCTGCTCCTGGCGATCGCCACGCTGGTCGGGACGGTCGGTCTCGGCATTCTCGTCGGGGTCGTCGTGGCCGTCGCCCTCAGCCTGCTCGAGATGACCCAACGGCTGGCCCGACCGCACGAGGCGGTCCTCGGCCGGGTCCCCGGCCTGCCCGGCATGCACGACGTCGACGACTATCCCGAGGCACAGACCCTGCCGGGATGCATCTTCTACCGCTACGACGCGCCGCTGTTCTTCGCCAATGTCGCCGACCTGCGGCGTCGGGTCATCCAGGCGGTCGCCGACGAGAACGCGGCATACCCGAACGACCCGGTGCGCTGGTTCGTCCTCAACGTCGAGGCCAATGTCGAGGTGGACATCACCGCTGCCGACGGACTGCGGGAGTTGGCGCAGTTGCTCGCCGACCGGGGGATCAAGCTGGGGCTGGCCCGGCTCAAGCGCGACCTGTACGAACCCCTCCACCGTGCCGGCGTCATCGAGGTGATCGGCGAGGAGATGCTCTTCCCGACGCTGCCGGTGGCCGAGGCCGCCTACGAGAACTGGCGCAAGAGCCACCCACCGCGCTGAGCCGGCGGGGCGCTCCGACGGCTGGGTTACCGGAAGACGGCGTCGACGGCGGTGATGCGGGCGCGGTAGCCGGCCAGTAACTCGCGGGCCACGGTCACCGAATCCACGAGCGGGTGCAGCGCGAACGCCTCCACCGCCAGTCGCGGCGAACCCTCCACCGCGGCCGAGATGGTGAGCTGCTCGACGGCCTTGAGTTGCTGGACCAGGCCGAGCATGTGGCCCTCCAGGCCGGGGGAGGGCAGCGGGTGTGGCCCCGACCCGTCCACCAGACACGGCACCTCGACGACGGCATTGGGCGGGAGCCCGGCGATCGTGCGCCCGTTGGGAACATTGAGGATCAGCTGGGCCGGTTCGCCGCGGGTGATGGCCGCCATGATCGCCAGCGCCACCCCCTCGTACCCGCCGCCGTCCAGATCGGGTGCGTCGCGCCCTTCGTCGGCGGCCCGGGACTCGGCCATATAGGTGGCCTCTCGCTGGGCGCGGGTCCGCTCCCACAACGCCAGCGCGCTGTCCGGATCGGCGGCGACGGCCGCGTAGAACGCGTTCTGCTGGTCGAGCAGGAATTCGCCGCGGGTCTGGGCGGACCCCTTGATCGCGGCGATCGCGTCCCGGGTGAAGTAGTAGTAGTAGAGGTACTCGTTGGGCAGGGCGTCGATCGACTGGATCCAGTCCGCGCCGAACAGCCGCCCCTCCTCAATGGTGTGCAGCAGATCGGCGTCCCCGATCAGTTCGGGCAGGATGTCGGCGCCGTCCACCGTGAGCCGCCGCAGCCAGCCGAGGTGGTTGAGCCCGGCGTAACCGAGTTCGGCCCGATCCGGGTCGACGCCGAGAGCGCGAGCAGCCCTGCGACCCAAGCCGATCGGCGAATCGCAAATGCCGACAACGCGATCCCCGAGTGCCGCGCGCATCGCCTGGGTGATCATGCCGGCGGGGTTGGTGAAGTTGATGAACCACGCGCCCGGAGCCCTGGTCGCCACCTCGTCCGCGATCGCCATGGCCACCGGCACGGTACGCAGCCCGTATGCCAGTCCGCCCGGTCCCGTCGTCTCCTGACCCAGAACGCCGAGGTCGAGCGCCACCCGTTCGTCACAGGTGCGCCCGGCCAGGCCGCCGACCCGGATCGCGGAGAACACGAAATCGGCCCCCTCGAGAGCTTCGCCCAGGTTGCCGGTCGTGACGATGCGAGGCGGCGGCAACGGCCGATCCGAGCCGGTCGCCAATTGCCGCAGCGTGTGGCCCATCGCGAGCAGCCGCAGTTCGTCGGTGTCGTACAACGCGACCTCATCGACGCGGGCGTCGTGGCTGTCGCGCAACAGTGCGCCGTAGACCAGCGGGACGCGGAAACCCCCACCACCGAGCAGAGCCAGCTTCACGGCATACCCCTCCTCCTTATGGCGTCGGCGCGACCAGCGTCACGGTACCCGAGCCCGACGAGACGGCGCCGCAGGGAGGCCCTTGCTTGTCTTGGCCCGATCCGAGCGGAACAATGACGCGGGTGTCCCGCCGTCGTCGGGACCCGAGGTCGAAGGAGCCCACCATGCGTCGTCCGCTCACCCTCATCACCGTTCTGGCATCGGGGGCCGCGCTCGTGCTCACCGCCTGCGCCCCGGGTTCGAGCACCACCTCCCCGGCCCCGGGCACGTCGAACCCGGGCCAGACCGCGGCGGCGGTCCCCACCGACGTCGCGCAGATGGGCACCATCGAACTCGTGGTGTGGGACCAGGAGGTCCGAGGCGGTGGCGCCGCCCAGATTGTCGAGCTGAACAAGCAGTTCGAGGCGAAGTACCCGAACGTGAAGATCAAGCGCACGACGAAGAGCTTCGACGACCTCAAGCAGACGGTGCGCCTCGCGCTCTCCGGCAATACCCCGCCCGACGTCGTCCAGATCAACAACACCCGGGGCGACATGGGCGCCTATGTCAAGGCCAACCAGCTGGTGAACCTCGACCCGTATGCCGCCGCATACGGCTGGGACAAGAGGTACCCGGCGTCGGTGCGCGCCGTGACGTCGTACTCCACGGACGCCAAGGTGTTCGGCTCGGGCAGCCTCTTCGGTCTGCCGCAGGTGGGCGAGGTCGTCGGCGTGTACGTGAACACCAAGAAGCTGAAGGATCTCGGGATCGCCGAGCCGAAGACCTTCGCCGACTTCGAGGCCGCGCTGGCAACCGCGAAGGCCAAGAACGAGGTGCCCCTGATCCTCGGCAATCTCGACAAGTGGCCGGCCGTCCACGTCTTCGGGATGGTGCAGGGCGAGTACGTCAAGCCGGCCGACATCCGAACGCTGGCCTTCGGCAACAAGGGTGCGTCCTGGAAGACCCCCGAGAACGTCCAGGCTTTCGGCAAACTCGTCGAGTGGGTCGACAAGGGCTACTTCAACCAGGGTTTCAACGGTGAGGGCTACGACCCGGCCTGGCAGAAGTTCTCCAAGGGCACCGGGCTCTTCCTCATCGCCGGCACGTGGTTGCAGGCGGATCTGTCCAAGGCGATGGGCGGCGACGTGGCCTTCATGCTACCGCCGCCCGCGCAGGCCGGCGGCGTCGCCGTGGCCACCGGTGCCTCCGGCCAGCCGTGGACGATCTCCAGCAAGTCCAAGCACGCCGACGCCGCAGCGGCATACATCAACTTCATCACGACCCCCGACGCGATGAAGGTCATCGCCTCGACGGAAAACCTGCCGGTGATCGACACCGCCAAGCAGACCGCTCCCAATGCCCTTGCGCAGCAGGTGTTCACGGCATTCGACACGGTCACCACGACGGACGGGATGGTGCCGTATCTGGACTGGGCCACCCCGACGATGGGTGACACGATCGGTGCGGCGTTGCAGGATCTGTTGGCCAAGAAGGCTTCTGCGGACCAGACCGTGGACACGCTGGAGAAGGACTACAGCGCGTTCGTCGCGAAGAACGGCTGACCGGGGCCTCGCGTGGCAACCGCATCGGGACCGCCGGGAGAGCCCCGCAGGATCGGGTACCTCTACATCCTGCCGGCGTTCCTCGTGTATGCCGCTTTCCTGCTCTACCCGCTGCTGAGGTCCGTGCAGATCTCGTTCTTCGACTGGGACGGGATCAGCCTGGGGACCTGGGTCGGTTTCCAGAACTACCTGGACGTCTTCGCCGATGACCGGCTGCGCGGGGCTTTCGTCCACGCCCTGGTGCTCATGGCGTTCTTCGCGGTCATCCCGCTGGTCGTCGGGTTGCTGCTGGCCTCGATCCTCAACCGGGCGCAGGTGCGCGGACTGGCCTTCTTCCGGACCGTGGTCTTCCTGCCGCAGGTGGTCGCCATGGTGGTCATCGCGGTGGCCTGGCGCCGGATCTACTCCCCGGACGGCACGCTCAACGGCTTCCTCCAGGCGATGGGCCTGGAGTCGTGGACCCGTGGCTGGCTGGGCGACTATGTCTTCGCTTTGCCGGCAGTGGGTTTCATCGGCACGTGGTTCGAGACGGGACTGGTCACGGTGCTGCTGCTGGCGGGGATGGGCCGGATCCCCGGCGAGCTCTACGAGGCGGCCCGGCTCGACGGTGCGGGCTCGATCCGGGAGTTCTTCGCGGTCACCCTGCCGTCGGTGCGTGGTGAGATCGCGGTCGCCTTGACGCTCACCGTGATCGCGGCGCTGAAGACCTTCGACCTGATCTACGTGACGACCAAGGGCGGCCCCGGGCAGTCGACGTCCGTGCCGTCCTACGAGGTCTACCACCAGGCCTTCGACCTGGGCCGCGTTGGCGCGGCTGCGGCCCTCGGCGTGACGTTGACCGTGGTGATCTTCGCGATCTCCTTCGTGATCAACAAGATCGGAGATCGAGGCGCATGAGGATCAGTGCGGCCGAGAAGAGCGCGAACTACGTCGTGCTCATGGCGTTCGCCGTCTTCGCCCTGTTCCCGCTGGTCAACGTGTTCTCCTCGGCGTTCACGGCCGAACTCGACGCACCGGGGGGCTTCGCCAACTTCGGCCAGGCCTGGGAGATGGGCCATTTCGGGCTGTACCTGCGCAACTCGGCGATGGTCTCCACCTTCGTCGTCGCCGTCTCGACCGTCTTGTCGATCCTGGCCGGGTATGCCTTCGGCACCATGCGATTCCGCGGTCACGAAGTGCTGTTCTACGTCTTCCTGCTCGGCATCATGATGCCCGCCGAAGCCATTGTGGTGCCGCTGTTCTTCGACCTGCGAGCGCTCAACCTGACCGACACGTTCTGGGCGATCGCGTTGCCTCAGGTGGCGCAGTCGGTCGCGTTCGGGACGTTCTGGATGCGGGCCTATTTCCGCAGTTCGAGTCGCGCCGTCGTCGAGGCGGCCCGTCTTGACGGCGCCACGCCGATGCGGACGCTGTGGAGTGTGCTGGTCCCGCTCGCCCGACCGGCCATCGTCACCCTCGTCGTCCTCACCTTCATGTGGACCTGGAACGAGTTCCTCATCCCGTTGGTGATGGTTCCGTCCAACGAGGATCTGCGGACCGCGCCGCTCGGGCTGGGCTTCTTCCAGGGTCAGTACACCCAGGGTTTTGCGCTGTTGGCGGCCGGGGCGGCGATCATCGCGACACCGGTCGTGGTCGTCTACCTCTTCCTGCAGCGCCACTTCATCGCCGGGATGCTCGAAGGCGCCGTCCGGGAGTGACCGGGGACCGGCCTACCGGCAACCGGCATACCCGCATACCCGGGCGCTCTTATAGGACCTGGCGGATGGCGGCCATCGCCCCGCGCAGATAGCGCTCCACGATGTCACGCTCGTGATCGTCGAGCTCGGCGTCCAGTTCGCCCAGGGCCCGGAACATCGGCAGCAGATGGGCCAGGAGTTCTTCGCGGCCGCTCTCGGTCATCACCACCACGGTCCGTCGGCCATCGGTCGAATGCGCCTGTCGCACTACGTGTCCCCGCTCCACGAGCCGGTCGATGATCCCCGACGACGCCGCGGTCGTCACGCCCAGCTCCCGGGCCAGCTCCGCCGGTCCGTAGGGTTCGCGGACCAGCAGCTCCAGGGTCCGCAGTTCGGAATGCGACATGCCGGCCCGGCGGGCGATGGTCGGCGCCACGGTCTCGGACAGCGACAACAGTTCACGCAGGGCCTGCAGCGTCGGCGTCTGGCGCCACGACCGCACGAAACTGGTCCCGGGCATCGAGGGATCGGCGGCGGGCTCGGGCGCTTCGCCCGGCCGAGACCGATCGGCCCGTTCGGTTGACATGATATCGCTCATTAGGTTACTAAGTTAGTTAGACATTTCCGGCCGGTCAACGGCCGACCCTCGGGAATCGGAGCGTAACCATGGTGGACCTGTCCCGTCACGTCATCGGCCGACGTCGCTCGTTGTGGGTGGCGATCGGTGCTTTCCTGTTGGCCGGTGCCATCATCGGCGGTCTCAAGGAGGCCGGGCGGACGGCAGCTCCGAGCGACACCCTCGCGGCGGGTTACGACAGCACCAAGGTCGCCTCCGTCGTCGCAGAGTTCCCCCAGCACGAGTCGAGCACCGCAGTGCTCGTCTACTCCGCCGAACGCGGCACCCTCGACGAGGCCACCATCGCTGCGTTGAAGGCGCAGCCGGTCACCCGGCCGGGCCCCGGCATACAGGTCAGCAAGGACGGGACGGCGGCCATCGCCGTCGTCCCCGTCACGGCCACCGGCAACGCCGGGAATGCCGCCGCCGTCAAAGAGCTTCGCGCGGCGGCTCGCGCGGGCCTGCCGGCCGGGGTGAGCGTCCAGGTCACGGGTCCGGCTGCGGTGCAAGCGGATCTTGGGGCGGTCTTCGAGGGCGCGAACACCCGTCTCCTGTTGGCCACCGCGTCGGTCGTCGGGCTCTTGCTGCTCCTCACCTACCGCAGTCCGACGCTGTGCCTCGTCCCGCTGGTCGTCGTCGGGATCGCCGATCGGCTGGCCGCCGTCCTGGCCACGCGAGTGCTGTCGGCCACCGGCATACCGTGGGACGAGTCGACGGTGGGGATCTTGTCGGTGCTGGTGTTCGGCGCTGGGACGGACTACGTCCTACTGGTCGTGTCCCGCTACCGCGACGAACTGCGGCGCGAAGAGGATCGGTTCGTCGCCATGCGAACGGCGTTGCGGCATACCGGTGAGGCTATCCTGCTGAGCTCGACCACCGTGGTCCTCGGCGTGCTCACCCTGCTGCTGTCGGTGTTCCCCACCACCCGTGGGCTCGGGTTGGCCAGTGCCGTCGGCATCGTGGTCGCCGCCGGGTATGCCCTTGTCGTGCTTCCCGCGGTGCTCGTGCTGTTCGGACGGTGGGTGTTCTGGCCGAATATTCCGAGGGTCGGGCAGGCCGGGCTGGTGGATCGGCGTTCGGTGTGGCGCCGGGTGGGCGACCGGGTCGCGGCGCGGCCGTGGGCCTTCGTCGTCGGGACCCTGGCCGTGCTCGCCGTCATGAGCATCGGGGTGTCCCAGTTGCAGATCGGGCTCTCGCCGACCGATCAGTTCCTCCGCAAGCCGGAGGCCATCGCCGCCTCCGAACGGTTGGCGCAGTCCTTCCCCGCGGGTAGCTCCGACCCACTGGTCCTCGTCACCCGGGGCACCTCCGAGCAGGTGCTCGCGGCCGTGACCAAAGTACCCGGGGTCTCCTCGGCGAATCCGGCTGGGGCGGCGAACGGTTGGCAACAGGTCAAAGTGGTCCTCGACCGGCAGCCCGGCAGTGACGCAGCCGCTCAGGCCGTGCGTGATGTCCGGTCGGCCGTTGGCGGCGTGCCGGACACCTACGTCGGCGGGACAGAGGCGCGCAGCGTGGACAGCGCCGATGCCGCCGGCCGCGATCGGGTCGTGATCCTGCCGTTGATCCTCGGGTTGGTGTTCGTGGCTTTGCTCATCATGCTTCGGTCGATCGTCGCGCCGGTCATCCTCGTCGTCACCGTCCTCATGACGTATGCCGCCGCGCTCGGGACGTCGTGGTGGGTCTTCACGACGGTCTTCGACTTCGGAGCCGTCGATGTGAGTACGCCGCTGTACACCTTCCTCTTCCTCGTCGCGCTCGGCGTGGACTACAACATCTTCCTCGTGACGCGGGCGCGGGAGGAGGCCGCGGTGGTCGGGCCCCGCGCGGGGATGCTGCGCGCGCTCGCCGCCACCGGTGGGGTCATCACCAGCGCCGGGATCCTGCTGGCCGCGGTGTTCGCCGTTCTCGGGGTGCTGCCACTGGTGGTTCTGGCGCAGATCGGCATCGTCATCTTCCTCGGGGTACTGCTGGACACGCTTGTCGTGCGGACCGTCTTGGTCCCCGCGATCGCGCTCATCCTGGGCGAACGGTTCTGGTGGCCTCGCCGGGTCGGTCCGGCGGATGGCGGCGGTGCCGGTGTCGGTGCCGTGGGTGGAGCCGGTGCCGACGGTGGAGGCAGTCACGTCGTTGCGGCGGAGGGGAGTTGAGCGATGTTCGAGGGATTCGCCCGGCAATGGACCCCCGTGTTGCCCGCCGCAGACGTGACGCGCACGCCACGACGGATGCGGATCGCCGGCGAGGACCTGGTCGTCTGGCGTGGGGCCGATGACCGGGCCGCCGTGCTGCTGGACCGATGCCCGCACCGCGGGGTGTCGTTGGCACTCGGGAAGCGTTGCGACGACGGGTCGTTGGCGTGCGCCTTCCACGGCTGGGAGTTCGGGACGGACGGTGCGAACCGGCATGTGCCCTTCAACCCGGACGCGCCGCGGGCGAGGCTGGGAGCCACCGCGTTGGCGACTCGGGAAACCGGCGGATTCGTTTGGGTTTACACCGGATTCGACGGCGCGGAGCCGCTCGGTGAACCCAACTTCAACGAGAGTCTCGGGGGTCCCGACGGCCCCGACCCGGCATACACGCGCCACGATCACTGGGAGGAGTGGGACTGCCACTGGACTCGGGCGATGGAGAACATGCTCGACTTCCCCCATCTGCCCTATGTCCATCGGACCACGATCGGCCGCTTCGTCCTGGCCAAGATGCGTCGCGACTCGCGGCTCCAGCTGACGGTCACCGACACCGAGTACGGGTTCGCGCTCGAGTCCCGGGTGGACGAGCATCCGCCGTCGGCCGGCCTGCGTTGGTATCGGCCGCACGGGATGGTGCTGGACACGGTGCCCGAACCGCGGGTGATGCGACTGCACGTGTTCTGCGTGCCGATCGATCAGGGGCGGACCCGGATGTTCCTGACCTCGACACGGAATTTCGCGGGGAACCCGGCGGCGTCACTGGGGATCAACCGGTTCAACCTGACCGTGTTGCGGCAGGACAAAGACGTGGTGGAGTCGAGTATGCCGCCGGTCGTGCCGGTGCGCGGGGTCGAGCGATCCGTGCCGACGGACAAGCCGACGCTGACCTTCCGGAGTTGGTACTTCGCCGAGTTGGCCGACTCCGCGGTCGAGGATCCGCGGGGCTGACGGGGGCGGGCCGGGGTGTGGCCGAAGGCGGGTGGGCGGGGCGCGGGGCTCTGTCGGTGGGCCGTGATAGGAATT
>JBDIAR010000034.1:0-21704 GCA_039812545.1 Dermatophilaceae bacterium | reverse complement strand
CCCTCGATCCATAGGAGAAAGCCATGGCCACCTCGACGAAACTCACCCTGACCCGCCGAGCCGCGCTCGGGGTGATCGGCGCACTGACCGCCGCGGTCGTCGCGGCCTGCGGCGGCAACACCGGAGCCACCACGCCGGCGCCCTCGGGCGCGGCCGGCACCTCCGGCGCGACCGGCTCGGGCACCGCGACGATCAAGGTGTTCGGCGCCTTCGCCACCCCGATCGAGGAACCCTGGGACGGGGTCATCCACCAGGCGTTGCAGAAGGCCGCCGACGCCGGCACCATCGAATACCGCCACTCGGACAACATCGGCTACGAGGGCGGCATGGAGCGCACGCTGCGCGAGGTCGCCAACACCGACAAGCCGGACCTGATCATCGGCGACGCGTTCGGCAACGAGGACGCGGTGCGCGCGGTGGCCAAGGACTTCCCGAAGATCGCGTTCGCCTTCGGCTCCGGCAACCCCGAAGTCGCCCCGAACATGTCGGTCTTCGACAACTGGATCCACGACCCGGCATACCTGGCCGGCATGCTCGCGGGCGGTACGACGAAGACGAACACCATCGGGGTCGTCGGCGGTATGCCGGTGCCCGAGGTCAACCGGATCGTCAACGCCTTCATCGCCGGCGCCCAGTCGGTCAACCCGAAGGTGACGGTGAAGGTCGCGTTCATCAACTCCTGGTTCGACCCGGCCAAGGCCAAGCAGGCCGCCCTCGCCCAGGTCGCGGCCGGCGCCGACGTGTTGTTCGCCGAGCGGGCCGGTGTCATCGAGGCCGCCAAGGAGAAGGGGCTGCTCAGCATCGGCTGCATGGGCGACCAGAAGTCGTTGGCCCCCGAGTCGGTCATGACGAGCGTCACCTGGAACATGGCTCCGACCGTCGAGGCGCTGGTGGCCGCGGTCAAGGGCGGCACGTTCACGGCGTCGAACCTCAAGGAGTACTCCTTCATGAAGGACGGCGGCTCCGCGCTCACCGAGATCAACACCGGCGTCAAGGGCGGCATACCGGCCGACCTGATCGCCAAGGTCGAGGCCAAGCAGGCCGAGATCAAGGCGGGCACGTTCACCACGCCGGTCGACGAGAACACCCCGGCCGGTTCCGTGGGTCCGAAGGCCTGAGCCCCCCGGCCATCTGCCCCCGAACTCTCAAGGACCCCGCCAGATGAGTGAGGCCCCTCTCGTCGCGCTGCGCGGCATCCGTAAGTCGTTCGGCGACCTGCTGGTCAACGACGACGTGCACCTCGACGTGCGATCCGGCGAGGTGCACGCGATCCTCGGCGAGAACGGCGCCGGCAAGACCACCTTGATGCGGATCATGTACGGCCTGACCAGTGCCGATGCGGGTTCGATGGAGGTGTCCGGTATGCCGGTTGACGTCACCTCTCCCAAGGATGCGATCGCCCACGGCATCGGGATGGTGACGCAGCACTTCGCCCTCGTGCGCCCGATGACGGTGTTGGAGAACGTCATGCTCTCCAGCGCCGGCATCGGGCCGCTCGACGAGGCGGCGGCTCGGGACCGGCTGGCGCAGGCCGCGGAGTTGCTCGGAGCCCGGGTCGACCCGGACGCGGTCGTCGAGCGGCTGTCGATCGGGGAGCAGCAGCGGGTGGAGATCGCCAAGACTCTCTATCAGGGTGCTCGGGTGCTGATCCTCGACGAACCGACGGCGGTGCTGGTGCCGCAGGACGCGCAGGCGCTGTTCGCGGCGCTGCGCCGGCTGACGGCGGAGGGGCTCGGGGTGTTCTTCATCAGCCACAAGCTGCACGAGGTCGCCCAGATCAGCGACCGGGTTTCGGTGCTGCGGCATGGCCGGATCGTCGAGACCAAGGCGACCGGCGCGGCGACGCCCGCGGAACTGGCCGAACTCATGGTCGGCCGCAGCGTTGCGGCGGTGTTGCGGGACGAGCGGCGCGTGGCGTCGGTGTCCGCCGGGCAGGTCGGTCACGGGGTGATCGAGATCGACCGGGTGGGGCTCGCCGGAGCCGGCGGCAAGGACGCCCTCAGCGAGGTGTCGTTGTCGGTGCGAGCCGGCGAAATCCTCGCCATCGCAGGGGTTTCCGGCAACGGGCAACGCGAACTCGCAGACGTCCTGTGCGGGATGCGGCAGCCCACGACCGGCCGGGTCAGCGTGTCGGACCGCGACATCACCGGTGCCACCCCGGCCCAGGTCGTCGCGGCCGGACTCGGTCGCATTCCGGAGGACCGGCACGGCAGCGTCGTCGAGGACCTGTCCGTCGAGGAGAATCTCGCTTTGGAGGACCTGGGCAACTACCGCCGGGGGCCCTTCCTCAATCGCCGGGCGATGCGGCGCCGCGCCGAGGAACTCATCACCCGTTTCGCGATCAAAGCCCGTCCCGGTGATCGGATCGGTGGACTCTCGGGTGGCAATATGCAGAAGATCCTGCTCGCCCGGGTGCTCTCCCGCGATCCGGTGGCGATCCTCGTGGCCCAGCCCACCCGCGGCCTGGACGTGGGGGCGGGGGAGTATGTGCATCAACAACTCCTGGCCCGCCGTGAGGCCGGGGCGGCGATTCTGCTGATCAGCGAGGACCTGGACGAGATCCTGGCGCTCGCGGATCGGATCGCGGTGATGTTCGAGGGCCGGATCGTCGGGGTGCTCGACGGGACCACGGCCACCCGCACCGAACTCGGCCTGTTGATGGCCGGACTGAACTCGCAGGGGGCGGCGTGAAACTCGTCGTGCGCGGGTCGGCGCCGCGCTGGCTGACCCCGGTGCTCATCGTCGTCGCGGCCGTCCTCACGGTCGCGCTGACGGCCGGACCGATCCGGCTGGCCGGGGCCGATCCGGCAACGGCCTTCCAGTACTACCTGATCCGCCCGCTGACCACGTCGTACACGCTGTTGGAAGTGCTGCTGGCCAGTGTGCCGCTCATCTTCACCGGGCTGGCCGCGCTGGTCGCCTTCCGATCCGGCTACTACAACATCGGCGGTGAGGGCCAGTTCATCGCCGGGGCAATAGCGGCAACGGGTTTCGCTTTGGCGGCGCCGGGATTGCCTGCGGCAGTGGCCCTTCCGCTGGGCTTCGTGGCGGGGGCGGTCGGCGGTGCGGTGTGGGGTCTGGTGCCGGCCGTCTTGCGGACCTCGCGCGGGATCGACGAGGTCGTGACGACGTTGCTGCTCAATCCCGTCGCGCTGCTTCTCCTTCAGGGCCTGCTCAACGGTCCGTGGCGCAACCCGGTCAACCAGTTCCCGGAGTCCGCCGCGCTGGGGGCCGGTTGGGAGTTGCCGCGGATCATCTCCGGCTCCCGACTGCATCTGGGGTATGCCGGTGCGATCGTGTTGGCCGTCCTGGCCTGGATCGTGTTGACCCGCACCCGGATCGGGCTGACCAGTCGAGCGGTCGGCATGTCGCCCAAGGGAGCCGCCTTTGCCGGCATACCGGTCGAACGGACGCTGCTGGGAGCCGCGCTGTCCAGCGCAGCCCTGGCCGGCGCCGGGGGAGCGGTGCAGGTCATGGGCCTGCAGCACCGGCTGACCGCCGAGGTGTCAACGGGATTCGGCTACACCGGGATCGTGGTGGCGACCCTGGCCGCCTTGTCGGTGCCTGCGGCCGTTGTGGTCGCGACGCTGCTGGCGGACGTGACGGTCGGTGCCGAATCCGCCTCGCGCGCGCTGCAATTGCCGCCGCAGATGGGCAAAGTCGTGGCGGCGACGCTGCTGCTGTGTTCGGTCGGGGCACTCGTCTTCCGCCGCTATCGGCTGGTCCTCCGGCGTCGACCGCGACGCCGGACCGGTGCTCACGAGGGGGGTGCGGCGTGAACCTCATCGCGCTCATCGCGGCCACCCTGGTGACGGTGACACCGTTGCTGTACGCGACGTTCGGCGAAATCGTCTGCGAGAGGGCCGGCGTCCTCAACCTCGGCATCGAGGGGACCATGTATGCCGGTGCGTTCGCCGGGTTCGCGATCACCGCGGCGACGCAGTCGACGGCTCTCGGGCTGATCGCGGCGGTGGCGGTCGGCATACTTGCCGGCTTGCTCATGGGGCTGCTCACGGTGACCCTCGGCGTCAACCAGCACGTCGCCGGCATCGGAACGACGTTGCTGATCATCGGATTGTGCGACTTCGTCAACCGGCTGCGGTTCGGTGGCGGGACGCTGACCCAGATCCCGAAGTCGGGGATCTGGTTCGAGGG
The DNA here is from genome assembly GCA_039812545.1 of Dermatophilaceae bacterium. Classification (GTDB taxonomy): domain Bacteria; phylum Actinomycetota; class Actinomycetes; order Actinomycetales; family Dermatophilaceae; genus JBDIAR01. The sequence continues at coordinate 17,549 of JBDIAR010000034.1, read as the reverse complement.
CGTGCCGGTGGTGGAGATGTATCCGATGACGGCGATCGTGCTGTTCGTCGTCGCGCCGGCGTTGTGGTGGATCCTGCGGAGCACCGGGGCCGGGCTGCGGCTGCGCGCAGTCGGCGAGAACCCGGAGGCGGCCGACGCGGCCGGGATCGACGTCGCCCGCACCCGCTATGTCGCGCTCGTCGTCGGGGGAGCGTTGATGGCGCTGGGCGGTGCGTTCCTCACGCTGGCGGTCCTCGGGACGTTCACGCTGAACATCACCAACGGCCGCGGGTGGGTCGCGATCGCCCTGGTCATCTTCGCCCGGTGGCGGGTCTGGCCGGCCGTGCTCGGCGGGCTGCTGTTCGCCGTGATCGACGCCGGGCAGTTGCAGCTGGCCATCACGCCCGTATTCGCCCACGTGCCGCGGGAGGTGATGATCGCGCTGCCGTACCTCGTCGTGATCATCGCGCTCGCTCTAGCCGGACGCGGGTTGCGTTATCCCGGAGCTTATTTGAAGCCGTACCGCCGCACCTAGGTCGGGCTGTCGACCGGCCCGCCGGCCTGTTTGTCCGTTGTTCCCTGAGTTCCTCCCCATCCGAACCGAGCGCATTCGATCACAGGAGATCCCGTGCCAGACGATTCTCGTTACCTGCAGTTGGCCATCGAGCAGGCCCGCATCGGCGCGGCCGAAGGCGGGATCCCGATCGGCGCGGCCCTGGTCGCCGACGACGGCACCATCCTCGGCGTCGGGCACAACAGGCGGGTGCAGATGGACAGCGCGATCCGCCACGGCGAGACCGACGCGTTGGAGCGGGCGGGGCGTCTGCCGGCCGCCACGTATGCCAGGTCGACGATGTACACGACCCTCTCGCCCTGCCACATGTGCACCGGCGCGATCCTGCTGTACGGCATACCTCGCGTCGTGCTGGGGGAGAACCGGACGTTCATGGGCGGCGAGGATCTGTTGCGCGCCAACGGCGTCGAGGTGATCAATCTCGACTCCGACGAGTGCGCCGAGCTGATGACCGAGTTCATCGCCGCCCACCCCACCTTGTGGAACGAGGACATCGGCGTCGAAGACTGAGGCAGTCATCGGCTCCCTCGGACATACCACAGTGAAGGCGAGAAGAACAGGAGCTAAACATAGATCACAAAGAGCCTCCGGGACGTGGCGGGTTTCGAATGGAGCTTATCGTTTGCTTCGAAACGTTGTCGATTGATGCAGAGAGGCGATTCGCGATCGGGTTGAGACCGGGCGCGTCCTTCGCTAGAGTCCCAAACGGGTGGCGGGCGCCCAGCACTGGGGCCTGTTCTCGCATAGCCATTCGTTCCTTTCTGTCATCGGAGATGGAGAGCAAGGGTTGTAGACATGCACGCCTTGGTACTTGCAGCCGGCAAAGGGCAGCGTCTGGAGGACGCCACCTTTCGTCAGAACAAGTGCATGCTGGAGTACCGGTCTCGACCCATTCTTGAACACATACTCGAGCGGTTGAGTTCGCTCTATTTTGTGGACGAGATCGTTCTGGTGGTCGGCCATTGCGCGGAGGCGATCATCGATCACTTCGGGAATCGCTACGACGGAAAGCGGATCCGCTACGTCATTCAGCGTGAGCAACGAGGCCTCGTCCACGCGATCGAGTGCGCCCGGGATCGGCTCACCGGACCCGAGTTCCTGCTCCACCTGGGCGACGAGGTCATGACCGCTCCTCGCTACGAGGAGTTCTACGACTGGTACCGGGACCGCCAGCTCCACGCCTGCCTCGGCGCAGTCCGGGTCGCGGACCGCGAACGGATCAAGAACACCTACACCTTCTTGTACGACGAATCCCGCCGGGTCGCCCGGCTCATCGAGAAGCCGGTTCTGCCGCTCAACGACCTCATGGGAACCGGCAATGTCATCTTCGGCAGCCAGGTCTTCGAGTACATCGATCTCACCATGCCCAATCCGATCCGGGGAGAAAAGGAACTGCCCGAGCTCCTCCAGACGATGATCGATCACGGTCGCACGGTCGGATTCTTCGAACTGTGCGAGCAGTATGCGAATGTCAACACGGCGCTCGACGTCACTCTGCTCGAATCGGCGGAATTTGCACGATCGTGACTGCCACCAAGCCAGCACCGACGGCACCGGGGATCTTGGTAATCCCGCCGTCGGAGACCTCCTTCTTGAGGACTCCCGGGCTGCCTCCCCTGGGAGCTGCGATGCTGGCTGCGCATCTGTACGAGCGGGGCGAAGGCCTGGACATCGCCGACTTGCGTCTGACCGCCCACCAGGACCGAGGCCGCATCACCCCGGCCGACCTGGCTCGCCTAGCCGATGTCGATCCCATCCTGCGAGCGCTCGAGACCGGTGACCTCGAGGCGACTCTGCATCCGGTTGCCGAGCTCTTCGAGTTGTGGCTGGCAGATCGACATCTTTCCGACCGGCCGTGGGTGGGCGTCTCTTTGGGTTCCGATCTCTCGATCATCGAAGTCCACGCGGCTCTGGTCTTGGCCGTGATCGCCCACCGGGCCGGGTGTCGCGTTGTCCTCGGCGGCGGCAATGCCTCCTATCTCTTCGACTTCCGAGGCGCTTTCAGCGACTTGTGGCGCGCCGTCCTGGCCCGGTTCCCGGTCGTCAGCGGACCGGGGGAGCAAGCCCTGGCGGCCTTTGTCCGCGATCCCGACGCGCCCCTGAACTCCCCCGGAGTGGTGGCCCGTGGGGAGGTGGGGAGCCCGGTGTGTCGTCCCGTCGAGGCCGCCCCGGTCTTGGCCCGGCCGCGGTTCCACGGTTTCGAACTCGGTCGGTACGGAGGCGAGGGGGGCCTGACCCTCCCCTATGTCTTCGACCCGGGCTGTCGGCTGCGGTGCGCCTTCTGCGCCCAAAGCCGCGACCCGCAGCCGATTGCCGGTCCGAGCGTCCGCGCGGACACCGTCGTCGAGGACCTCGCCGCCTTGAACCAGGAGCATCACACGACATCGTTCATGTTGTTCGACAATGCCTTCAACTCCGACGTGGGCCGGGCGCACGACATCTGCGCGGGTCTCATCCGGCGCAAGCTGGACCTGCGGTGGTCGGACTGCGCTCGATTCGCAGACCTGGACGAAACCTTGCTGGTGGCCATGCGCGCGGCGGGCTGCGATCGCCTCACCTTCGGCCTGGAGAGCGCCAGCCCATCCGTATTGCGCCGAATGGGGAAGAGCCTCGATCTTCAGGGTGCGTCGGAAGCTCTCACCGCCGCCTCTCGGATCGGCATCGAATGCCACCTCGACGTCATCGTCGGGCTCCCCGGTGAACAGGACGACGATGTCGAGGCCACCTGCCGCTTCCTTCAGCGGCACCAGGGCCTGATCCATTCGATCCGGGTGAACCGGCTCTACATCACTCCGTCCTCTTTGCTGGGGCAGCATCCCGAGCGCTACCGGCTGCGGCTCCACCGGCTTGCCGACGGACACCGTCACGTCGCGACCCGGACTCGTCGCCGACTCGAGGGCATTGACGGCTTCGACGAGCCCAGACTCGAACTGGTCTCGGCCGGAAACACCCACATGTACTCCTATAGCGAAATCGACGGCCGGGACCACCGCGCCGTTCAGACCGAGACCACGCGGCGCTGGCGTCGTGTCGTCGGGGCGGCCCGTACCGTCGCACCTCCAGTAGGGAGAAGTGAGGAATGAAGGTTGGCATGTTGCTCGCCCCGACGGAGCAGGCCCTCTATTCCGGCGTGTCGCTCCCCCCGCATACGCTCGGCATCATGACGGCCGGCCTGCGGGCGCGCAGCCACCAGGTGCGGCAGTTCGATCTCGACACCGACCTCATCCGGTTTGTCGAAGACGGTCGGCTCTCGCGTGCGGACCTGATGTTCCTCTTCGACAAGGAGACCGTGCTCGGCTACGTGCAGGGGGCGCCCGATGACCACGTCGATCGCGTCATCGAGACGTTCCTCAAGGACAAGGCCATCGCCGAGGTCGACGTCGTCGGTCTGTCCATCGGCGGCAGCTTCCATTGGTTCCCCATTCACCTCGGACTGCTCATCGGGAAGTACATCCGCACGCGTCTGGGCATTCCGGTCATCATCGGCGGCAACAATGTCTTCTACCTCACGCTGTTCCAGGAGGTGTATGCCGAGTTGTGGGAGGTGATGACGGGAGCCTTCCCGTTCATCATCGTCGGCTCGGGACACGAGGCGATGCACGACCTCCTCGATCGTCTTCAGGTCGACCGGGGCTATGTTCCGCGCGAAGGCGACATCATGCCCGGCTTGGTTTCGCGTGGCGATTCACCGGGTACCATCAGGTGTCGCCCGCAGGCGCCCAGCAGGGTGATCAGACCCGACTTCCACGGGCTCGACCTCCAGCCCTATCTCAATATCTTGAAGGATCCCGCTCAGGCACGCGACCCCGCCCTCGCTCATCGGCAGAACATCGAGCAGATGTTCAAATGGCCAACCCACCTTAACCAGCTGGCCAACCAGGTAAACCGCCGCCGTCGGCCCCGAGGCCACGTCGGGAAGCTGACGATCCCCTATGTGTTCAACTACCACTGCCCGTATGCCTGCGCCTTCTGCGCCGAGAGCGATCCTCAGAGCACGCTCGTCGTGGGCGACCCGCACCGCGTGGTGGACGATCTCGAATACCTCACGCAGGAGTACGACACCGAGTACGTGTACTTCTACAACAACTACTTCAACCTCTCGCGCCACTTCGTCGAGGAGTTCTGCGCGGAGGTGGCCAGGCGTGGCATCACCATGTACTGGCAGGACTGTGCCCGCTTCAACCTCTTCGATCCCCAGCTCGCCGTGGCGCTGCACGAATCAGGTTGTCGCGCCCTGTGGTTCGGGATGGAGACGGGTGGCGACAAGTTGCGGCGTCGGCTCGACAAGAAGCTGAGCCTGGAACAGATCGAGAGGGGGCTGCAGATCTGCCAGGACGTCGGGATCTGGGCCAATCTCGAAATGATCGTCGGCTTCCCGCACGAGGATCCCGGAGACTTCGACGAAACCACCGCATTTCTGCTCGACCACGCGGAGCAGATAAATTTCTTCCAGAGTAATCAGTACTTTGTCGTGCCCAACTCCACCATCGGATTGCACCCCGAGCGTTTCGACATCACGATCGTCCCGGCCGTGAATACCTACGAGTCCCTGCTCGCGGCGAACAGGGAGTGGTTCGCCGGCGGCAAGGGTATGGGTTTCAAACCCAATAATTTCGATATTCACGGATTCGACGAAATCGACGGCCGTAGCCACGTGGAGGTCCGAGCCGAGGGTGCCCGTCGCCTCGGGAGCATCCGCCGCCTGCAACGTCGCGAGTTCACCGAGATCAACCAGATGCTGCGGCTGTTGGACGCCGCGGGCAAGGCGCGCGCACGAGACGCCCGGGAGGCCGGCGCAGTGCTCGTCGGCAACCCTGCCGACGTCCAGTGATGAACGTGATTTTGGCCTATCTGTCTAGCTAGTGGAGAGAGGGAATTGCCATGAAGGACCCTGTTCCGACTGCAGCGCCGGGCGGCGGCGACGCCTTGTCGCCGATCAGCGCGCTCTTCAAGCGCGTTGTCACCGACGAGGAGTTCAAGCGACTTCTGCTCTCGGATCCGGACGAGGCGATGGCGGACTATGATCTCTCGGACACGCAGCGGCTCATGGTCAAGAGCTTGGAGCCGGAGGATCTGGACAAGCTGACTCCAGAGAATCTCGAGGAGTTCTTCTCCGCCGACGCAGCCGTCTATACCCCCGACGAGGGCCAAATAGACGAAGACGACGAGTACAGTGCCGAGGACTTCGTCGACCTGGACGAGGAATACGATCCTGGCGACGAGCAGCTCTGATCGCCATGCTGACGGCTGCCGAGGGGCACGACACCATCGCGCAGGGTCTGCTGTACGACAGTCATACTCTGAGCCTGCACCTGACGGACACCTGCAATGCCCGCTGCGTCTTTTGTGGCGAGGGTTCGCCGGACCACGCCGTCGATGCCGTGCGAACGGCGGACATCGTGGATTTCCTTCGTACGTACGCGGGGAGCGACTGGCGCACGGTGAATATCCATGGCGGCGAGCCGACCATCCGCCCGGATTTTATCGAGATTCTCACGACCATCCGAGACCTCGGGTACGAGCGGATCATCGTGCAGACGAATGCCTACCGGATGGCGAACGAGCGCTTCGCCGAAGCCGTTCACGCCGTCGGAGTCGACGTCTTCACCTCCGGCTTCCACGGCCACACGCCGGCCCTCGCGGCCGAGATCGCAGGGCATCCACAGGCATTCGAGCTCGCCATGCGCGGTTTCGCCCACATCACGGCGGGTGGTGCCACCTTGCGCACGACGACGGTGGTATGCCGCCCCAATGCCCCTCATATCGATGAGGTCGTGCGCATCAGTCTGGAGCATGGGGCTACGCATCTGAATATCTCGGCGATGCAGCCCGGGGGATGTGCGGAAGATCGGCTCGATGACCTGCTGGTCACCTACCGGGAAGCGTTCCCACAGATCGAGGCCGCCGTCGAGCGGGGCGTGGCGGCCGGGGCGACGGTGACGCTTGAGGGCTTCCCCTACTGCGCGGTTCCCGGGCACGAAGCCCGTCACGTCGCTTGGCGGCGACAGCAGCTGAAGGTCCTCTATCGAAACATGGTCATCGATGACTTCGATCGATTCCTTTGCACGACAACGCGATCGCAGGGCCCGCCGTGTCGTTCCTGCGCCGTGTCCCACGAGTGCGGTGGAGTCTACCGCGGTTATCTCGAGCACGTCGGTTGGGACGAATTCGCCGCCTACCCCGTGCAATCGGGGAGTGCTGAACATGAGTGATGCTGTGGGCTCGCGGCTTCTGGCGTCGATGGAGTTGCGCGATGTCGCGCCAGCCGAGGTCGAGTTGATCCGGACCCTGACCATGATCCTGAAGATGCCGAGTCGGCCAAAGGTCATCCGCCAGTTGCGCGAGCGGTACGAAGCGGAGAACGCCGGCGATGACGACGCCTTTGCCTATGGAGTTTGCGCGCACCTGGACGTCGCCTACGACCCGAACGATTCGGACAAGGCGTTGCACTGTTTCGCGGCCAGCCAGGCGTTCACGCGGTGCCTGGCGAGTGAGCCAGGCTGGTGGCTGCCGCGTTTCCTACGAGCAGAGCTGAACGAGATACTCCCGACGGAACTGGTGACTGCCTCGAGCAGTATCAGATCCGTCGCCTATGAGCGGATTGACCCGCGAGCGGATCTGCTGGAGCTCGTGGATCGGCAACGCCGAGTGCCGGCGGTCGCGCACCATGGCAGCATCTGGGCCGCTCTCCTTCGTCATGGTCTCCACCAGGGCCAGGTCGACAGCGCCCTGGAGGAGTTCACGCGAGGCACCGCGCTGTTCCCCGTGGCCGCCTCTGGTCACCGTCTGGACCTGCTGGCGGTGCCCTTCCACGACTGCGTCGCCTTGTTGCGCAAGGCCGATCGCCCCGAGGCCGCCGAGCTCGTGCTCCGGACGGCGAGGACGATCTACCCCCACACCTCAATCCTGAGACACGTCTGAGCGTCAACTCACGCCGGAGGAGCCGATGACTATGACGACTATTCCCGAATCCACCACCTCGTCGGCGGCGGAGCGCATGTTGAGTATCCACTTCACCGACAGGTGCAACAACCGGTGCGTGTTCTGTGTCGTGGACTCGCCCTCGGTGCGCAAGGACTCGGTGTCCGCCGGGCAGATCGTCGCCTTTCTCGAAGCCAACCAGGGCAAGGGCTACGCGGCTGTGAACATCCACGGTGGTGAACCCACCACGCGGCGTGACTTCCTCGAACTTCTCCAACGCATCCGCGACCTCGGTTACCCCTCGGTCATCCTCCAGACCAACGCGCGCAAACTGTCGCGTAGGGAGTTCGCGGATCAGGTTGTCGGACTTGGCTGTTCGAAGATCGTTGTCTCGGTTCACGGCAGCAACTCGCAGGTCCACGACGGCATCACCCTCGTGGCTGACAGCCTGCGGCACGCGATCCACGGGATTCGCAATGTTAAGGCGCTGGGTGCTCATGTGCGGACGAACACCGTTGTCAGCCAAATGAATTACACCGATCTACCGGCGATCGCCGAGCTGCTGCTGGATCTCGGCGTCGATCACGTGAATATCTCGGCACTGCACACCGCAGGCACGGCATACAAGAACTTCGACGCCGTCACGCCCTGGTATGCCGAGGTCGCTCCCTATGTGTTGGAGGCAGCTCACCGCGTGGCGGACTCGGGCACCACCCTTACCCTCGAAGGGTTCCCGCACTGCACGCTCCCGGGCCTGCAGGATCACTTCATCGATTGGGACAACCAGCACTTCACGATGCTCTTCCGCGACAAGGTGCTCGATGACTACGAGGCATACATGGATTCGAGCATGCGCACCCATGGTGAACCGTGCGAGCAGTGCCCAAGCCGTGGCCCGTGCGGTGGTGTGTACCGGGAGTATGCCGAGTTCCGTGGCTGGTCAGAGTTCGGCCCTGCGGGGCTGGAACACGGGGAGATCGCTGATGCGACAAGTTCGTGACCTGGACCAGCAGATCCTGCGCACCATCGAGCTGGCCACCCGGCTCAGCGGCAAGGATACGCTCCTGGACCATTTCCGCAGCCGCGCGGACGTAGGCGAACACCCGGCCGACGAGTGGTTCTACTATGCGCTGACAGCATGGCGCTTGATGGAGCGCACCGGTCACACGCAGCGCAAGCACCAGTACCTGTGCGGCGCGCTGGAGGGTCTCGACCGCAGTTGCGCCCTGGATTCGGCGCACTGGCCGGCGGTGTTCTTGCGCTCCACGATCTGCACGATGTTGTCGGGTGACGATGTCGTCGAGATGGTCGCCTATCTGCTGCCGACGGACTACACCGTGGAGGATGCCGCGGCAGATCGGCTGCGAATGCTGGAACTTCAGCGCTCCGCGCCGGCCGCCCCCGAGTTCTTCGTCACTTACGCCGCCTGTGCCTTGGAGGCGCTGGACGCCGGACGGATCGACGAAGCACATGAGTTCGTGCGCGCCGGCCTCCGCGAAACCCCGGCGGGTCGCGTCCGGGCATTGGCGGGGATGCTCACGATCCCCGTCGCCCTGCTGCTCGACAAGCTGGAGACCCAGCCGAGTCTGCGGGCCGACGTGCGCCGGCGATACGCGAAGCTGTTCGGACAGGGCTGAGCCGCGCCATGCCGAGAACCTGCTACATCGTGACGAGCTATTGGGCGCACGGCGAACTGAGCATCGCCATGGATTTTGCCCAGCGCGCCGGTGAACGAGGACACGATCCGATCTTTCTCGCTCCTCCGTCACACGAGAAGCGGCTGACGGCGGCGGGTCTCGACACGGTCACCCTCGTCCCCGGTTCGCGGAAGCTCAACCAAATGCTCTTCGCCGACGTCGAACGCCGACACCGACCTCGCGACGTCGTGCTCGCCGACTTCGTGAACTATGCCTTCTGCGAGCAGCACTACGGCCTCACGATCGGGGACCTCGACATCTTCTCCGGCCGTGTATGCGCATTCGACCTGTACGACTGGGGCGCCGCGCGTCACCCCGCCGATACCTACGGATTCGGAGCCCGCAACCTGCGCGACCTCGATGTCGATCGGTGCGCCGTGCGTCTGCAACCCTGTCCGATCCTGTCGCCCGTGGCAACGGGGGCGGGGGCCCGGTACTCCCTGTTCGGATCGATCCCGCCACGCTCGCTCGAAGCGCGGGCCGCTGCCCGTCGTCGTCTGGGACTGCCGATGTCCGAACCGGTCGTCCTGGTCACCGCCGCCAAGTGGCAGTCGACTCATCGGCCGTATGCCGGCATTCAATCCTTCATCGCCGCGTGCGAGGCCGCCGTCGACAGAGTGCTGCTCGAGCTCGGTGACAGCGTGAGCGTCGCCTGGGTCGGTGCGCGTCCGGGGCACCGCAGCCCGCTACCGCGGTTGGCGCATTTCGAGGAGCTCAGCGCGGCCGACTTCGCCGATGTCGCCGAGGCCAGTGACGTGTACCTGGCCGACAACCACATCTCCACGTCGATGGCGCGCTTGGTCCTCGCCGGGCTGCCCACCGTGCTGTTGGGGAACACGATCAGCAAGAGAGGCGGCTCCTGGAGGTGGCCGGCGCGTCCCGGTCGTGCTCTGCCTGAGAGCCTCGATGGGTGCGAAAACGCATACCCCTTCAGGATGTTCCCGGTCGGGTGGCACCGGTTTCTCGCCCATGTCGTCAAGGACAATCCCTATTACCGACTGATGCGCCACGCCGAGGTTTTCGACGAGGAGGATGCCATCGACAAGCTGCTGGAACTGCTCGACGGCTCCGGCCGCGACACGATGGAGCGTCGGCGACAGGCATACACCCAGGCACTGCAGCAGCTGCCGCATCCCGGGGAGGTGCTGGCCGGGTGAGCCGCATCCTGGTCCTGGCGCTCGGCCACCTCTCCAATGGGGAGCTCACCATCGCCATGGAGTGCCTCCGGCAACTGGACCCCGCCGGCCACGAGGTGCGCTTTGTCAGCCACGAGAACGGGTCGAGCTACATCCGCTCGTGGGGACTGGCGGTTGAGGCGCTGAGCCATCCGAACCCCGCCGACAACCGCGCGGCCTTCCTGGAGCTGGTGTCGGCCTGGCGCCCGGACCTGCTGCTGTGTGCGGACGTGTACACGATGGAGTACGCCAGCGCGTGGAGTGGGATCGACTTCGCGCTGCTCCGTTCGCTTGGCCCGCCCGTGGCCAGCATGGATGAATACGAATGGGAATCAACGGATTTCGTCTGGGACTACATGGGTTCGGTGCCGACCCGGATCAGGCCCGAGCTCATCCGGGACTGCGACATCCTCGTGCGGCCGGTTCCGCTCAATCGGCCGGCCGCCCCGACGACGCGCATCGCCCCCTGCCGGCTCTTCGATCCACGCGACCGTCGACCGCAACGCACCAGGAGCCAATGGCTGGCCGACCTCGGGATTCCAGCGGAGGGGAAGATCGTGTTCACCGTCAACTCCGGGTGGGAGTACATCAATATCTCGCCACATCCGGAGGTGGCGGCACTCATCGAGTGGATGCCGAGGTTGATGCACGAACTTCTCTCTGGCGCAGCCGACGGGCCGGTGACGGTCGTCCATGTCGGGCCGCGCCCGTGGAGCTTTCCGACTGCGCCTCACGTGGCATACCGCTACTTCGCCCGGCTGGACGCCGGGCTGTACCGCGACACGGCGTGCCACGCAGACCTGTTCTGTGGCACGAACTCGACGTCGATCACGATGTCCAGCGCCATCGCCGCCGGCACTCCTGCTGTGTTGTTGCTCAATCTCAAACGCATCCGGTTCGCCGATCTCGGCGAGGTGTTGCAGCGAATGCCGGCGTGGTACCGGGAGATGGCCGGCGCGGTGTCCAGCTCGTTCCCGTACCGCATCTTCCCGTGGGGGCTGGCGAAGTTCCTCAAGGTCGTGTTGGACGCCAACCCGTATGCGGCGACGTTCGTCGAAGCACCCCTGTTCGTCCCCGCCAAGTCGACGCGGGCGATCCGGTCACTCCTCTACGACGACGGTGCCATCGCCGACCTGCGTGCCCGCCAGGAGGACTATGTGCGGCGCCTCGAAGACCTGACCCCACTGGACGAGTTCTTTGCGAGGCTGCCATGAATATGCCGCTTGACCTGCCGGTAGATCGCGTCGCCGATGACGAGGAGACGGCGGCGACACGAGCCGCCCGGGTGCTCTGGCAATTCGGGACCAGCCATCGGAAGATGGAGCGCACGCACGGCCCGGTCGTTTTCGAATCGGGCTTTGGCGCCTACCTGACGGACACCGACGGAAACCGTTACATCGATGCGCTGTCGGGCGTCTGGGTCGTCAATGCAGGGCACGGCGAGTCTCGGATCGTCCATGCGATGGCGGAGCAGGCATCTCGTTTGGGTTATGCGCTTTCGGAGGAGGGCTACGGCAACTCCGCTGCGCTCGCCCTCGCCGAACGGTTGGTGGCGCAGACCGGCGGGATGATGGACCGGGTGTATTTCACCTGCGGCGGCTCGGAGTCGGTAGAAATGGCCGTGCGGATGGCCCGGGTCGTCCAGCGCCTTGCCAAGCGACCGCGCAAGGTCAAGGTCATCGGGCGACGTGGCTCGTATCACGGGGCGACGCTGCTGGCCTTGACGCTGTCGGATGCGGACATCTTCAGCAGAACGATCGGACCTCGACCTGAGGGCGTGAGCCGGGTCGCGCACCCCGCCTGCTATCGGTGCGAGTTCGGGGCCACGTATCCCGGGTGCGGCGTGGCCTGCGCGGCAGATCTGGGACGCGCGATCATGGCTGAGGGGCCGGACACGGTCGCCGCCTTCATCGCCGAACCCATCTCGACGTCAGCGGGCGTGGCGATCCCACCGCAGGAGTACTGGGAGCAGATCCGGCGGATCTGCGATGCCCACGACGTGATCCTCATCTGCGACGAGATCGTCACCGGTATGGGGCGCACCGGCCGGGCATGGGCCATGGAGGACTTCGGCGTGGAACCCGACATCGTCACCATGGCCAAAGGACTGACGTCCGGCTACGCGCCGCTGGGCGCCGTTCTCACCCACCGTCGGATCACCGAACGCGTTCCCGACAACGCGTTCTTGATTCCGGGCTACACCTTCACGGGTCACCCCGTGTCGTGCGCCGCCGCCTTGGCGAATATCGATATCGTGACCGACCCCGCCGTTCTCGCGGAGGTCCGCAGGAAGGGCGCCCTGATGGAGGAGTGGCTGGGCGAGGCGCTGCGCGACTGCCCGAATGTCGGTGAGGTCCGGGTCCGGGGGATGCTGGGTTGCATCGACGTTGTTGCAGATCCGCAGACCCGCGAACCCTTCCCGCCCGAAGCGGGATTCGCCGACGCGTTGACCGACCTGCTCCTTCGGCGTGGTGTCTATCTTCGGGTCATCGGAGGCTTCGTCCAGCTGGGACCGCCACTGACCACGCCGACAGATGTTCTTCAGGAGCTGTGTGGCATCGTCACTGCCGGCATACGTGAGGTACTCGATCGTATGAAGACGAGGAACTGATGGGCGCCTTCCGCCGACGCGCCACTCACACCGCGGACATCCTCACCAAGGCCCTGTCCACGATTGGAGCAGACGCTGAACACCGACCCGTTCCGCATGCCTCGTATGTCATCACCATGGACAACGACTACATCGCTGGAGCGGGCCGCCTGGTCAAGCAGCAGCGTCTCGTCGGGCATTACGACCGCGCTTACGCCGGGGTGCTATCGGCGAGCACGGCGCTGTTCACGTTCCGTTGGGGCGAGATCAGCTTCACCTCGCAGGGGGAGCGAAGCACGCAACCGGCACTCAATTGGTCTTTCGCTCACGGGCGCACCTTCGAGTATCACCGCTCCTACCGCGGCGAACCGCTGTCCACGTCCGAATCAGAGTCGCCACGAGAACTCGTCCTCGGTGACTGGTATGCGGACTTGGTGAATGTCCCAGCCGTGAACCTGTTGAGCATGTTGACCTGGGACGTCATCATGTTCGAGGCGCTCGGCGGTGCGGTTGCGCTGGACGGCCCGGTGGATTATGAATCCACGGGCACGATAGATGCCCTCAGTCATGTCCAGGTCGATCTCGGATTCCAGGGCTGCCGACCAAACCATTCGCTGTTCCAGAACGGTCCGCTTATCTCATCTCTCCTGGGGTTTCGGGTCCACGGCGGGCGGCCGGCCGCGGTGTGGGAATACTCGGGATGGGGTCGCCTCGACGTGGAGAAGTCCCGAGACGGGATTCGACAAGAAGGCGAGTCCTATTTCGTCGGGAAAGTCGTTCTCGACACCGACAATGGCGATCTGCTCAGGGCAGAGATGCTCGAGCTTCTCACCTCCGCGGTGTCGCGAGCAGACGGGAAGCTCGTCCCGATGCACAAGCGACGCATTATCCGTACCGAACAGGTGAGGTGATCAGCAGATGCATGAGCCCTTGGAAGAGCACTCGGTGGAGTTCTTCACAGCGGGCTGCGACGCGGCAGGCGACTTCACGGCATACGTGAACCTGCTTGACGCCGAGTACCACCACCCCGACCTGCGCCCCGCGCTGCGGGCGCTCGCGCTGAAGGGCCTGAAGTCCAGTACAGGGCACGATGTCGAGGGCTTGCTGGCGCTCGCGAACACGTGGTGTGAGCGCTGTTGTCGGGTGCGCGACTCAGGTGACCGGCTCGCCTATGCGCAGCTGCTGGACGAGCAGGACATGTGGCTGTCGCTGCTGGATCGATTCAGCCGCTATCTCGATCTGGCCTCGCGACAGGGGCGGAGCGTGGGCGGTGACGAGCGCGCGAACCACGATGCTGCCGAGCTTTTCGACCGGAAGGGCCGGGAGGTCATCCGAGGATGCCGAGCCTGGTACGAGGACCTCGCTCCCGGGGCGGCGGAGGCGGCCCACGATGATGCCTCGTTCGTGCCGTCGATGGCGGGGACGTTGACGAGCGGGACGCCCGGCGGTCCCGCGATCGACGCCGTATCGATCACCAAGCGCTATGGCGATCTCGTGGCCGTGGATGCAGTGTCCATTCACGTTCAACCCGGCGAGGTGTTCGGGTTGCTGGGACCCAACGGGGCCGGCAAGACGACATTCATCGAATGCCTGGAGGGAATCCGCGAGCCGGATTCCGGGGTGGTGCGCATCCTCGGCCTGCGCTATCGCACGGACGGGAAACAGATCCGCACGCGAATCGGTGTTCAGTTGCAGTCCACGGGGTTCTATTCGGAACTGACGTGTAAGGAGACGCTGCAGTTCTACGCGAGCTTCTTCCCCCGCCCCCTTTCCTCTGGCGACCTCCTGGAACGTCTTGGACTCACCGAGAAGTCGAAGACCTTGGTCCGGAATCTCTCGGGAGGTATGCGACAGAGGCTCGCGTTGGGAATGGCGTTAATCGGTGCCCCCGAAGTCCTCTTCCTTGACGAACCCACCACGGGCCTGGACCCTCAGGCCCGCCATGACATCTGGGATCTCATTCGAGGAGTGCAGCACAACGGTTGCGCTGTCCTGCTCACCACCCACTACATGGAAGAAGCCGAGTTCCTGTGTGATCGGGTGGCCATCATGAACTCCGGCGTGGTCCGTGCCCTTGGGAGTCCGGCCGAGTTGATCCGCAGCCACCTCGGCAGCCGCACCATCGAAGCCGAGTTCGCCGATGAGATTCCCGTCGGTCTCGAATCGAAGATCGCCGGCGCCGATCGGTCCTGGGTGTCCGGTCGTCGGTTGACGATCTCGACCACCGATCCACGAGCCACCATGGCGTCGTTCCTCTCCCTCCCGGAGGAGACGGTCGACATCACGATGCGCAGCGGGAATCTCGAAGACGTGTTCCTCCAGGTGGCCGGCGAAAGGTTGAAGTGATGGGAGCCTTCGGACAGATCTATTTGACCCAGGCTCGGATCTTCTTCCGTGACCGGGTCACGCTCGCGGTCACCGTCGCCCTTCCCCTGATCCTCAGCGCCTTCTTCGGGCTGCTCTTCGGGTCGACCGACACGGCCGGCCTCAAGGCCGCCGTTGTCGCCTCCGACAGCAGCCAGACCACGACGAGCGTGGTCGAGGGCCTCCTGAATTCTGCCGCTGATGGGAGCAGCGGTGGCGGAAAGCTGGAGTTGGTCCGTAAGGACGAAGCCACAGCCATGGCCGCCTTGAAACAGGGCGACCTGGACCTCGTCCTGATCTTCCCGCCGATCTCCACGACGGCGGTGGCCGGCGAGTCACCCGCCGTCGTCACGTACGCCTACAACTCGGGCAACGCGCAAACGGCCGGTACTGCTCGACTCGTCGGCGAGACCGTGGTCGCCCAGCTGAACGTGGACCTGGCCGGCGGCACGCCCCGGCTCGCCGCCGAACCGGTCGACGTCGCGTCGCATACGCCAACCTTGTCTGAGTTCTACATCCCCAACTTCTTGGCGATCTCCACCTTGTGGCTCAGCATCTTCGCGACCGCGCTGCCACTCGTGCGGCAACGTGAGGAGGGCTGCCTCCTGCGGATCGGGATCGCGCCGGTCTCGAAGGTGACCTTCATGGCCGGGGTGACCACGTGGCGGCTGACGGTCGGTGTCCTGCAAAGTGCGCTTTTCGCCGCAGTGGCCGTCGCCATCTTGCGCCTGGACGTCCTCGGACGGTGGCCGCTGTTCCTCGCGGCCGTAGTCGTGGGCAATCTCGTGCTGACCCTGATGGGGTACATGATCGCCTCGCTGGCCGGCACGGTTGCTCGTGCGGAAGGCACGGCACAGTTGTTCAACTTCGCTTTCATGTTCCTCTCCGGCGTCTTCTTCACGGCCGACATGCTCCCCGAGATCCTGACGAAGATCAGTTACGCGATCCCGCTCACCTACCTCGCCGACCTCTTCCGGCAACTCATGGTCGGCTACCCGCCGATCTTCCCGTTGTGGGTGTGCTTCGCGGTCCTCGGAGGCTGGGGCGTCGTCTTCGGTGGGGTGGCCCTCAAGGCCTGGCGGTGGAAGTGAGAGATGCGCGTGAACAATTGCGCACTGGTGCCATGGGCTTGGCGCCGGTCACGACCCGCCCGTCGCCCTCCTGCGACGACCCGACGCTGTGCGCCGTTCAGTTGCCGAAGCCGAGGAACACCAACAGCCGGCGCTCGAAGGCGACAGGGGAGGGCGCGTCCAGGTGACCGGGCACCGTGTGCGCGTTGCGTCGTCTGACTTGACTTCGGTCATTCGGCTTGGTGCGGAAGCTGTCAACTTTGATGAGACAATCAGGCGGCTTTGGCCCGGCTTTGGCCAGCGGTCCTGGGCGGGCTGCTCTTCGCCGTCATCGACGCCGGCCGGCTGCAACTGGCCATCACACCGGCGCGATCTTGCTGTACGGCATACCTCGCGTCGTGCTGGGGGAGAACCGGACGTTCATGGGCGGCGAGGATCTGTTGCGCGCCAACGGCGTCGAGGTGATCAATCTCGACTCCGACGAGTGCGCCGAGCTGATGACCGAGTTCATCGCCGCCCACCCCACCTTGTGGAACGAGGACATCGGCGTCGAGGACTGACTCCGAGGATTCCCTTCGCAGCCCAACTCGTACGCGGGAATGGCATACTTGTGGCATGAGCCGCATACGCTTGAGCACCACGGTGGATGGTGACCTCCTGGACAGCGCCAGGAAGGTGTCCGGGAAACCCGATTCGGCGTTGGTCGACGAAGCGCTGGCCGCCTTGCTGGCTCGGCATCGCGCGGCCGAGGTGGACGCCAGGTACGCGGCTTACGATGCGCACCCCCTTGACGAGCCCGACGCGTGGGGCGATCTGGCTTCGTTCCGTCGGGCAGTTGCGGCCTCGTGACCGCCCTTCCCGCCCGGGGGGAGGTGTGGTGGTGCGAGACGGCAGACAGCGGCCGCCGGCCGGTCGTCGTCCTGTCACGTGACGCGGCCATCCCGCGTCATCGACGAGCCCTGATCGCCCCGTGCACGACGACCATCCGGGACCTGCCGAGCGAAGTCCTCCTCGAACCGGGCCGGGACCCGGTGCCGCTGCTGTCGGTGGTCAACCTGGATTCGATCGAGAGCGTCTCCGTCGCGGTCCTCGTCGAACGTCTCGGGCGCGTGGCCGAGACGCGGATGCGGGAGATCTGCGCTGCGCTGGCCATCGCGGTGGACTGCGCCGAGTGAACTG
>JBDIAR010000033.1:0-21787 GCA_039812545.1 Dermatophilaceae bacterium | reverse complement strand
GCTCAGCCGGGGTAGGGACAGCTCAGCCGGGGTAGGGACAGCTCAGCCGGTATAGAGACAGAACGGATGGCCGGCCGGGTCGAGCAGGACGCGGACGTTCTCCTGCGGCTGGTATGCCGGCAGGGTGGCTCCCAGCGCGACTGCCCGCCGGGTCTCGGCCGCCAGGTCGACGACCTCGAAGTCCAGGTGCAGCATCATCTGTTGCCGCCCGGGTTCGGCCGGCCAGGTCGGGCGGACGTAGCCGGGGTTGTGTTGAATGCTCAGGTAGGCCACGCCCTCACCGACATCCAGCGCGGCGTCGGACTCGTCGATCCGGTAGATCGTCCAACCCCGCAGGGCACAGTAGAACTCGGCCAGTTCTCGTACATCGGGTGCGTCCAGGACGACGCCCCACCAGTCGTGTCGCTCCCAACGGCTCGTCGGTTCCACGGGCTGCGGAGGATCGGGTTCGGGCGGGACCGTCAAGGTCCGGACTATAGGCCCGACGCGAGGTCGCGGGGAGTCCACGGCAGGCGCGCGCGGCCGGCATACGATGACCGGCATGTCCGTGCAGAGCCCCACGGCCCAACGCCCCGGCCGGCGACACCACCCGAGTCCCTGGCGGGTTCGCGAACCCCGCGCCGCCACGCTGACCGAGTTGACCACGTTGGTCGCGGTCCTGACGATCCTGATCACCCGGGCTTATCTGGCGGCCACGGGCTGGCCGCAGGTCGGCGGCGGAACGCTACACATCGCGCACATGTTGTGGGGCGGTCTGCTCATGACGATCGGTTGGGGCATGCTGCTGCAGACCGCCGACCGGGTATGGAAGCCCGCGTCGGTCGTCGTCTTCGGGATCGGGCTCGGTCTGTTCATCGACGAAATCGGCAAGTTCATCACCAAGAGCCACGACTACTTCTACGAGCCGGCCGTCGCGGTGATGTACGTCTTCTTCGTCGTCGTGCTGCTGACCACCCGGTTGCTGGAACGTCTCGACACGACGGTGCCCGCCGATCACGTCTATCTGGCGACCCGGGCGGTGCAGCACCTGTGTCTGGGCCGACTCGGTGAGGCGGAGCGGCTCGAGGCGTTGGCTCATCTGGACCGGTCGGGACTCGATGACGAGGTGACCCGAGCCGTGCGCGCCCTCCTCGAGGGGCATCAGGGGATCGGCGGGCGGCGGTTCGATCTGGTTCGGGCGTGGGACGACGCGATGAACCGAATCCGCGCCGTCGTCGGCGCTCCCGTGGTGATGAGGGCCGTGGTGTGGTTGTTCGTCGTCGGTGCCGTGCTCACCGGAGCCATGGCCGCGGTGGCCAGTGGTTTCGACCGCCCGAACGGCGTGGGCGGCTGGTTGTCGCTGCTGTGGCAAGTCGCCGCCGGCGTGCTGACCGGGGTCGGCCTGGTCGCCTGGTGGCGCGGCCGTCGGCTGCGGGCCCTGGAGATGTTCCACGCGGCGACCCTGCTCGCCCTGTTGTTCGGGCAGGTCTACACCTTTGCCGAATCCCAGCTCTGGGGGCTGCTCAACCTGATCGGTGATCTCGCGGTGCTCGCGGCCCTGCGGGTCTTCATCGAGGCCGAAACCCGTCGCGAACCGGGGGCCGTCGCCGGGCCGCAGTCCTGAGCCCGGTAGTCAGGTCGGTCGCGTCAGTTCGGTCGGCTCACGTCGGTCGGCTCGGGTCGGGCCGGTCAGCTCGTCCAGGCCCGCCACAGGGCGGCATACTGCCCGTCCAGCACCATGAGCTCGTCGTGCGAACCGAGTTCGGCGATCCGACCGTCGATGATCACCGCGATCCGATCCGCGTCGTGAGCGGTATGCAGCCGGTGGGCGATGGCGACCACGGTGCGTTCGTGCAGCAGGGCCGCCATCGAACCTTCCAGGTGTCGGGCGGTCGACGGATCGATCAGGCTCGTGGCCTCGTCGAGGACGAGGGTATGCGGGTCGGCGACGACCAGCCGGGCCAACGCGATCTGTTGGGCCTGAGCGGGCGTGAGTGCCTGTTGGCCGGACCCGATCTTGGTGTCCAGACCATCGGGCAGGCGGGACACCCAGTCCCAGGCATCCACGGTTCGCAACGCGTCGATCACGTGCTCGTCCGGGGAATCCTCGCGGGCCAGAACGATATTGTCGCGGATCGTTCCGACGAAGACGTGGTGTTCCTGGGTCACCAACGCCACCTCGGTGCGTAGGACATCGAGCGGTAGTTCGACGAGTGGGACCTGTCCGACCGTGACCGCCCCCGTGCGCGGTCCGTTGATTCCGGCCAGCAGCCGGCCCAGGGTCGACTTCCCGGAACCCGAGGGCCCGACGATCGCGAGGCGTTCACCGCGGCGAAGATCCAGGCCGACGCCGTGCAGCACGTCGTGTCCCTCGCGGTAGGCGAAACGCAGGTCGGTGCCGACGAGGTGGTCGTCGGCGGGCAGCCGATCGCCGATCGTCCGGTCCGGTGGGACGGCGGCGATGCCCAGCAGCCGGGTGGTCGAGGCCATCCCGACCTGGAGGCGGTCCAGGGTTTGGACCAGTCGGTCCATCGGTTCGACGACCTGTTGGGTGTAGATCGCGGCCGTGGTGATCTGACCGAGCGATACCAGTCCCCGGCTGTACCCCCACGCGCCGAGCAACACGATCGCCACGAGCGGTCCCTGGTAGGCGAAGTCCAACCACAAGAACATCAGGTTGCGCAGTCCCATCGTGTAGCGCTCCGCCTGGGCGGACTCCTCGATGTCCTCCTCGCCGTGTCGGATCCGTCGCTCTCCCAGGCGCAGCGCTTCCACCGTCCGGGCGCCCTCGACGGTCTCGGTCAACGTCGTGTTGATCGTCGAATAGGTCGCGCCCTCGGTGATGTAGCCCATCGGAGCTCGCCGCAGGTACGGGGCGACGACGACGCGCAGCAGAATCATCGACCCGATGATCGGCAACGCCAGCACCCAGGAGTTCAGGAACATGG
Organism: Dermatophilaceae bacterium; assembly: GCA_039812545.1. Lineage (GTDB taxonomy): Bacteria > Actinomycetota > Actinomycetes > Actinomycetales > Dermatophilaceae > JBDIAR01. The sequence goes on along the minus strand of JBDIAR010000033.1, from coordinate 18,860 downwards.
CCACGACCGTGAGGATCGTCATGGTGGAGGCGATGACCAACTGCGGAAGCGCCCAGCGCACCGACCCGCTCATCGCCGAGACGTCCCGCGTCACGCGCGTCACGAGGTCCCCGGTGCTCGCGCTCTCCACCCGCCCGAGGGGCAGGGCCAAGACGGTACGGATGATGTCCTCGCGCGCGGTCGCGAGCATCCCCTGACCGAAGACCGCGGAGATCCGGCGGGCGAAGAAGGTGAGCGCGGCCTGGATCACGACGATCCCGGCAACGGCCAGGGCGATGGCGTCCAACGCGCCCACCACATCGCGCGAGCCGGTCGAGGCCCGGTCGACCAGCCCACCGAGCAGTTTCGGGACCACCAATCCGGCGACCGCGGCAAGGGAGTTGAAGACGACCAGCGCCACGACCTGTCGGCGCCGCGTCGTCAACAGCCGCCGGACGAAGGCGATGGCAGCTCGGTTGTCGGCCACCGGCAGGCCACGCTCGGGTCGTCGGGACCGGGCGAATACCTCCGCCGCCCGTCCCGCCCGCAGCGCGTGGCGCCGACGGAAACCCCTGTTGCGGATCTGTCCCCAGGTGGTCGTCGGGACCTGCAGCTCCGCCGGTACCCGGGGCGCCCGGTCCTCGACGCTGCGCCAGGTCTGCGCCGAGGAGGCCAGCGGATCGTAGGTCGCCTCCCCGCCGGCCGCACCGGCGGCGGCACCGGCATACGGACCGGCATACGACACGTCCGTCACAGTCCCTCCTCCATGCCTCGGGCCACGACGCGCCGGTATGCCGGGAGCGTGGCGATCAGTTCGGCGTGGCTTCCGGTTGCGATGACCTTGCCGCCGTCGAGGAACGCGATCTCGTCGGCCTCGTGCAGCAGCAGGGGAGACACGGTCGTCACGATCGTGGTCCGGCCACGGCGGTGATCGGCCAACCTGGTGGCGATCCGGGCTTCGGTGTGGGCGTCCACGGCCGAGGTCGGCTCGACGAGCACGAGGATGTCGGCGTCGGCCAGCAGGGCGCGGGCCAGCACGACCCGTTGCCGCTGGCCACCGGACAGGCCCCGTCCCCGTTCGTCGATCAGCCCTTGCCAGCCACCGGGTAGTGCGTCGTAGACGTCCTCGGCGTTCGCGACGCGCAAGGCCTGTTCGGCCTGCTCTCGGGTGGCCCGGCCGTGCGGGTCGAGGGCTTCCTGGAGGGTGCCGGCGAAGAGTTGGGACCCCGCGTCGCTCAACAGGATCCGTGACCTGATCGCCTCCATCGGGACCCTGGCGAGATCGACGCCGCCGATCGTGACCCCGCAATCGCGGCTCGCCTCGGCCAGGTCGCGGGCCGCGATCGCCGCGCGCCGGGCGGCGCGGGCCGACCGGGCGTCCCGGGCGGCGCGTCCCTTGAGTCCGTCTTCGGCGACGTCTTCGCTGACGGGTTCGGTGTCGGTCGCGAGGTACCGGCCGATCCGGTCGGCCAGCGCGGCCGAGTCGTCCGGCAGGGCGCTGACCACGACGGTGAACCGGCCCGGCCGGGCGACGAATCCGCTCGTGGCATCGCGGATCTCGGCGTCCCGCGGCAGCTCGGTGCGCGCCTCGCCGGTCTCCGGGGCGTGCCAGGGCGGCCGCTGCCCGAGCACCGCGATGGTCTTACCCGCCGACACGAGGGCCTGCACCCACTTCTGGAAGAATTCGAAGAAGGTCTGGATCGGCCACACCATGAAGACGGCATACCCGAAGAAGCTCACCAACTCGCCCAACGTCAGGCGTCCCTCGACGAGCTCGCGGGTGCCGAGCCAGGTGAGCACGACGAGCAACAAGCCGGACAGCAGGGTCCCCACCGCGTCGACACCGGCCTGCCACGACCCGGCCGACACTCCGGCGGCGCGGACCTTCTGGGACTGATCGGCGTAGTTGTTGCCGAACGTCCGCTCCCCGCCGATGCCGCGCAGGATGCGAAGCCCCGCCACGATGTCGGTGGCCATTCCGGTCAGTTCGCCGGAGCGGGTCCGCTCCAGGGCCTGGGCGCGCTGCAACGGGCGGAGCAGGGGCGAGGCCGCACCGACCAGCAGCGGGGCTGCGATGAGCACCACGAGGCCCAGCTTGACCGAGGTGCTCAGGACCAGCCCGGCGACGAGCAGGAAGGCGATGAACGCCGCCACCGCCCGGGCGAACACCTCACAGGCGGCGCCGAAGGTGTCCGAATCGCTGGAGGCGACCGACAGCACCTCGCCGGTCGGAGTGCGTCGGGCCAGGACGTGGCCCATCTGGACGGCCTTGCGGGTGACGAGTTTCGTCGTCCCGTAGAGCGCCATCAGCCAACTCGTGACGGCGGCGGTGTGCATGGCGACGCCGGAGACGACCCCGGTCGTGATCGCCAGAGCCAGCAGCGCCGCCCACCGCACGGTGGCGACGGTGTCACCGGGCAGGATGCCGTGGTCGATGGCCTGCCCGAGCAGGTAGGGACTGACGGCGGCCGGGAGGAACCAGAAGAGCCCGAACACCACGTTGAGGGCCACGACCTGTCCCTGGCGACGGACCAGCCACCACAGGAAGGCCGCGGGAGTGCGGGTATCCGGTGGGCTTTGTTCGTCGGCGGTGTATGCCGTGACATCAGGAGGATACGTACGCATGGAGGTTCCAGCCTACGAAGGCTGTCCAATCGAGAGCGACCGGTTTTCCTCGCGACATCTCTCTCGACCTTCTCCCGACTTCTCTCGCGACGCCCTGTTCGGGACGGACACCAGCCGTTCCCCCGATCTTCTCCTGATCGTGAGGTTGCCCCCGCTCTCGGTGTCGGTCCCCGTTCCTACGATGAACAGACGCCTCTGCGGACGCGACGGCACCGCGCTCGTCCCCCGACGAAAGGACCGACGATGAACCCACGCATGACTGGCCCGAGGACCCGACCCAAGAGCCGGGCGATCGCCCTTGTCCTGGCCCTGCCTCTGGTGGCGGTCGCGGCCTGCTCCGGCAAGTCGAACGAGACGACCACCAACCCCACGCAGAACGCGTCGGCCACGTCGGTCGACCTGACCATCAGCACCAATGCGATCGCCGGCGGCAAGAGCGCCGCCGAGGCCACCTGGATTGAGACCTATGTGATCCCGAAGTTCGTCGAGGCGCAGCGGGCCAAGGGCGTCACGGCGACGGTGAAGTTCGTCGGATCCGGGGTCGACGACGAGCAGTACAAGTCGAAGATGGCCCTGGACCTGAAGAGCAAGTCCGGATCAGACGTCATCGCCCTGGACGGGATCTGGGTCGGCGAGTTCGCGGAGGCCGGCTACATCAAGCCGCTGGACACCGTCGTCGGACCGTCCGCGAACGACTGGGACGGCTGGAAGCAGATCGCCGAGGCGGTCCAGAAGAACACGTCGTACGACGGCAAGAAGTACGGCGTCTCGGCCGGGACCGACGGCCGGGTCCTGTACTTCAACAAGAAGCTCTTCGCCCAGGCCGGCCTGCCCGCCGACTGGCAGCCCACCAGCTGGGACGACATCGCCGCGGCGGGTCGCAAACTCAAGACCGTCAACGGCGTGGTGCCGATCCAGATCGACGCCGGCACCGCGATGGGGGAGGCGACCACCATGCAGGGCGCCCTGCCGCTGCTGGTCGGCACCGGCAAGGAGATCTATCAGGACGGCAAGTGGCAGGGCAACACCGCGCAGCTGCGTGAGGTTCTCGGCTTCTACAAGACGCTCCTCGACGAGGGGCTGATGGACAAGAACTACCAGTTGGCCGCCAAGGGACGTGACGAGACCTTCGCCGCCTTCGCCGCCGGCAAGATCGGGATCCTCGCCGAGGGCGACTACTTCTGGCGTTCGGTCATCGAACCCAAGCAGGGCGACGCCAAGATGGCCGGCCGGGACACCGACGTGGGCTTCGCCCTCATCCCCGCCATGGCGCCCGGCAAGGGCATCCGCGGACAGAGCTTTGTCTCGATGTCCGGTGGTGGCGGCTACTTCCTCAACCCCAACACCAAGTACCCGCAGCAGGCCTGGGAGCTGCTGACCTTCATGGCCTCACCCGATGCCATCAAGGCCCTGCTCGGCGGGACCGCGCGGATCACCGCGCGCGATGACGTGAACAAGGAGGTCCTCGGCACGGATCCCCTCCTCTCACTGATCTCCACCAAGGTCCTGCCGCTGACGGCATACCGGCCCGGCTTCGCGATCTACCCGCAGATCTCGCAGGCGCTGCAGCAGGCGACGGCCGACGTCGTCTCCGGCAAGAGCGTCGACGACGCCGCAAAGGCATACCAGACGACGGTGGAGAAGGTGGCCGGCGCCGACAAGGTCGCCACGTCATGACGGCGGTCGCCGTCGCCGCCGCGGCCACTCGCTGAGGATGGCCGAACGAGCTGCCGCGTCCGATGCCGCCGGCCTCGGACGCGGCAGGGCGGTCCTGTTCGTCACCCCCGCGCTGATCCTGATCGCCGCCTTCCTCGTCTTCCCGGCGGTCTGGACGATCGTGCTGGGTACGACGAATTACCGGCTGACCGGCGTGTCCGCGGCCAACCCGGACGTCGTCGGGCTGGCCAATTTCCAGGACGCGCTGAGTGATCCGGCCTTCAAGACGGCGCTGTGGCTGACGGTCGTCTTCGTCTTCGGTTCGGCCATCGTCGGTCAGACCGTGCTGGGTTTCGTGCTCGCCTGGACCATGCGCACGACGCCGAAGGGGGCGCGCACGCTCGTCGAATCGCTGGTGCTGCTGGCCTGGATCCTGCCGAGTTCGGTGGTCGCGTTCTTGTGGGTCGCCTACCTCAACCGCAACGGCGGCACGTTGTCGACCCTGCTGCACACGCCCGATACCGCCTGGCTGTTGGAGCATCCGATGGCCTCGATCGTGGTGTTCAACACCTGGCGCGGAACGGCCTTCTCGATGCTGCTGTTCTCCGCGGCCCTGGGTGCCGTCCCGCCATCCCAACTCGAAACCGCCCGGCTGGCCGGGGCGTCCACGCTGCAGTCGCTGCGCGATGTGGTGTTCCCGCACATCCGGGGCCACCTGCTCACGAACACCCTGCTGATCAGTTTGTGGACCTTCAACGATTTCACGCCGTACCTGCTGACCGCCGGCGGCCCGAACCACGCCACCGAGACCCTGCCGGTGTTCATCTACCAGCGCGCCATCTACGGCGGGCAGCTCGGCTACGGGTCGGCCATCTCGGTGTTGGTGCTGCTCATCAACCTGGTCATCGCGCTGTTCTACATGCGCCTGCTCAAGGAGCGTCGATCATGAGCCAGGAGCGGGTCATCCGCCAGGATCCAGGTGGCGTGCGCGCCGAGCCGGCCGCACCGTCGGCGGTCGCCGGAGCCGTGGTGCGCCGGATCTCCTTCTATGTCTTCCTGGCCGTGGTCACCACGTTCTTCGCCCTGCCGATGCTGTGGATCGTCCTGACTCCGTTCGACGCCAACCCCTCGTTGAGCGTGAAACTGCCCGAGTTCACGTTGGGCAATTTCCGCGAACTCCTCGACAATCCTTACGCGCTCGGCTCGATCCGCAACACGATCCTCATCGCCGGTGGCGTCATGGTGGTCGTGACGGTCCTGGCGGCGCTGGCGGCATACGCCCTCTCCCGGGTCAAGGTGCCCGGCCGAGATCTCATCTTGTATGCCCTGCTGTTGCTGAGCTCGATCGTCACCGGCACGGCCGCGATGGTGCCGATCTTCCAGCTGATGTTCCAACTCGATCTGATCGACTCGCGAACCGGGGCCGCCCTCGTGCTGTCCGGTGGGCTGCTGCCGGCGGCGATCTTCATCCTCAAGGACTTCATGGATGCCACGCCGCGGTCCTATGAGGAGAGCGCGCGGGTCTTCGGGGCCAGTCCGTTGCAGGTCCTGCGCGACGTCGTCCTGCCGATCGCCCGGCCCGGCCTGGCGACGATCGCCGTCTGGGCGGTCGTCAACGCGTGGAGCGACTTCCTGATCTCGTACCTGCTGCTGCGGAGCCCCGACAAGATCCCGGCCGGCGTCATCATGCATACCTTCTACAGCGAGGGGGGGTCGCCGAACCTGCGGCTGATCTCCACCTTCTCGCTGGTGTACTCGCTGCCGGTCGTCGTGCTGTATCTCTTCGTCAACCGCCGGTACGGTTTCCGCTTCCACGGAGGGATCAAGAGCTGATGTCCAGCATCGAGATGCGCGCACTGACCAAGAGCTATCCGGGCGGGGTGACCGCCGTGGACGCCTTGGACCTGACGATCGACGACGGCGAGTTCTTCGCGTTGCTCGGGCCGTCCGGTTGCGGCAAGACCACGTTGCTGCGCACGATCGCCGGACTCGAACAGGCCTCCGCCGGCCGGGTGATCATGGACGGCGTCGACGTGACGACGCTGGCCCCCGGCAAACGCGATGTCGCGATGGTCTTTCAGGACTACGCACTGTTCCCGCACATGGACGTGCAGGACAACATCTCCTACCCCCTCAAGTTGCAGAAGATGGCCACGCAGGAGCGCCATGCCAAGGCGCTCAGCACCGGCGAGGGCTTGGGGCTGGCCCACCTGATGACCCGGCGGCCCGGTCAGTTGTCCGGTGGACAGCAGCAGCGCGTGGCGTTGGCGCGGGCGATCGCATACCGCCCCAAGGTGTTCCTGTTCGACGAGCCGTTGTCGAATCTGGACGCCCGACTCCGGCTTGAGGCGCGGTCATTCCTCAAGCGGCTGCAGCACGACCTCGGGGTGACCACGGTCTTCGTCACCCACGACCAGGCGGAGGCCCTCGCGATGGCCGACCGGATCGCGGTCATGGACTCCGGCCGGATCCGGCAGCTCGGTTCCCCGTCCGAGGTGTTCCACCGTCCGGTCGACACCTTCGTGGCCAACTTCATCGGGTCCACGCCGATGAACCTGCTCGCCGCGACGGCCGAGGCCGGCGGGGTGCGCATCGAGGGAACGACCGTCGGCCTTCCCGACCTGGGGGCCGGCTCGGCGGCGGTGGGTTCGGGGGTCACCTTCGGGATCAGGCCGGAGTATGCCGGTGTGCGGGGCGAGGCCGTTGCCGGCGGAATCCCGGGCACGGTCTCGGTGGTCGAGAACCTCGGTGCCACGTTGCTGGTCTCGGTCGATCTGGGCGGCCAGTCGGCTCAGGCCGTGGTCGCCGAGGGCGAGCAACCTCAGGTCGGCAGCCCCGTGTGGTTCGTTCCGGATCCCCGGCGGTCCCTCGTCTACGACGACGCGGGGCGCCTGGTCGGTCCCGACCCCTCGGGACGGACGCGGTCATGAGGGGAGAAAGGTCATGACCGGAGGGTTCGCGCGAGTGGTGGAGGGGGTGTTCGGGCCGGGCGACCGAGCCGAGGAGCAGGTGCAGACGGTGGCCGTCGAGATCCACGAGCCGATAGGACGGGCGGCGCCCGGGATCGTCGTCGAGCTCGAGTTCGACCGGACCGGCGACGCGGTCATCGACCTCGGACTCCGGTCTCCTGCCGGCCATCGTGGCTGGTCCGGTGGGGCGCGCTCGCGGATCGTGGTCGGCGAGGACTACGCCACGCCGGGCTACCTTCAAGGCCCACTTCCAACCGGGGTCTGGGAGGTCCTCCTCGGATTGCACCGTGTCGCTGACGCCGGCACGGCATACCGACTGACGATCCGGACGGCGACGCCGGCCGATGTCGAGGCCGCCCGGAGGGCTCAGCCGACGGACCCGTCCCCGCCGCCGCGCCCCCCGGTGCGGGAGCTGCCCGCGAGCGCCGGCTTGACCTGGCTGGCGGCCGATTTCCACGCCCACACCGTGCATTCCGACGGGGTCCTGTCCGTCGGTGGGCTGGCGGCGCTCGCCGTGGAGCGCGGCCTGCAGGTCCTGGCCGTGACCGACCACAACACGATCAGCCATCATCAGCAGTTGCCCGCGGCGGCACGTCGTTACGCCATCACCCTCGTGCCCGGGCAAGAGATCACCACCGATCGGGGACACGCGAACGCCTTCGGCGACATCGGCTTCGTCGACTTCACCGAACCGGCCGCGCGCTGGGCCGCCGTGGTGGCCGATCGGGGCGGCCTGCTCAGCGTCAACCACCCCGTCGTGGGCGACTGTGCGTGGCGACACGATCTGCCGGGTGGGCCGGGGATCGCCGAGGTCTGGCACTCGTCATGGGCCTTCTTCCCGACCTGGGGAGCTCCGTTGGCGTGGTGGCTTCAGGGCGCGACTCGAGCCGTGCCGATCGGCGGCAGCGATTTCCACCACCCGGGCGCCGACGGCCTGCCCGGGGCGCCGACCACTTGGGTGGCGTGCCAGGATCCGGACGGTTCGGACGCCCTGGATGCGCTGGCTGCCGGCCGCTGCGCGATTTCGGCCGCTCCGACGGGACCGGTGTTGCTCCGGGTGGGCGATGACCTCGTCGCGCTGGATGCCCCGGGCAGCTACCTGACGGGGCCGACCGGACGTCGTCGACTCGTCAGCTCCGATCGCCAGGCCTTCGCGCTGTCCGATCTGGATGCCGGCCCTTGGTGGCTGGAGGGAGCCCGGATGGAGATTCTGGCCCTCACCGGCTGACTCACCGCCTCGGGTTCCGGCTCGCGGTCACGCCGGGCGGCCGCGCTGGAGGATCCGCAGCGTGGTCGCCTCGATCTCGTACCGCGACTGGGCCCCGGTGATCGTCCGATAGAACCGGCGCCGCAGCGCCCCGTTCACCTCGACGATTTCGCCACCCACGAGCCGACGAGCGGTGCGCTGCGTCGTCTTCGTCCAGAACGCGACGTCGAAGGTGTCCACCGTGACCCGCCGGAGGACTTCGTGCGCCTGGCGACGACCGGGGTTCGGGGATGGCCGTGGGATGACGATCCGCAAGTTGACGACGACATCGCCACTGGGCAGCGTCGTCTCCTGCGGGACGGTGGCCACCCGGCCGGTCAACCGGACTTCGTTCACACCGGCGGACTCGGGAGCGCCGTCGGGGGGAGGGGTAGCGGGCTGAGGGATGGTTTGTGGTCGTCTCATGGTCGAAGGCTTGCAGATGCCTTGGTTTGCGCGCGATGGGGAGGACTGCCCTGTGGACAACGGTCAGGCCGGCGGTCGATCAGGGTCGACGGGGAAGCAGTAGCCGTAGAACGCCACCCGTCGAGCGGTCGGGTTGCCCTGGCCGACTCGTCGGTATCGGGCCAGCAACTCGGCCAGTTCGGCCCGCAGGCGCATCAGTTGGTCCTGGGTCACCAGCAATCCGGCCTCGCTCATGCCGAGCGCGTCGCGCCAGCCGGACGGCCAGTCGCCGGCCAGGTCCAACCACGCGTCGGCCCGCTGGGCGAAGTGCCAGACGTAATCCCGCTCGAGCCAGTCGAGGGCATTCGCGGCGTCCACGTCGTCGCGGTACCGCTCCTGACTCCAGCGGCGCGGACGGTCCTGCGGGCGCCAGCGGCGTTGCCGCCCGGTTCCCCCCGAGACGTCGGTGACCAGCCCGGCGTCGGCCAATCGGCGCAGGTGGTAGCTCGTCGAACCGGAGTTCGTGTCGAGCAGCAAGGCCAGTTCGGTGGCCGTCGACGTCCCGAGTCGCCGCAATTCGGCATACAGGCGGGCGCGGATCGGGTGGGCCAGAGCGGCTAGCGACTGGTCGGACGGAGGGATCGGCATACCGAATAGTTTTGCACAATTCCTTTGCATAGAGCCGAGGCAGCAGAGCTCGTCGGGGCATCTGCGCAGGTCAGAGCGGGTATGCCGGTCCTATGGAGACGATTTCGACTCGCCTTGGCCATCGCGTAAACTGGTCAACCGTTGTGCCTGCCGCTCCCTCGGATGCAGCGGCACCGGCATATCGCCCCGAAACGGGGACCCTCACGTCGACACCGAAGGCAAGAACACGTGCGCACCTATACCCCGAAGCCGGGCGAGGTCACTCGCGCCTGGCACGTCATCGACGCCACCGACGTCGTGCTGGGCCGACTCGCCAGCCAGACCGCGATCCTGTTGCGCGGCAAGCACAAGGCGACCTTCGCCCCCCACGTCGACACCGGCGACTTCGTCATCATCATCAACGCCGACAAGGTGGCGTTGACCGGTGCCAAGGCGTCCCAGAAGCGGGCCTACCGGCACTCCGGCTACCCCGGCGGCCTGAAGTCGGTCACCTATGGCGAACTCCTGGAGAAGGACCCGCGCAAGGTGGTCGAGAAGGCCGTTCGCGGGATGCTGCCCAAGAACTCCCTGGCCCGCCAGCAGCTGAGCAAGCTCAAGGTCTACAGCGGGGCCGAGCACCCGCACTCCGCCCAGAAGCCCGTCCCCTTCGAGATCACCCAGGTTGCGCAGTAATCCGGGCAACCCGCCGGTGAAGCGCTGAAGAATACAGAGGACAGCATGCCCAACACTTCCGAAACCGAGCTCGACGTGGACACCTTCGACGAGCCCGAACTCACCGAGTACACCTCCCAGTCCGAGGCCCCGGCCGCGGCCACCCGCCGCCCGTCCGCATCGGCCCCCGGGGGTGCCACCGGTCGTCGCAAGCAGGCCGTCGCCCGGGTTCGCATCGTCCCGGGGACCGGCCAGTGGACCATCAACGGTCGCACCCTGGAGGAGTACTTCCCCAACAAGGTGCACCAGCAGCTCGTCAACGAGCCGCTCAAGGTGCTCGAACTGGACGGCGCGTATGACGTTCTCGTGCGCGTCGGCGGCGGTGGCACCTCCGGTCAGGCCGGTGCGGTGCGCCTCGGCGTGGCCCGTTCGCTCAACGGGGTCGACCCCGAACTGAACCGGCCGGCGCTGAAGAAGGCCGGCTTCCTCACCCGGGATGCCCGCGTGCCGGAGCGGAAGAAGGCCGGTCTGAAGAAGGCGCGCAAGGCGCCGCAGTACAGCAAGCGTTGATCGATCTCGGTCCGTTGCGGATCGCATGACTCAGAGCCGAACCCCGCCCGGTATGCCGCCGCGCGGGGTTCGGCTGCGAAGGGATCCACCGTGGCCTCACAGTCCGACGCGACGCAGTCCGTTGCCCCGCCAACCGGGCCGCGGCTGTTCGGCACCGACGGAGTTCGTGGTCTGGCGAATCGGGACATCACCGCCGAGCTGGCCCTGGACCTGTCGGTTGCGGCGGCCCACGTGCTGACCCAGACCGGGGAGTTCGCCGGCCACCGGCCCCGGGCGGTCGTGGGCCGCGACCCGCGGGCCTCCGGCGAGTTCCTCTCCGCCGCCGTCGTGGCCGGGCTCGCCTCGGCGGGGGTCGACGTGCTCGACGCGGGAGTCCTGCCGACGCCGGCCATCGCCTTCCTGACGGCCGACGTCCACGCGGACCTCGGAGTCATGCTGTCCGCTTCGCACAACCCGATGCCGGACAACGGGATCAAGTTCCTCACCCGGGGCGGCCACAAGCTCGACGACGAGATCGAGGACGCCATCGAGGCCAACCTGCGCCGACCCTGGGAGCGGCCGATCGGCTTCCAGGTGGGCCGGGTGCGTGCGCTCCCGGACGGCCGGGCCCGATACGTCTCGCACCTGCTGTCCGTCCTGCCGAACCGGATGGACGGCCTCAAGGTCGTCATCGACGGCGCCCACGGTGCGGCCGCCCAGGTGTCACCGCAGGCCTTCCGGGCGGCCGGTGCCGAGGTAACCGTCATCGGTGGCGAACCGGACGGGTTGAACATCAACGACGGGTACGGGTCGACCCACTTGGGGATGTTGCAGACCGCCGTCGTCGAGCGCGGTGCAGACCTCGGGATCGCCCACGACGGGGACGCCGACCGCTGCCTGGCCGTCGACCACACCGGCGCACAGGTCGACGGAGACCAGATCATGGCCATCCTCGCCCTGGCGCTGCGCGAGCGCGCGGCGCTGCGCAAGAACACCCTGGTGGCAACCGTCATGAGCAACCTCGGCCTGTTCCTGGCGATGGAACGCGAGGGCATCACCGTGCGCAAGACCGCGGTCGGCGATCGGTATGTCCTGGAGGACATGAAGGCCGGCGGCTATTCGCTGGGCGGCGAGCAGTCCGGCCACGTCATCTTCCTCGATCACGCGACCACCGGTGACGGGACACTGACCGGTCTCATGCTCGCCGCGCGGGTGGCCCAGACCGGCCGGACCCTGCGAGAGCTCGCCGGTGTCATGACCCGCCTGCCGCAGTCCCTGGTCAACGTCAAGGGGGTCGACAAGACCCGGCTCCAGGACAACCCGGTCATCTCCGCGGCCGTCGCCGCAGCCGAGGACGAGCTCGGTGACTCGGGTCGAATCCTGTTGCGCAAGAGTGGGACCGAGCCGCTGGTCCGGGTCATGGTCGAGGCACCCACGTTGGATCTGGCCCAGGGCGTCGCCAAGCGCCTCGCGGACGTCGTCGAGGCCGAACTCGCGATCTAGCGGGTCAACCTGCGAGGATCCGCCGTCGGCAACGGCCATCGCGGCGACGTCGGTGCGCGCGTCGCTTCGGGCGGCAGGGTGTCCGGCAGTGCCCGGTCGAGGAAGTCGTAGCGGTCCCGCAGGTCCCGGTCGCCTCGGGCACCCGCCCACCACGTCGCGATCTCGGCCCAGCCCGGACTACCGAGCGAACCGGTCAACTCCTGCACGGACAAGGCCGCACACAAGGTCGCGAACGACAACCGCTCGGCCAGCGCCCAGTGCGCCAGGGAGGCGAAGATGAAGCCCGCGGAGAAGCAGTCTCCCGCGCCGGTCGTGTCACACGCCGGCACATCGAGAGCCGGGCAGTGCACCGCGACAACGGAACTCGAGTCCACGGCATACACCCCGCGCGGACCGTCGGTCACGACGACCAGCGGGACGTACTCGGCCAGCGCGGCGGCTGCCGCTGCCACGTCACCACACCGTGCGTATGCCATTGCCTCGCCGGCGTTGGGGAGGAAGGCCGCGCAGCCCGACAGTTGGCGCAATCGGGCGCGGTCCCAGGCGCCGGTCTCGTCCCACCCGGCGTCGACGAACACCTCAGTTCCCGCCGCGACGGCTTCGGTCACGAGCGACCCCCGCCAGCCGGGTTCGACGTCCAGCCAGGTGAACAGCGCCCGAGACGGTGCCGGCGCCACCGCGTCGGCGGGCGGGGCGGGAGCCGGTTCGCCGTAGGTGATCATGGCGCGATCCCCGGACCAGTTCCACGACATGGTGGTCGGGGTCGGCCAGCCGCGATGCACCGGCGAGGAACCCAGATCCACCCCCTCTGCACGCAACACGTCCCGGCACCAGCGGCCGGGAAGGTCGTCGCCGAAGTCGCAGGCGATCCGGGTCAGCAGGCCCAGGCGCGCGCACGCGACGGCGATATTCGCGACGCCACCGGGCGCGACGCCCCGCCGGCCCGCCCACACCTCCGTCCCCGGCGAGGGCGCCGAGCGGAGTCCGACGAAGACGTCGTCGTAGAAGACGCTGCCGTGCAGCAGGACGTCAGTGGGTCGCGTCACCCGCAGAGTCCATGTCGGGTCGACGGCTGATCGTCATCACGGACGGTTTGGCGATTTCGGCGAAGAAGTCGTTGCCCTTGTCGTCGACGACGATGAACGCCGGGAAGTCCTCGACCTCGATCCGCCAGACCGCCTCCATGCCAAGCTCGGGGTACTCCAGCACCTCGACCTTCTTGATGCAGTCCTGGGCCAGGCGCGCGGCCGGGCCCCCGATCGAGCCGAGGTAGAAGCCGCCGTGCGCCGCGCAGGCGTCGGTCACCTGCTTGCTGCGATTCCCCTTGGCCAACATGACCTTCGAGCCGCCGGCGGCCTGGAACTGGTCGACGTAGGAGTCCATCCGTCCCGCGGTCGTCGGTCCGAACGACCCGGACGCCATCCCCTCCGGAGTCTTGGCCGGCCCGGCGTAGTAGACCGGGTGGTCCTTGAGGTATGCCGGCATGGCCTCGCCGGCGTCGAGGCGTTCCTTGATCTTGGCGTGGGCGATGTCGCGGGCGACGACCAGCGTCCCGGTCAGCGACAGTCGGGTCTTGACGGGGTGCTTCGTGAGTTCGGCGAGGATCTCCTCCATCGGCCGAGTCAGGTCGATCCGAACCACCTCGCCGCCCTCGTGCGCCGCCTCGGCCCCGTCTCCACCGGCGCCCTCGGGGCCCTCGGGGCCGGCGAGGTCGTGGTGGGTGATGTCCGGGAGGTACTGCGCGGGTTCGAACTCGAGCTGCTCGATGAACACGCCCTCGGGTGTGATCTTGCCGAGGCACTGCCGGTCCGCGGAGCACGAGACCGCGATCGCCACCGGCAGCGAGGCCCCGTGCCGCGGCAACCGGATGACGCGGACGTCGTGGCAGAAGTACTTGCCGCCGAACTGCGCCCCGATCCCGAGCCGCCGGGTCAACTCCAGGACCTTCTCCTCCATGTCGATGTCCCGGAACCCGTGCCCGGTGGCTGCGTCGCCGCTGGTCGGCAGGGAGTCGAGGTACTTCGTCGAGGCGTACTTGGCCGTCTTCAAGGCGAATTCCGCGCTGGTGCCGCCGACGACGATGGCCAGGTGATACGGCGGGCAGGCCGCCGTGCCGAGAGAGCGGATCTTCTCGTCGAGGAAGCGCATCATCGCGTCCTCGTTGAGGATCGCCTTGGTCTCCTGGAACAGGTAGCTCTTGTTCGCCGACCCGCCGCCCTTGGCCATGAACAGGAACTTGTATGCCGTCTCGTGCCCGGGCGCGGTGTCGGCATACAGCTCGATCTGGGCCGGCAGGTTGTTCCCCGTGTTGCGTTCGTCCCACATCGTCACGGGGGCGTTCTGCGAGTAGCGCAGGTTCAGCGTCGTGTACGCGTCGTACACCCCGTGCGCGAGGGGTCGTTCGTCTGGCCCCTGCGTGAGGACCTGCTGGCCGCGCTTGCCCATGATGATGGCCGTGCCGGTGTCCTGACACATCGGCAGGACACCGGCGGCGGAGATATTGGCGTTCTTGAGCAGGTCGAGGGCGACGAACTTGTCGTTGTTGCTCGCCTGCGGATCGTCCAAGATCCGTCGCAGCTGGGCCAGGTGCGCGGGGCGCAGGAAGTGGGCGATGTCGTGCATGGCGGTTTCGGCGAGCATCCGCAGCGCGTCGGGGGCCACGGTCAGGAATGTGCGGCCATCGGGACCGGTCTGGGTGGCCACGCCCTGCGTCGTCAACAGCCGCCAGGGGGTCTCGTCGGCGCCATTGCTCCCGGCGCCGGGGAGCATGTCCTCGTAGGCGAATTCGGCCATCGTCGTGTCCCTTCCGCTCTGATCACGTCACTGGTTCTGCGCGGGTCCGGCCCGGGTCCCGCCCGGTCCTGCGCGGGTCCGGCCACCTCGCAAGATGTGGTCCCGGGACCCCAAGCCTATTGCCGCGGCGGCCCGAGCCGTACCCTCCGTCGACCCTTGACGATGCCGGGTTCGTCGGCATCAAGTCGGTAACGACGCGGCGATGAGACCGCCCGGCAAGGGTGACGAGTCCTATGGTGGTCCGGCCCTCACCGTGTGCTCCGAGCGGGTGGCGTCGTCGCCATGGAAGCTGACCGCGACGCCGGTTCGACGAATCAGAGCCAGCGGTGTTCGCCCCCGTAGTCAGTTCCTTAAGGAGTGGTCATGACGCCACGCGTTACACGAACAGTGCTGGCCGCCGGCCTCGCTGTCAGTGTGTCCATGGGCCTGAGCGCCTGCCTGCAAAATCCGAACGCCGCCGGTGGCGGCGCAGCCGCCGGGATCGGCGGCTATGTCGACAACGGTCAGGTCGACGGCGACAAGAAGGTCACCATCATGGGCGCCTTCGGTGGTGCCGAAGAGGCTTCCTTCAAGAAGTCGCTCGCCGACTTCACCGCCTCCAGCGGCATACAGGTCCAGTACGTCTCGGACCAGGACTTCACGACGAACATCAAGTCCAAGGTCAAGTCCGGCGACTCACCCGATATCGGCCTGTTCCCCCAGCCCGGCGGCATCATGGAGTTCGCCGCTCAGGGCAAGGTGCAGCCCATCGACACCTTCCTCGACTACGACGCGCTGAAGGCGACGCTGGTGCCCGGATTCCTCGACTCCGCCAACTACAAGGGCCGGGTCTACGGCGCCCCCATGCGGATGGCCGTGAAGTCCATCGTCTGGTACAACCAGCAGACCTACGGCGCCGCCGGTTACAACAAGGCCCCCGCCACCCTCGACGAGCTGTACCAGATCACCGACAAGATCAAGGCCTCCGGCACCGCTCCCTGGTGCATGGGCTGGGAATCCGCTCAGGCGACCGGCTGGGTCGGGACGGACTGGATCGAGGAGTACGTCCTGCGGATGTACGGTCCGGAGGTCTACGACCAGTGGATCTACCACAAGATCCCGTTCAACGACCCGCGGATCGTCAAGGCGTTCGACGAGGTCGGCAAGGTCATCAAGACCGACGGCAACGTCTTCGGTGGCCCCAACGGCATCCTCAGCACGGCCTTCGCCAAGGCGATCCTGCCGGCGTTCCAGAGCCCGCCCCGGTGCATGATCGAGCGCCAGGGGAACTTCGCCGTCACCTTCTTCCCGGATGCGGTCAAGAAGGATCTCGACCGCCGGGTCGGCATCTTCGTCTTCCCCAAGTTCGACGGCAGCCCGTTCAAGGGTCAACCGATCCTCGGTGGCGGCGACCTGGCCGCGCTCTTCAACGGCAACGACAAGGACGCCCAGGAGGTCATGAAGTTCATCACCTCGGACAAGTTCGGCGGCCCCTGGGCCAAGGACAGCGGGTGGCTGTCGCCGCACAAGACCTTCGACCAGTCGCTGTACCCGGACGAGACCACCCGGAACATCGCCAAGATGGCGTACAACGCCGATGCCTTCCGGTACGACGGGTCTGACGTCATGCCCAAGTCGGTCGGATCGGGCACCTTCTGGACCGGGATGGTCGAGTGGCTGAAGGGGACCAAGTCATCCCAGCAGGTCTGCGACCAGATCGAAGCGAGCTGGCCGACGTCATGACGACCGAAGCCATCGACGTCGCGCGTCCGGCACCGCTGCCGGCCGGGACCCCCAAGGTCGACGATGGGCGGCTCAACCCCGCCAAGGTCGTCGGGGGAGTCCTCGGCATGGCGGTCATGGTCTGGGCCATCGCGAACCTGTTCCTCGCCTTCGCCTACTACCCGCAGTGGTTCGGCAACAACAAGGTCGTCATCGGCATACTCGCGCTCATCGCGGGCGTGGGCGGGGCGATGGCCTTCTTCTACTTCCTCAACATGTTCGTGGAGGGTCTGCCGCGCAGATTGTCCGAGGGAGTGATCCCGTATGCCTTCCTGCTGCCGGGATTCTCGCTCATCGGCCTCATGCTGCTCTATCCGGCGATCCAGACCATCGTGTACTCCTTCGCCAACAAGGACAGCACGGCCTGGGTGGGCTTCCAGAATTACAAGGAGATCTTCGCCAGCTCCGACTTCTGGAACTCGATCTTCAACAACATCCTCTGGTTGCTCATCGTGCCCGTGGTCACGGTGTCTTTCGGGGTGGTCGTCGCGGTCCTGGCCGACAAGCTCTCAGCCCGGGGCGAGAAGATCGTCAAGAGCGCGATCTTCCTGCCGATGGCGATTTCCTTCGTGGGCGCCTCGGCCATCTGGGGTCTGGTCTACGAATGGCAGGCAAAGGGTCAGGCGCAGACCGGCCTGCTCAACGCCATCCTCTCCGCTTTCGGCGGTACCCCGCAGACCTGGTTGCAGGTCGACACGGCCCGGCTGAATTCGATTCTGCTCATGGTCATCCTCATCTGGCTGCAGGTGGGGTTCTCCATGGTCCTGCTGTCCTCGGCGATCAAGGGCGTCCCCGACGACACCCTCGAAGCCGCCCGGATCGACGGCGCCTCCGAACTCCAGATCTTCTGGAAGGTCATCATCCCGCAGATCAAGGGCACGATCATCACGGTCTTCATCACCGTGCTGATCACCGTGCTCAAGGTTTTCGACATCGTCTATGTGATGACCAACGGCAACTACAAGAGCAATGTGATCGCAAACCTGTTCTTCAACAAGATGTTCGCCGACAGCGAGGCGGGCGTGGCCTCGGCCATCGTCGTCGTCCTGCTCGTGGCGATCATCCCGGTGTTGATCTACCAGGTGAAGCAATTCCGTGAGGCGGAGGCGAACCGATGAGCCAGAGACTGATGAAAGACGGCCGTCCGCTCAGCCCGTTCTCGATCGTCGTCATGACGATCCTGGCGATCCTGTGGTCTATCCCGACGTTGGGACTGCTCGTCACCTCGTTCCGGACCCGGATCGACGCCGCGGGTTCGGGCTGGTGGACGGCGCTGTTCAATCCCTTCGGGACCGGCTGGACGTCGGACAACTACCGCAGCGTGTTCGACCAACAGGACATGGGCGCGGGCTTCATCAACAGCGTCGTCGTCGCGGTACCGGCCACGATCATCCCGATCATGTTCGCGGCTTTCGCGGCATACGCCTTCACGTTCATGAACTTCCGGGGCAAGGACGTGCTCTTCATCGCGATCGTCGCGGTGATGGTCGTGCCGATCCAGGTCGCCTTCCAGCCCCTGCTGGACGTGCTCGGTCCGCGCGGGGCGGGCATCTCGGGTCAGTACATCGCGGTCTGGCTGCTGCATACCGGCTTCGGTATGCCGTTGGCGATCTACACCCTGCGCAACTACATGGCGACCCTGCCGTTCAGTGTCGTGGAGTCGGCCAAGATCGACGGCTGCTCGCACTTCCAGACGTTCTGGAAGCTCGTGGCGCCGATGGCCGTGCCCGCCATGGCGGCCTTCGCGACGCTGCAGTTCCTCTGGGTCTGGAACGACCTGCTGATCGCGAAGATCTTCCTGAACAACGACAACGGGACGGTCATCGTCAAACTCCAGCAGTTGTTGGGGACCCAGGGTCAGGGCCAGGAACTCCTCACCGCCGGCGCCTTCATCTCGATGGTGCTGCCGATGCTGGTGTTCTTCGTCCTGCAGCGCTTCCTGATCCGTGGCATGACCTCGGGAGCGGTGAAGGGCTGACAACGAGCCCGGCCTGAGAAGTCTGAGCCGGCCAATTCTGAGCCGACCAATTCTGAGGGGTCCTGGTGCGTGCGCACCAGGACCCCTCTTCACCCCA
>JBDIAR010000032.1:0-21809 GCA_039812545.1 Dermatophilaceae bacterium | reverse complement strand
GCTGTCGTCAGCCCGTTGCTGCCGGGATGACGACGGTTCCGGCCCGACGGGCGACGGCGTCGCCGATCCGGGCCAGCGAGGTGATGATCGCGCAGGGTCCGCCGGAGTCGACGAAACGCAACGCGGCCTGGACCTTGGGCCCCATCGAGCCGCTCGCGAACTCGCCCTGGTCGGCATACCCGCGCAGTTCTTGGGCGGTGACGACGCCGATCGGACGTTGTCCGGGAGTGCCCCAGCCGATCGCGGCGGCCTCGACGTCGGTGGCGATGACGAGGGCGTCGACGTCCAGCGAGCGGGCGAGAACGGCGGCGGTGAGGTCCTTGTCGATGACGGCTTCGACACCGGTCACGCCGGGGCCCGCCGGGTCGCGGACCACCGGGATGCCGCCACCGCCGGCGGCGACGACGATCTGTCCGGCCTCCAACAACAGGCGGATGGTCGGGGTTTCGAGGACTTCGAGGGGTTCGGGTGAGGCCACGACCCGCCGCCAGCCGCGCTCGCCGCGGTCCTGCCAGACCTGGCCGTGCGCCGTCATCCGGGCCGCCTCGGCCGCGCTGACGTAGCGCCCGATCGGTTTGGTCGGATCGGTGAACCCGGGGTCGGCGCCGTCCACGACGACTCGGGTGACGACGGCGCTCACCGGGCGTTCGTCACCGGAGCCGGCGAGGCGGCGCTCCAACTCCGAGGCGATGGTGAAGCCGATCGTCGCCTGGGTCTGGGCGACGCACCAGTCCAGCGGGACCGGCGGGACGACCTCGGCGGCGATCTCGTTCTTGACGAGCAGGTTGCCCACCTGGGGGCCGTTGCCGTGGGTGATGACAATCTCGTGGCCGGCGCGGATGAGGTCGGCGACGGCCGCCATCGCGACCCCGATCGCGGCGCGCTGGTCGCCTGGGCGAGCGGCTCCGTCCGCGCTGGTCATGGCATTGCCGCCGAGGGCGATCAGCAATCTCATGCGCTGGGCTCCGTCCCGCGGGGCGCGGCCTCCACGGCGGCCGGATCGGCCGCAAGGGTTGCGACCGGCTCGCCGAGCCCGGCCAACCAGGCACGCACCGACGCATTGTGCTGCCCAAGGGTCGGTGGGGCGTTGTGCTTCTCGCGGCCACCGGCATACAGGTTGTCGTCCAGGCGCAGCGGCGGTCCGGGGAGTTGGATCGGGCCGAGGACGGCGTGGTCGACGTCGATGACCAGGCCCTGCGAGCGGGTCTGATCCCAGGCATACACCTCGTCGATGGAGCGGACGACACCGGCGGGGATGCCGGCCTCGACGAGCTTGGGCAGGAGTTCGTCGCGGCGGTACTTCGCGAACACCGACTCCACGAGTTCGACGACGGCGGCCCGGTTGGCGGCCCGCTCGCCGTTGCGGGTCATCCCCGGCGTCTCCGGATCGATGTCGAAAGCGGCGCAGAATTTGCGCCACAGGCCTTCGCTGCCGACCGCGATCTGGACCGCTCCGTCGGATGCGTGGAAGAGTCCGTAAGGGCAGATCGAGGGGTGGTGATTGCCCTGCGCCCGGCCGACCTTGCCGGCCACCAGGTATGCCGTGCCCTGGAAGGAGTGGACGCCGACCACGGAGGCCAGCAGCGAGGTCCGGACCACGCGGCCGACGCCGGTGCGGGCCCGTTCGGCGAGGGCGGTCGCGACGCCGTAGGCCCCGTACATGCCCGCGAGCAGGTCGCCGATCGGCACCCCAATACGTGTTGGGTGGTCTGGGTCGGGTCCGGTCACCGACATCAGGCCGGCCTCGCCCTGAGCGATCTGGTCGTAGCCGGCGCGGTCCCGTTCCGGCCCGTCGTGGCCGAACCCGGAGATGGACAGCACGACGAGGCCCGGGTTGAGCTCGTGCAGGCGCTCGACCGAGAAGCCGAGCCGATCCAGTACGCCGGGCCGGAAGTTCTCGATGAGGACGTCGCCGTGGCGCACCAGCGCGGTCAGCACGTCCTTGCCGTCCTGGCTCTTCAGGTCCAGTTCGATGGACTCCTTGTTGCGGTTGGCACACAGGAAGTACGTCGAGGTCCGCCCGTCCGGACCGACGAACGGCGGCCCCCAGTCGCGGGTGTCGTCGCCGATCCCCGGCGACTCGACCTTGACCACGCGGGCCCCCATGTCGGCGAGCATCATCGCCGCATGCGGACCGGCCAGGGCCCGAGACAAGTCGATCACGACGATGTCATCGAGAGGAGCGCTCATGGTGTCAGCCTTTCATCTGGCGGCGTCATGCGCGTTGGCCACTTCCGCCCAGGTATGCCGGTTTCCGTCGTCAACTAATGACGAACGGCAGGGGTGTGTGTGAGGTGGGGTTCGGTATGCCGTCAGTGCGGGAAGCCGGTCTCCGCGGGCCGTTCCAGGTCCTCGCGGTAGCGGCGGATCAGCGCGAGGTTGCGATCGCGCAGGTGGTCGAAGCCCTGGCGGATGTTCGATCCCGGGGTGAGTGCCGCCAGCGCCTCCTGCGGGTCGAGCATCGCGCTCACCCACCCCTCGTGGGCCGCGGCCTTGGCCACGATGTGGCCGACCGGGGTGACGATGTGCGAGTTGCCGTAGAAGTGCACGCCGGCGGCGTCGGTTCCGGTGGCGTTGGCGCCGATGACGTAGACGTGGTTGTCGTAGGCGCGGGCCCGCGAGGTGAGTTCCCAGATGTCGACCGAGCGCAGCAGGGCGGACGGCCGGGCGATGACGTCGGCACCCTGGATGGCCAGGATCCGGCTGAGTTCGGGGTAATCGCCGTCGAAGCAGATGATCAGCCCGATCTTGCCGAGTTCGCAGTCGACGACGACGACCTGCTCGCCCGCGGTGACCCAGCCGCCGCCGGTGACGTCCTCCGCGAAGAACGGGTGCGTCTTGTCGTACCGTCCGAGCAGCGAACCATCGGGGCCGAGCAGCACGGCGGCGTTCCAGATCAGCGGCCGGTCGGCACCCCGCCGGTAGATGCCCAGGCACAGGTAGATGCCCAGCTCGCGGGCCACCTCGACGAACGGGTCGAGCGAGGGACCCGGCACGTCGGTCAACAGGTCCCAGAACTCCTCCGGCGAGCAGCCCGGGCTGAACCCCGTCGTGACGGACTCGGGCAGGACGACGAGTTCGGCGCCGGTGGCTGCGACGCACTCGCGGACGACCTGGACCGCCCGCGCGATATTGGCCGAGATCGTCTCGGCCGTCAGGGGGGCGGAGCACGGGGCCACCTGCACCGCCGCGGCTCGGAAGGCTCGCTTCATCGGGATCCTCCTGGCTGTTCTCGGTTCCCTCCAGGTTAGAGGTCTAGGTCACACCTTCCCTCGGCAAGGGTTGCCAGGGAATCAGCCCGGTTCCGGCAGAAGTCGTCAGTGCCGGCATACGGCGCCGGTTGAGAGCGCGGACCTCACATCATGTCTCTATGTCTCAATCATTGCGACATTGGTGCCGCTGTGCCATCATCATTGTCTTAATCATTAGGACATAGAGACACGATGGTCATGACCGACATGGTGACGAAGACATGGTGACGAGACTGTTCGAGCCCGCCGCATTGGATCTGGACGACGACATCGCGTTGAGCGAGATCGCGGGCATGCGAGAGCGCGTCGGTGCCCATCTACGTACCCCTCGGCGGTGGGCCGGCGGACTGCGGCGCACCGCACAGGCTCGGGCGATCAGAGGATCCAACTCGATCGAGGGCTACCACGTGTCAGAGGAGGACGCGCTGGCCGCGGTCGACGACGTCGCCCCGATGACGGCAGATGAGCGGACGTGGGCCGAGGTCCAGGGATACCGACGGGTGCTCACGTATGTCCTCACTCAGGCCGGCGAACCGGAGTTCCGGCTTGACTCGCAAACCCTGCGCTCCATGCACTTCATGCTCCTCGAGCACGACCTTGCCAAGAGCCCCGGGCGATACCGAACGGGGGACATCTTCGTGGTGCGTGAGGACACCGGGGAGCGGGTCTACGAGGGTCCCCCACCGGAGCAGGTTGGGCGTCTGATGGAGTTGCTCGAGGCCGAACTGGCGCCTTCACTGGATCTACCACCGCTGGTGGCTGCCGCGATGGCCCACCTCAACCTCGTGATGATCCATCCATTCCGCGACGGGAACGGGCGGATGGCCCGTGCGCTACAGACCCTCGTCCTCGGCCGGGGCAACGCCGTGGACCCCATCTTCAGCAGCATCGAGGAATGGCTGGGGAGTAACACGGAGGACTACTACGCGGTCTTGGCGCATACCGGCCGCGGGAGATGGCAGCCCGAGGGTGATACCCGCTCGTGGATCAAGTTCACCCTACGAGCCCACCACATGCAGGCCCAGACCTTCGAGAGACGAATCGAGGAGGCAACTCTCGTGGGTCAGCACATCGAGGAACTCCTGGTCCGTCACGGACTGCCCGAGCGGGCGTTCGACCCGCTCTTCGAGGCCGCCCTGGGGCTGCCGGTGCGCCGCCCCGGCTATGTCAAGCGGGCCGTCATCGAGGACCGCACGGCGTCCCGCGACCTCAGGGCACTCGTCGCCGCCGGCCTACTCGAGGCCCATGGCCACACCCGAGGGCGCCAGTATGTTGCGGGCGAGAACCTGCGCGACGTCGGGCGGGAGATCCGGCGCCGGCGTACGCCGCTGACCGACCCCTACCCGGGCCTCATGGCCGACCTTCGAGCCCGGCGACGACCATCGCGGTGATCGTGATCGTTCTATGCGCGGCGCATTTGGACGACGCGCAGTGCCAGGGACAGGGAGAGGCGGGCGTTGGGGTCGGTGGTGAACGGGCCGAGCAGCTGTTCGAGCTTGCCGATCCGGTAGCGCAGCGTGTTGTAGTGGAAGTGCAGCTGGCGGGCGGTCTCGGCCACGTTGAGGTTGTTGTCCAGGAGCGCCGCCAGCGTCTCCCGCAGGTCGGCCGCATCGGCGGAGCGTTCGTCGGCCAGCTCGCCGAGGGTTTCGGCCACGAACGCGTCGAGTTCGCGGGAGTCCCCGATCAGCGAGAGCAACCGGAAGACCCCCAAAGCATCGAAGGGGACCAGCGCCTGACCCCCTTGAACCAGACGACCGACCGAGACCGCCGTCCGCGCCTGTTCGTATGCCTGGGGAAGGTCGTCGACGGAGGAAACCACCCGCGAGATCCCGATGCTGAAGGCGGGCAGCTTGGCGCCGGATCGCCGGACCCCGGCGGCCACCTCACGCACCAGTCGGGCCAGCGCCTCGGGGCTGCGGGCCGGGTCGCCCTTGTCGCCCTCCTCCCGGGCCGGCTTCTCCTGGGCTGGCTTCTCCGGGGCCGCGGCATCGCCGGCCGCCGACGGCGCGACGGCCCGCAGAATGCTGATGACCTCATGTCCCCTGCCGACGACGGCGGCTCCCGGGCTGCGGACCCGCATCCACTGGGCCCAGGCGGCGGCGAGCCGCTCCTGTTGACGCAGTTGTTGGTCGACCGCGACCGGGTCCCCGTCGGCGGGATCCAGCTCCGCGATGACGAGGACGACCGAACCGCCCAGCTCCCAACCAAGCGACTTGGCGTGCCGGACGACCAGCTCCGCCGGCCCGGCCGTCCCGTCCAACGCATTGCGCAGGAAGTCCGCGCGGTACTTGCTCTCGACGGCGACGACGGCCCGGTTCTTGGTGATGACCAGGGCGGCTGCCTCGGCGGAACGTTCGATCAGGTGCAGATCCACGGGGGACAACGGCCGGGGGGCGAACACGATCAGCCGACCGTGGTCGAGGGCTCCGGCAGAGATCCGGGCGACCAGCCGGGTCGGGTCGTCGCCGCGACCGGACCCGGCTCGGCCGCGCCGCAGTCCGGGCAGTTCCTCGGCGACCTTGAACCGGCCGGCGCGGTCGAAACACGGCAGGGCCCGCGCCGCCGCGAGCGCCTGGTCGTCCCCGGCCTGGGCGATCACCTCGCCCTCGGGGGTGGTGACGACGGCGACCGGATAGCCATGGTCGACCAGGCGCCGGCATACCTCCTCCAAATCCCCGCCGCGCAGCACGACGTCGACGAGCGACCGAAGCATCGCCTCGGCTCGTTCCAGCATGGACATCCGGGGGTTGAAGACCGAGCTGAGGACCCCGTAGATGATGTCGTCGAAGGCGGCGCTTTCCGGCAGGGTGACGAGCGGGAAGTCGAGCCGGTCGGCCTCGTCGAGCATCTCCTGGGGCAACTCGCCGATGTACCGCCGCAGTTTGATGGCCAGACCGGCCAGCCCGTGCGCCTTCAGTTGCGGCAGGAGTTCGGTCAGGTAGCCGAGGTCGTGGCGCAGGGCGTACCCGGTGGTGAGCAGCAGTTCGTCGGGCTGGACCCACGGCAGGATGTCGGGAACCTCCATCACGTTGACCCGGGTCACCTCGTGGTCCAGCCCGCGTCGTCCCGCGACGACGGTGGCACCGACCAGGCAGTCCAGTTCCAGCGCACGGCCCAGGGTCATCCGGCTGCCGTTCTCGAACCCTCGCTCCGCGTTTGGCAAGTTCTCCCCCGATCCCCCGCCATCATTGGCAAGTGTCACCATGACGGCATGGTAGCCCGGCCGGTTACGTTCCTGGTGTGCCCACCCTCTTGCGGCCGGTCGCGTCAACGCCGGGAGTGACGGCGCAGCGGGTCGTCCCCGCCGCGGCGTCCCCCTTGACGCCGTCCGCGATCCGTTGGGGCGATGGCGTCGTCCTCGACGCCGGTCCGCTCGCGTGCTACCTGGGCTTCCCTTCGCAGGCCCCCGGTCAGGAATCGGTCCACCGCATCCTGCCGCTCTTACGTCCCCAAGCCCTGCAACTCCCCAATGGCTGGCGGGTGGCCACGGCCGAGCCGTGGCCGGTCGTCCCCGGGGACACCGTCCGCCTCGACGCGACCGGACTGGCCATGGGTTCGTGGCGGGTCGTGCCAGTCCGGCACTGGCGCCCGTCCGCCGTCGCCCGGATCGCGGCCGCCGACCCCGGCGCGGCGGCCCGTCGACTGGCCGAGAACTCCGCGCCACCGCGACGCGCCGATGCTGCGTTGGCGGTGGGACTCGACCTGTATGCCGGTGCCGTGGCCGTCGTCGCCGTCGACCCCTGGGCGAGCGGTGCGACGGCCGAACTCGACGCGGCCGTCGCCGCCCTCCTCGGCCTCGGGCCGGGGTCGACCCCGAGCGGCGACGACGTACTGTGCGGCATCGCGCTCACCCTCCGGCTCCTCGGTGAGGGCGACCGCCTGGACGCCCTCACTGCGACGGTGCGCCCTCGCCTCGGGGCGACCAACGACCTGTCCGCCCAACTGCTCGACGCCGCCCTGCTCGGGTATGCCGTGCCGCAGGTCGTCGACCTGTTGCGTCTGCTCGGGCGGCCGACCCGGGCCCGCCAGGCCTCCCGGGGGGATCGGGACCGTCGGGGCGATTCACAAGGCGATTCACAGGGCGATTCCCGAGGCGATTCCCGGGACTACCTGACCACCCTCGCCGGTGCGGTGGACCAGGTCCGCCGGATCGGCCACAGCAGCGGCACCGACATCTTGACCGGCATACATGCCACTTGTGCGGCGCTGAGCCCGCCGTGACCGGCGGCGCTTCGACTGCCGCAGCCACACCACACCACCGACCGCACCAGACCAAGGAGGACGCCATGACGGATCACGTCGAGGTACGCAGTGGCGCGTACTACGACTCGGTGAGCCTGATGCAGGTTTCCCAGAGCGTGCGCGGGACTGCCGGAGTCACCGACGCGATGATCGGTATGGGAACCGACCTCAACGTGGGAATGATCCGCGACCTCGGCTTCGACGTCCCCGACACCGTCTCCCCCAACGACCTCGTGGTGGCTTTGCGCGCCGCCGACGAGGGCGCCCTCGCGGATGCCAGAACCGCCTTGGACGCGGCGCTCGCGGCGTTGAAGGCGGCGGCCCGGTCGGCGTCGGGGACCGGCGAAGCCGCTCCGGCGCGCACGATGGCCGTGGCGGCCCACCACGCGGACCTCGCGTTGATCTCGGTCCCGGGCGAGCACGCCTTCGTCGAGGCGATGGACGCCGTCGAGTCGGGCCTGTCGGTCATGCTCTTTTCGGACAATGTCTCGGTCGACCAGGAGATCGCCCTCAAGGACGCCGCCGCCCACCACGACGTGCTGGTCATGGGGCCGGACTGTGGGACGGCCGTCGTGTCGGGGGTCGCCCTCGGTTTTGCCAACGCGGTGCGGCCCGGCGCGATCGGCATGGTCGCCGCCTCCGGGACCGGGGCCCAGCAGGTGATGTGTCTGCTCGAAGCCGCCGGCGTCGGGGTCAGCCACTGCCTGGGCGTGGGTGGCCGTGACCTCAGCGCGGCGGTCGGCGCCCGGTCGACCCGGGCAGCATTGGCCGCGTTGGACGCCGACCCGCAGACCACCGCGATCATCGTCGTCTCCAAGCCGCCGGCCGCCGAGGTCCTGGCCGACCTGGAGGAGTACGTCGCGACACTGTCCACGCCGGTCCATTGGGCCACCCTCGGTCCCGGACGCCCGGACCTGACGACCGCCGTGGAAAGCGCCCTCACCGCGCTGGGGCACGAGGTCCCACAGTGGTCGAGATGGCTCCCGGAGGACGGCTCGGTCCTCGATGCCTCGCCCGCCGAACCCGCCTCGTCCACCGACCCGCGCTTCCTGCGGGGCATCTTCGTCGGCGGAACCCTCGCCGACGAAGCGATGCTCATCGCCGCCGAACGCCTCGGTCCCATCCGGTCCAATATCCCGCTGAGCCCCGACCTGGCCCTCACCCCCGGTGACGCGCCCACGCATACGGTGCTGGACATGGGCGACGACGAGATGACCCGGGGGCGCCCCCACCCGATGATCGACCCGACCCTGCGGTTGAGCCGGATCGCCACCGAGGCCGCCGATCCGACCTGTGGCGTTCTGCTGCTCGACCTGGTCCTCGGTTATGGCAGCCACCCGGATCCGGCCGGCGAACTGGCCGACTCGATCCGCGCCGCCCGAACCGCAGCCGCCGACTCCGACCCCGCCCGAACCCTGCCCGTCGTCGTCGCCCTCGTCGGCGTCGAGGGCGATCCGCAGGGCCTGGACCGCAGCGCTCGCGTCCTGGCCGCGGCCGGTGCCGAGGTCTACCTGTCCAACGCCGCGGCCACGCGGCGCGCCCTCGACCTGCTCGCAGCGTCGTGAGAGGAGCCCCCAGATGACCTCCCCCGCAACCTCCGTCCCGACCACCCACTCCGAGCCCCTGCGCGGCCTGCTCGGCACCGAACCCCGGGTCGCCACCGCCGGCGCCCCGATCTTCGCCCAGGCCCTGCGCGACCAGGCCGTCGAGATCGCAGAGGTCGACTGGCGCCCGCCGATGGAGGGAACCGGCCCGGCGCTGGCCACCTTGATGGCCGACGCCCGCCGGACCGCCGCCAACGCCGAGGCGTTCGCCCGGATGACCGCCGCCGGCGCCGAACTCGTCGACGTCCGCCCGGCCGCCGAAGCCCTCGGCCTGACCAAGGGTTCGTTCCTGCACGCCGGCCCGCCCATCGAGTGGGAGCGCGCGTCCGGCCCGATGCGCGGCGCGCTCGTCGGCGCGATGCTCTTCGAGGGCCTCGCGGAGACCCCCGAGGACGCCGAACGCCAATTGGCCTCCGGCGCAATGCACCTCGACCCGTGCCACCACCACGACGCGGTCGGCCCGATGGCCGGTGTGGTCAGCCCGTCGATGTGGATGCTCGAGCTGCGCGACCCCGTCCACGGCAACACCGCCTGGTGTTCGCTCAACGAGGGCCTGGGCAAGGTCCTGCGGTACGGCGCCTACGAACCCGCCGTCATCGACCGCCTGCACTGGATGTCCGCCGTCCTCGGCCCGGCCCTCGCGCAAGCCGTGCGGGCAACCGGCCCGATCGACGTCAAGGCGATCATGGCGCAGATGCTGCAGATGGGCGACGAGGGCCACAACCGCAACCGGGCCGGCACGTTGATGTGGCTGCGGGAGGTGCTGCCGGCGCTCGTCGCCGCCGACGTCCCCACGTCGGACCTCGCCGACGTCGTGCGCTTCGTCGGCTCCAACGACCACTTCGCGCTCAACCTCACCATGCCGGCCAGCAAGCTGGCGACGATGGCCGCCAAGGGCATCCCCGGCGCCACCATCGTGGTGACGATGGCCCGCAACGGGACCGACTTCGGCATCCAGACCGCCGGGACCGGCGACCGGTGGTTCACCGGGCCGGCCGCCAAGCCGGAGGGCCTCTACCTCGGCTCGTACGGCCCGGACGACGCGAACCCCGACATCGGCGACTCCGCCATCACCGAGACCGCCGGTATCGGCGGCTTCGCGATGGCGACCGCGCCTGCGATCGTGCGCCTCGTCGGCGGAGACGCCGCCTTCGCCCTGGCCACCACTCGCTCGATGTACGAGATCACCACGGGCGAACACCCCACCTGGCAGATCCCGATCCTGGAGTTCCGGGGGGTGCCCGTCGGGATCGACGTCGTCAAGGTATGCCGGACCGGCATACTCCCGCAGATCAACACCGGTATGGCCGGCGCAGTCGCCGGCGTCGGACAGGTGGGCGCCGGCCTGGTCAACCCGCCGGCCGAGTGCTTCACCGCCGCCGTCGCAGCCCTCGCGCAGGAATGCCCCGCGAGCTGACGAGGCGACCACCCCAAAGACGTGCCGGGGAAGACTCCCCACCCACCGCGCTTCCCCGGCACACCAGCGGCCCCCCTCTCCCGCCGAGAGGGGGGTCGCGCTCATCTCGCCGACGCACCGCCCTCACGGCTGCGCTCGGGTCTGACCCCGGGCCGGCTCAGGGCTCACTCCGGGACGACCCCCATGGCGGCCGGCCGCGCCCGGCG
The DNA here is from genome assembly GCA_039812545.1 of Dermatophilaceae bacterium. Classification (GTDB taxonomy): domain Bacteria; phylum Actinomycetota; class Actinomycetes; order Actinomycetales; family Dermatophilaceae; genus JBDIAR01. The sequence continues at coordinate 11,089 of JBDIAR010000032.1, read as the reverse complement.
TGCACAGTGGAGCCATGCTCACCTCCCTGCAACGTTCCTTCGCCGAATCCGGTATGCAGCGCCCGCTCGACGATCGCGTGCTCGCCGGCGTCTGCTCTGGCCTGGCCCGCAAACTCGGCGTGTCCACCGGCATGGTCCGACTGGCCTTCATCCTCTCGATCGTCCTGCCCGGCAGTCAGGCGATCCTCTACCTGCTGCTCTGGATGGCGATGCCCGACGACGGCCGCTTCCCGGCACCGAACCCGACCACGCCCTCGGCACCCGAGGACCCCGCCCCGCTGGCGCCGGACCACCCACAGGGCTAAGCTCCCTCGGTTGTGCGCCTCTCCCCCTCCCCGTACCCGGTCCTCGTGCGGGCGGGGCTGCGCAGCCGGGCGACGTACCGGCTCGCCCTGGCCGCCGGGGTGGTCACCAATAGCGTCTTCGGCCTGATCCGCTCGGCGATCCTGCTGTATGCCGTGGGCGCAGCCGGCGGCGCGATCGCCGGGTACGACGCCCGCGGCATGGCGGCATACGTCTGGCTGGGGCAGGGCCTGCTCGGCGTCATCAACCTCTTCCCGACCCCCGTGCTGGCCGGCCGGGTGCGCACCGGCGACATCGCGGTCGACTACACCCGTCCCGTGGACATCCAATTGGCTTACTGGTGTGAGGATCTCGGTCGTGCCGCGTATGCCATGCTGCCGCGGATGTTCCCGACGCTGGCGATCGGCTGGCTGGTCACCAGGTACACCGTGCCGCTCGATCCGGTGACACTCGCGCTGGGCGCGATCAGCCTGCTGCTCGGGATCACGCTGTCGTACTGCTGCCGGATGGCGTTGGAGTTGCTGTCGTTCTGGGTCGTGGAGACGCGCGGTTTCAACAACCTCTACATGATCGTGTGCGGCTTCTTCGCGGGGCTGTTCGTCCCGTTGGCGATGCTGCCGGACTGGCTGCGCACCCTGGTGTATGCCACTCCGTTCCCGGCGATGTTCCAGTCCGTCATCGACGTGCTCGGCGGCTATGTCACCGGGACCGACGCGTTGCGCACCATCGGAATTCAGCTCGCGTGGGTGGCGACAATGGCGGCACTGGGCCGGGCGATGTTGCGTGCCGGGCATCGGAAGCTGGTGGTCCAGGGTGGCTGAGACGCTGACGCAACAGCAGACGCGACCGAGCCGGCTCGCGCCCTACCGGGCGGTGCTCGGGTCGAGGCTGCGCTCGCAGCGCGCCTATCCGCTGTCCTTCGCACTCGACCTCGTCAGCGCGGTTCTCATCGGCGTTGTCGAGTTCGCCGAGATGTGGGTCATCGTGCACCAGCTCACCTCGTTCGGCGGCTTGACCCTGAACGCGATGATCCTGCTCTTCGGGATCGCTAATGTGTCGTGGTCGCTGGCCGATCTGTTCGTCGGGCATCTGGACACCATCCCGGTCTACCTGCGGGAGGGCCGGCTGGAGGCGTTCTACCTACGACCCCAGCCGGTGCTGCTGCAGTTGCTGACCAGCGAGATCTCGCTGCGCCGCCTCGGTCGTCTGTCGGTCGGGATCGCCTGCCTGGTCTACGGATTCGCCCAATCCGGGGCGCCGCTCACCGCGCCGAACCTCGCGCTGCTGGCCCTGACCATCCCCTCCGGCACCGCGATCTTCGCCGGGTTGTTCGTCTGGGCCGGGTCGTTGCAGTTCTTCCTGGTCAACGCCCCCGAGTTCTGCAACGCGTTCACCTACGGCGGCAGCTACGCGGCCGGGCAGCCGTTGACGGTGTTCACACCCGCCCTGCGGGTCGTCTTCGGCTGGGTCTTCCCGGTGACCTTCGTCGCCTATCTGCCCACGATCGCCCTACTCGGCCTGCCTGGTCCGGACTGGTTCCCCGCCTGGCTGGCCTGGTGCGCTCCGTTCGCGGCGCTGTGGGTGTGGGCGGTCGCCCTCTTGCTCTGGCGATGGGGATCCCGGCACTACCAGAGCGGAGGCGGCTGATGGCGATCATCGAGGCACGCGGGTTGACCCGGGACTTCCGTCGGCGCGGGCAGCCACCCCTGCGCGCTGTCGGGGACATGACCTTTGACGTCGGCGCGGGATCCGCCGTCGGCTATATCGGCGCCAACGGGGCCGGCAAGTCGACGACGATCAAGATGCTCATGGGGATCCTGACACCGTCGTCCGGCTCGGTGCGAACCTGCGGTCTCGATCCGCTGCGCGAGCGGATTCCCTTGACCCGCCGCGTCGGAGTGGTCTTCGGCCAACGCTCCCAGCTGTGGTGGGACCTGCCCACTCGTGAGTCCTTCGACATCCTCGCGGCCATCCATCGGCTCACGCCCGCCGAACGCGACTCTCGCATCACCGAATTGGTCGATCGCCTCGAACTGGCCGATTTCCTCGACCAACCGGTCCGCCAGCTGTCCCTCGGCCAGCGGATGCGCGCGGAGGTCGCCGCCGCTCTGTTGCACCGCCCGGAGTTGGTCATCCTCGACGAACCGACCATCGGGCTCGACGTGTTGTCCAAGCAGCGCCTGCGGGAGTTCCTCATCGGCGAGCGGACGGCATACGGCACCACGCTCTTCCTCACGACGCACGACATGGGGGACATCGAACGCCTTTGCGAGCGAGTCCTGCTCGTCGATCACGGGACACTCGCCTACGACGGGACGCTGCCCGGGTTGGCGGCTCAGGCTGGACTCGGCCGGGTGCTCGTCGTGGACCTGGCCGAACCGACCCCCGAACTCGGCGATCTGGGGATGCGGGGAGTGCGTTTCCTCGGCGCCGAATCGGACGGGCTGCGTCAGCGGCTCGCCTTCGACCCGGCCAGGATCAGCGCGGCGGAGTTGCTCGCCGCCGTGTCCGGCCATGCCGAGGTGCGGGACCTTTCGATCGAGGAACCGCAGATCGAGGAGGTCGTGCGCACCCTGTATGCCGCCGGTCGTCGCGGGCGGACCGACCGCGCTCAGTAGCCGCGACTGGTGTCCCCGCCGTCGCCCTGACCCGCGAGCCGGCCGACGAACTCGGTGCCGCTCATCGGCCGAGAGAACATCGGGTAGTCGTAGGTGACGGCGTTCTGGTGCTCTTCGGCGCTCGTCGCGGCCACGCAGTCGGTCAGCGTCACCACGTCGAAACCCCTCTCGTATGCCGATCGCATGGTGGATTCGACGCAGCAGTTCGTCAGGAAGCCGGCCAACGCCACGGTCTGAATCCCCTTGCTGCGCAAGATGAAGTCGAGATTCGTGCTGCCGAACGCGTCGAGTCCCCGCTTGCCCTCGACCACGATGTCGCCCTCTGCCGGCGCCATCTCGTCGGTGATCGCGGCCCCCCAGCCACCCTTGACGAAGGCATTGGAGTCGACGACGCCCTTGAGAATGCCATACGGGTGGTTGGTGATCTCGCCGTAACCGGGGGCGAATTCGATGGGGACGTGGATGACCGCGGCCCCGGCGTCCCGGGCGGCGGCGGCGACCTGCGCGGAGTTCGCCAACATATTGGTGGCCGCCATGGAGTCGGCGACCGCGCCGTGCAGCGCACCGCCATCGGTGGTGAAGTCGTTCTGGAACTCGATGAGGACGACTGCGGTGGTCTTCGGGTCCACGGGACACCTCCAGATGCGCGGTTCGGATGTGCTCAGTATGCCGTCGGTCGGGTCGACGCGGGCTCAGGGTTGGACGTGGTCGGCGAGCCGACGGGCGACTCGGCCGACGATCTCCAGTTCATCGTCGTCGAGCAGGCCCACGACGAGTCGCCGCACCGAATCGACATGCAGCGGCGCGGCTGCGCTGAGGACCTCGCGACCGCGCTCGGTCAGCGCGAGGATACAGCCGCGCCCGTCGTGCGGATCCAGCTGACGGCATACCAGACCCCGCTGGGCCATCCGATCGACGTGATGGGACAGTCGGCTACGCGACCACAGCACGGCGTCGGCGAGTTCTTTGAGCGGCCAACGCTGTTCGGGCTTCTCCGACAAGGTGGAGAGCACCCGGTAGTCCGGCCCGGACAGGCCGGAGTCGCGCTGCAGGTCGCGTTCGATCGCCGCCGGCACCACCGTGGACATGGCGATCCAGGCCCGCCAGGCATCCTGCTCGGGTTGGGTGAGCCACTCGCCGGGCGACGAACGCTTTGTTGACATGTCACCAAGATACTCGATAAAGTCGTTGACATGTCATCGACCAAGCCCCGTCTCCTCGTCGTCACCGTCAGCACCCGCGAGACCCGCATCGGCCACCTGATCTCGGATTGGTTCGTCGAGCGGGCTCGCGAACACGGCGCTTTCGAGGTATCCACCGCGGACCTGCGCGAGCTCGCGCTCCCGGTCTTCGACGAGCCGGAGCACCCGCGGATGCGCAACTACCGGCATGAGCACACCAAGCGGTGGAGCGCCATGGTGGACGCGGCGGACGCCATCGTCTTCGTCACGCCGGAGTACAACTATTTCGTCCCGGTCGCCCTGGTCAACGCGATGACCTATCTGTCGACCGAGTGGAAGGACAAGACGGTCGGTTACGTCGGCTACGGCTCCACCGGCGCACTGCGGTCCATCGCGGCGGCGAAGACCCTGGCCGTCAACCTCGGCATGCTGCCCGTCGTCCCCGTGGTGCCGGTCAACAGCTTCGCCCAGGTGAAGGACGGCGTCTTCACACCGGACCAATTCAACGTCGGGCAGGCCCCTGCGTTGCTCGACGAGTTGGCCCGGGTGACTCCGGCCATGCGGTCACTTCGTCAGGCCTGACCCGCCGGCGAAGGGTCAGCCGCGGAACGCGCCCGGCCGACGAAACAGTTTCCGGTAGGGCGCCGCGCTGAGCGAGAATCGTCGGTATGCCACGACGTTCGAGTTCGCGATGAGGTACGTCTCCACCCGAGGCGTTCCCGGGGATCCCGGCCTGCCGTTCTGTGACGTCCTGCTCGCGGGGCTGGCCCCCGACGGCGGACTCTATGTGCCGCAGACCTACCCACGGGTGGACACCGAGCTTCTCGAGTCCTGGCGGACGACGCTCGCGAACGACGGTTATGCCGCACTGGCATACGAGGTCCTGCGGCTCTTCATCGACGATATCCCGGCCGACGATCTACGCGGGATCTGCGAACGGGCATACACCGCAGAGGATTTCGGCACTTCCGAGATCGCGCCGCTCAGCGAACTCGGCGACGGTCTCTGGCTCCTCCACCTGTCCAACGGTCCGACGGCCGCGTTCAAGGACATGGCGATGCAGTTGCTCGGCCAACTCTTCGAGTACGAGCTGGAGCGGCGCGGCGCATCGCTCAACATCCTGGGCGCGACCTCCGGGGACACCGGTTCGTCCGCCGAATACGCCATGCTCGGCAAACCGTCCGTGCGGGTCTTCATGCTCAGCCCCCGCGGCCGGATGTCGCCGTTCCAGCAGGCGCAGATGTTCTCCCTCGACGACCCGCGGATCGTCAATCTCGCCGTGCCCGGGGTGTTCGACGACTGCCAGGACCTGGTCAAGGAGGTCTTCGCGGACGCCGAGTTCAAGGCGCGGTATGCCATCGGCGCGGTCAACTCGATCAACGTGGCGCGGCTGCTCGCGCAGGTCGTCTACTACGTCGCGGGTTACCTGCGGGCCACGACCGGTCCCGACCAGAGCGTGTCGTTCTGCGTCCCGAGCGGCAACTTCGGCAATATCTGCGCCGGGCACATCGCCCGCGAGCTGGGGGTACCCATCCGGTCGCTCGTGCTGGCCACCAACGAGAACAACGTCCTGCACGAGTTCTTCTCCTCGGGGGTCTACCGGGTGCGTGGCGGCGCCGAGACCTACGAGACGTCCAGTCCGTCGATGGACATCAGCAAGGCCTCGAATTTCGAGCGGTACGTCTACGACCTGCTCGGCCGCGACCCCGACCAGACCCGCAGGCTCTTCGCCGACGAGTTGTCGCGCACCGGCCGCTTCGACCTCTCCCAGACGCGCGAGTATGCCGACAGCCGTGCGCGATTCGGCTTCTTCTCCGGGAGTTCCTCGCACGCCGACCGACTGGACACGATCCGCTTCGTCCGGAAGACATACGGCGTCGTGGTGGATCCGCATACCGCCGACGGGATCAAGGTGGCGCGGACGTATGCCGGCGACGAGCCCATGATCGTCACCGAGACCGCGCTCCCGGTGAAGTTCGCGGCGACGATCGTCGAGGCGCTGGGGGTCGAGCCGGACCGACCGGCCCGCTTCGCCGGGTTGGAGGAGCTCCCGACTCACGTGCGCGACCTGGACGGCGGGCTCGGGCAGCTGAAGTCGATCATCGCGCAGACCTGTTCGCCCGACCCCTGATTCTGATACCGGGTGAGATTGACACTGGGCGAGATTGACACTGGGTGGAGGTAATCCCGGCCGCGATTAGCGCCCGGAATTACCTCCACCCGACGTTCAGAGTGAGGTGGCAGAGTGGGGCCATGTCCGAACGCCCCATTCCGCCGCCGGTGTTGGCTGCGGTGGCCGCTGCGGGGCAGTACGCCCTGAGTCGCGATGCGAGGCGTGACAAGCGGTTTGGGCGTTCGCGGCGGGGCACGGCAGCTCGACTGGCGCTGACGATGGCGCCCGTTGCGGCGAGCGCGGCGCTCTTCGCCGTGGCCGCGCGCGAGTTCGGCCGGCACGAGACCACGATCTTGCCGATGGACCCCGCGCGCGCGACGACGTTGATGACGACCGGTGTCTACCGGCATACGAGGAACCCGATCTACCTCGCAGATGTCCTGGCCCTGCTCGGTTTCGCCGCGTGGCTCGGCCGACCGCGAGCCCTCCTGCCCGTGGCGGCCTTCGCGATCACCTTGCAGGAGTATCAGATCCGCGCCGAGGAGCGAGCGCTGGAGGCCAACTTCGGCGCGGCATACGAAGAGTACCGGCGACGCACGCCACGCTGGATCTGACGTTCGGCAGGCGGGTGGAGCCGTGGTGGACTCAGCGGATCTCGTTCCAGCGCAGCAGCGCCGGCAGGTCTCTCTCGTGGCCCAAGACACTCAGGGCACCGGCGTCCAACACCAGGTGAGCCCCGAGTCGGGGCGCCTGACAAAGGTAGACGCCGGCCAGGACGCGCAGGAAATGGCCGTGCGCCACAACGACGACATCGCCGGAGCCCAGGTGCAAGGCGACAATCGCCAGCACGGTGCGCGCCCGATCGGCAACCTCCTCGATGGACTCGCCAGGCGTCTTGCCGGGCGGCACGCCGTCGTCCCACAACGACCACGGCCGACCCGACTCTGCGCTGATGGCCTCGGTCGTCAGACCCTCGTAGCCGCCGTAGTCCCACTCCATCAACTCCGGCAGGAGCACGATGTCGCGCAGCCCAAGGAGTTCGGCGGTGCGACGTGCGCGCAGGAGCGGGGACGCGTACGGCGCCACGACGTCGAACTCGCCCAGCCGTCCCGCGGCCGCTCGCGCCTGGCTCTCCCCTCCGGCGTCAGGGGAATGTCCGTTCGCCCGGTATGCCGACCGCTGCGCGACCACTCCGTCTGACCGTGGCGCACGACGACGAGCCGCCCGAGCGGGGTCGGTCGCGCAGCTGCGCTGTCCGTGGTCATCGCCCCAGGCTATGCGGCGGCCGGTCTGGGGGGCCAACGAGGTCAGTCGTCGGTCGCCCAGAACCGCCGCGACTCACCGCGTACCGCCACCTGAATCCACCAATTCGCCTCGATCAGAACCGCTCCCACGAACCCCCAGGTGATCGCCGTGCGCATCATGTCTGCGTTCCCGATGTCGAGCAAGAAGGTCCGCTGGGTGAGCGGCAGCATGAAGATCAGCCCGTATGCCAGTGCGCAAACCGCGAGCAACCCGACCTTCCACCACTTGTACGGCCGGGCGACGACGACGAGGACCCAGAGCGATGCCATGACGAGCGCCACGAGGGTCGCCGTCGAGGACTCAAGTTGCAGCTGATCGGACGCGCCGCTCCCGGGCGAGGTCAGCCGGTAGACGAGAAAGGCCACCGCGCCGACGATTACCCCGCAGGGCAGCGCCAATCGCAGGACGCGAGAGACGAATCCGGGTTTGGCACGCTCGTTGTTGGGCGCCAGTGACAACAGGAACGCCGGTATGCCGATGGTGAACCAGCCGACGATCGTCACGTGGATCGGCTGGAACGGGAAGGGCATCTGGGTGATCCCGACGAGGAGCGCCAGCAGCACCGAGTAGACGGTCTTGGTGAGGAAGAGGTTCGCGACCCGCTCGATATTGCCGATGACCCGGCGGCCCTCGGCGACGACATACGGCAAGGTGGCGAACTTGTTGTCCAACAACACGATCTGCGCCACCCCCCGCGTGGCCGGCGACCCCGAACCCATGGCCACCCCGATGTCGGCCTCCTTGAGGGCCAGCACATCGTTGACGCCGTCACCGGTCATGGCGACGTCGTGTCCTCGGCTCTGCAGGGCCTTGACCATCTCGTACTTCTGCTCCGGCGTGACCCGGCCGAACACATTCGCCGTATCGAGCCGATCGGCCAGCGCGTTCGGATCGGTCGGCAGGGTGCGCGCGTCGACGGGCGCGGCGTTGCCCGGCAAGCCGAGAGACCGGGTGACGGCCCCGACGGACATCGCATTGTCGCCCGAGATGACCTTGACCGTCACGCCCTGCTGCTCGAAGTACTCCAGGGTGGCCTTGGCGTCCGGACGGACCTTCTGTTGCAGGCTGACCAGGGCGACCGGGGTCACCTCGCCGGGCGCTCCGGGTGCCGTCACCTCGTCGCAGGCTCGGCCGATCAGGAGCACCCGCAGGCCGGTTTCGCCGATCTTCTCGGCCTCTTCGGCGGCGGAACTGCCCTGGGCCGCCAGAACGTCCGGGGCGCCGAGGACCCAGTTGCCGTGATCGGCGAAGCTGACCCCGGACCACTTCTTCGCCGAGGTGAACGGCGCCCAGGCGGTCACCGACCAGCGATCGGCGACCGTACCCGTCCCCGCGCTGATCGCCTGCATACTGCTGTTCGGGGTCGGGTCCGCGGCGGCCAGCTGACGCAGGCACTCGCGGACACCCGCCTCGTCCAGATCCGCCAACGGGTGGATGTCTTTGAGGACGGTACCGGGTTCGGTCAGCGTGCCGGTCTTGTCGGCGCACACGACGTCGACCCGGGCCAGGCCCTCGATGGCCGGCAACTCGTTGACCAGGCAGTTGCGCTTGCCGAGCCGGATCACCCCGACCGCGAAGGCCATCGAGGTGAGCAGCACGAGACCCTCGGGCACCATCGGGACGAGGGCGCCGGTCATCCGCAGGATGGATTCGCGGACGCCGTTGCCGGTCTGGGCGAGTTGGGTCCAGATCGTCAGCGCGCCCACCGGTACCAGCAGCCAGGTGATCAGCCGCAGGATCGTGTCGATGCCGCTGCGGATCTGAGAGTTGACGAGGGTGAACTTGCTGGCCTCCTCGACGAGACGGGCGGCATACGCCTGTCTGCCAACCTTCGTCGCGCGATAGGCGCCGGTCCCCGAGACGACGAACGACCCCGACATGACCTGCGCATCGACTGCCTTCGGCACGGGATCGGACTCCCCCGTCAACAGCGATTCGTCGACCTCGAGCATCGTCGAGGCGACGATCACGCCGTCGACGATGATCTGGTCACCGGGGTCGATGAGGATGACGTCGTCCTGGACGACGTCATCGGGTTCGAGCTCCTGGGTGCTCCCGTCCCGCACGACGCGCACCTTGGCCTCCCCGATGACCGCCAGCCGGTCCAAGGTGGCCTTCGCGCGCAGTTCCTGGATGATGCCGATGCCGGAGTTGGCGATGATGAGCAGCCCGAACGCGGCATTGATGAGCGAGCCCGTCGTGAGGACCAGGGCGAGCAGGACGGTGAGGATCGCGTTGATCCGGGTGAACACATTGGCCCGCACGATCTGCCCCGTCGTGCGACCGCCGCGGACCGGTTGGACATTGGTCAGGCCCTGCCGGACGCGCTCTTGCACCTGCGCGTCGGTGAGTCCGGTCATCACATCACCCTTCGTCTCGCACTGACGACCGACCCCTGGCGTCAGCCCCTCGCAGATTACCCGGCGCCACCGGTATGCGTCCGGCACCGGCATACCCCTAACCTGTCGGCATGATCGCGCCGCTTCCCGAACCGGGGGAACCCAACGACCAGGGGCTCTATGGGCCGGTCGCGGGTTCGCCGCCGCGGCTGCCCGGCACGGTGCGACGAACGACGAGCCTGGACCTGGCCTGGCCGGAGGGACCGTACGGCCCGATGACGCTCACCGGGCGCGCCCGCGACCAACTGACCCACCAGGACGGGTCGACGGGCGTCCACGACAGCGCGATGCTGACGGCCACCGTCGTCGACGGCGTCGTCACCGCGATGCGTACCCATCCCGACGCCGACCGCACCGCCGCGCTCGTCGGCCGGAAGCTGGCCGTCGGTTTCCGCACCGCCGTGTGGCGGACGGTGCGCGACCACTACGACGCGGGTACGCCGCTGCACCAGCTCCTCGACGAGATGCCGATCAGCCTGATCATCGGCGGGTTCAGCCGGCGGCGCGCCGACCCCTCCCTGATCTCCTCCTCCAAACGTCGCCTCGACGTCTGCTCCGGTTGGGCCGAGGGCGGGTATGCCGCTGCGCACCGCGAGGAGCACGGTCGCCCCCCGGTCCCTCATCTCTGGCCGGCGCCGGACCTGGTCTCCCCCACCGACCCCGCGGGCTGGCATACCCTCCCGGAGATCCCGCGCTGGGGGATGACGCGGCGACGCCGGATCGATGTGCTGCCGCTGGACGAGGGGGCCGCCGTCGAGGGGCTGTTCCGCGACTCGTGGCGCGACGGCGACGGGGAACAGCAGGTGTTGCACGAGTACGAGTTCCACGCGCAGGTCGACGGGGCCGGCAAGATCCGCGAGATCCGTACCGTGCCGCATGTGCTGCCGCACCTGGACTGTCCGGCGGCGGCGGCCTCGTCGCGCGGGATCCGGGGTGCGGCGGCAGACCAGTTGCGGGAGTATGTGTCGATGAACCTCTTCGGCCCGGCCAGTTGCACCCACCTCAACGACGTGTTGCGGTCGCTGGCCGATGTGGGGCGGCTCGGCGATATCGCCCGCGCTAAGGCGTGACGGGGCTCCGGGGAGGCGCTGCCGGTGCTCCGTGGTAGGAATTGACTGGGGCTCCCTGTCCGGCGGGTTTCGTTGCAGTACATGAAGATTCGTCGCTTGC
>JBDIAR010000031.1:0-21924 GCA_039812545.1 Dermatophilaceae bacterium | reverse complement strand
CTACCGCGGCAGCGTCAGCTCAACCCCGTTGTCGCGCAAGACGGCTGAGACCGCCGCGCGGTCCGCGTTGCGGTAGACCAGCGAAACCTGCGGCGGCAGAGCCACGATTCGCGGTTCGGGGGCACCCGCGGGCGCCTCGGCATACCCACCGGGTTTCTCGACGCGCCGGGCCGACACCCCACGCGCTCGCAGGTCCTCGACGATCTCGCCCACGACGGTGCTGGGGGCTCCCCAGCCGACCGAGGATTCCAATGCGTTCCACCGGCGTCGATCGGCGACGACCGCCGCCAGCGGCGGGGCGATCGCCCCCGCGGCGCCCAGCGCCACCCGCACACCACGACCGAGTCCCGCCAACTGACCCGCGCCCGCACCCAGCAAGCCGGAGGTCACCGCGGCGCCGGCCAGGGCGGACCACCCGACCAGGTTCGGGACGGCCGTGCGGAACGGCCGAAACACCGCGCCCGGCCCGGGCACGGGGTACCGGCGAGACGACATACCCACATCCTGACCCGCGCCGCGAAGAAGGGAAAGTCGACCCGCATACCGGCCGACGCAATATCGTCAGATCTTGCGCAACCGGACGTGCTTGACCTTGTGATGGGCGCCCTTGGTGAGCACGAGGGACGCCCGGCTGCGGGTGGGCAGAACGTTTTCGATGAGATTGCGTTCGTTGACACCGATCCAGATCTGGGTCGCCACCCGAACCGCCTCGTCCTGGGACAGCCCGGCATACCGGTGGAAATACGAGTTCGGGTCGGTGAACGCGGTCTCGCGCAGTCGCAGAAAACGTTGGATGTACCAGCGTCGGATGTCGTTGAGGTGGGCGTCGACGTACACCGAGAAATCGAAGAAGTCACTGACGGCAAGCTGATTCGAGGCGCCGGCGCGCGGCTGCGGCGCCTGCAACACGTTCAGGCCCTCGACGATCAACACATCCGGACGGCGTACGACGATCCGCTCGCCCGGGACGATGTCGTAGGTCAAATGCGAATACACCGGCGCGCACACCTCGGCCCGGCCGGCCTTCACCTCCGCGACGAAGCGCAACAGCCCGCGACGGTCGTACGACTCGGGGAAACCCTTGCGCTCCAAGATCCCGCGGCGGGACAACTCCGCGTTGGGCAACAAGAACCCGTCGGTGGTGACGAGTTGCACCTCCGGGGTGTTGTCCCAACGGGCCAGCATGTCCCGCAGGATGCGCGCCGTCGTCGACTTGCCGACGGCCACCGAACCGGCCACCCCGATGACGAAGGGCGTCTTCGCCGGGCGCTCCCCGAGGAACTCGCCCGTGACCGAATGCAGCCCCTCGGCCGCCACGACATAGAAATTCAGCAGCCGCGACAACGGCAGATAGATCGATTCGACCTCCGCCAGGTCGACCCGATCGCCGACACCTCGCAGCCGCTCCAGGTCGGCGTCGTCGAGCCGCAGCGGCTGGTTCTCCCGCAACCGCGCCCAGGCCGCCCGGTCGAGTTCGACATACGGCGAGGGCAGCGCGGAGTGTGACTCGTGAGGACGGTCCGACACGGCCCTCATTGTTGCGTATGCCGACGCGCTGCGCCGTCGCGCGGCGCCGTCGCGCGACGCCGACCAGCGCGCCGCGACGACGCGGTTAGGCTTGACCCCATGTGCGGAATCGTGGGTTATGTCGGCTCCGGAGTCGACGGGACCGCCCTTGAGGTGGTCATGGAAGGGCTCTCGCGCCTCGAATATCGCGGCTACGACTCGGCCGGGGTGGCCGTGCTGGCCGACGGCGGCATCGACATCGTCAAGCGGGCCGGCAAGCTGGTCAATCTGTCGACGGCGTTGGCCGACCGCCCGTTGCCGGACACCTCGACGGCCATCGGGCATACCCGCTGGGCCACGCACGGCGGCCCCACCGACGAAAACGCCCACCCGCACCGCGGCGGCCATGACAAGAAGATCGCGCTCATCCACAACGGCATCATCGAGAACTTTCACGCCCTGAAGACGATGCTGGTCGACGAGGGTTTCACCTTCCTCTCCGAAACCGACACCGAGGTCGCGGCCCACCTCGTGGCCCGCGAATACGTCCGCACCGGCGACCTCACCGAGGCGATGCGCCGGGCGGTGGCCCAGCTCGACGGCGCCTTCACCCTGCTCGCCGTCCACGCCGACAATCCCGCCGTGGTCGTCGGCGCCCGCCGCAACAGCCCCCTCGTCGTCGGTCTCGGCGACCACGCCAACTTCCTCGGTTCCGACGTCGCCGCCTTCATCGGCTACACCCGCGAAGCGATGGAACTCGCCCAGGACCAGATCGTCACGATCACCCCGGACTCGGTCGAGGTCATCGGTTTCGACGGCACCCCCGCCGACGGCAAGCACTACCACGTCGACTGGGACGCCGCAGCCGCCGAGAAGGGCGGCTACAAGACCTTCATGGCCAAGGAGATCGACGAGCAGCCGGCCGCCGTCCGCGACACCCTCCTCGGCCGTACCGACCCGCAGGGCCGACTCACCCTGGACGAACTGCGGATCAGCGAGGACGCCCTGCGCAAGGTGAACCGGGTCATCTTCGTGGCCTGCGGCACCGCCTCGTATGCCGGCCTGGTCGCCAAGTACGCCATCGAACGCTGGGCCCGGATCCCCTGTGAGGTGAGCCTGGCCCACGAGTTCCGCTACTGCGACCCGATCGTCGACGGCCGAACCCTCGTGGTGTCGATCTCCCAATCCGGGGAGACCATGGACACCCTGATGGCCGTCAAGCACGCCCGCGAGTTGGGTGCCCTGACGATCTCCATCTGCAACACCCACGGTTCGACGATCCCCCGCGAATCGGACGCCGTCCTCTACACCCACGCCGGTCCCGAGATCGCCGTCGCCTCCACCAAGGCCTTCCTCGCCCAGATCACCGCGGCATACGTGCTGGGCCTGTACCTGGCGCAGTTGCGCGGCGGTTCGCACGCCGAGGCGGCCAAGATCGTCCTCGACGAACTGCATACGATCCCCGAGAAAGTCCAGCAGGTCCTCGACTCGATGGCCCGGGTCCGCGAAATCGCCCGCTACATGGCCGACTCGCGCTCCGTCCTGTTCCTCGGCCGCCACGTCGGTTTCCCCATCGCCTTGGAGGGCGCGCTCAAACTGAAAGAGATCGCCTATATCCACGCCGAGGGCTTCGCCGCCGGCGAACTCAAGCACGGCCCGATCGCCCTCATCGAACCCGGGCAGCCGGTGTTCATCATCGTCCCGGCCCCGGACAGCGAGCACGGCCTGCACGGCAAGGTCGTCTCCAACATCCAGGAGATCCGGGCCCGCGGCGCCCGCACCCTGGTCATCGCCGAAGAGGGCGATGAGGACGTCGTGCCGTTCGCCGACGAGGTCATCCGGGTCCCGAGCACCCTGCCGCTGCTCATGCCGCTGCTGACGATCGTCCCGCTGCAGGTGTTCGCCTGCGAGCTCGCCGGAGCCAAGGGCCTGGACGTCGACCAGCCGCGCAACCTGGCGAAGTCGGTGACCGTGGAGTGATCGTCGGCGTCGGGATCGACGTGGTCGACGTCGCACGCTTCACCCGCACCCTGGAGACCACCCCCGGGTTGCGCGGTCGCCTGTTCACCCCGGGCGAGGGCGACCTGCCCACCGTGTCGTTGGCCGCCCGGTTCGCCGCCAAGGAGGCGCTCGCCAAGTCGTTGGGCGCGCCCGGCGACCTGGTCTGGACCGACGCCGAGGTATGCCGTGCCGAGACCGGGCAACCCCGCCTCCAGGTCAGCGGGTCCGTCGCGGCCCGCGCGCAGGCCCTCGGGGTCACTGCGTTCCACGTGTCGTTGACGCACGACGGCGGGATCGCCTCGGCCGTCGTGATCGCCGAGTCGTGACCCGACGGCGCCCGAACCACCGGTTTCCCGCGGAGGGGATCCTGAACACAGAAATGGGGACGAGATGATCGAGGCATACGGTCTGGCGCAGGTTCGAGCCGCCGAAGCGGCCGCCGGGAGCGACCTGCCCGAACTCAAGCTCATGCTGCGCGCCGCCAAGGGCCTGGCGCAGGTGGTCCGGGCCCGGCTGGACGACCGCGGCGGCAAGAACGTCGTGGCGCTCGTCGGCTCGGGCAACAACGGCGGCGACGCGTTGTTCGCGCTGGCCCGGCTCGGCCGCAAGGGTGCCAATGTCGCCGTCGTCCAGGTCGCCGGGTCGATGCACGCGGCCGGGCTGGACGCCGCGGTCAAGGCCGGTGCCGTGGTCGCCGACGCCTCGAGCGCCGCACCCGGTCGCATCGGCGCCGACTCGGCGTGGCTGCCGCTATTGGCCGAGGCCGACGTGGTCATCGACGGGATCGTCGGGATCGGCGGCAAGCCGGGGCTGTCCGAGGCCGCGTACACCGTCGTGCGCGCGATCCCCGAGGACGCGTATGTCGTCGCCGTCGACCTGCCGAGCGGCTGCGACCCGACGGGTCGGGTGACCAGCGTGTCTGTGTATGCCGATGAAACGGTGACCTTCGGGGTGCTCAAGCCCGTGCACCTGCTTCGGCCCACCGAGGCGGCCTGTGGCCTGATCACGGTGGTCGACATCGGGTTGCCCGCGATCCAGGGCCGCCCCGAGGTCGAACGGCTCACCCGGGACGACGTCGTCTCGCTCTGGCCGGTCCCGCACGTCCGCAGCGACAAGTACTCGCGCGGGGTTCTGGGTGTCGTCGCCGGTTCACCGGCATACCCGGGCGCCGCCGTCCTCACCACGCTCGGTGCGCTCGGCGCCGGACCCGGGATGATCCGGTATGCCGGTCCGCCCAAGGTCGTCGACATGGTGCTGGCCGCCGCTCCCGAGGTCGTCCGACGCCCCGGACGGGTCGAGGCCTGGGTCGTCGGCCCCGGCGTGGACAGCATGGACGACGCGCTGGAGGCGAAGGCCCAACGCGAGCGGATCGACCAGGTGTACGGCAGCAACGCACCCGTGCTCGTCGACGCCGGAGCCCTGCCGGGATACGCCCACCGGATCGTCGACGGATTGCGCCGGGGGCCGGATGTCGTGACCGTGCTGACCCCCCACGCCGGCGAGGCCGCGGCCATGCTCGCGATCCTCGACCCGGAGGGCGACTGGACCCGCGAGCGGGTGACCGAGGGCCCGGTCACGGCCGCGCAGGCGCTCGCCGATCGCACGGAGGCCGTCGTCCTGCTCAAGGGTTCGACGACTCTGGTCGTGGCGCCGACCGCGATGGACCGGCCGATCCGCAGCCAGGCGGACGCCCCCGCCTGGCTGGCCACCGCCGGAGCCGGCGACGTGCTGGCCGGCGTCATCGGGACGCTGCTGGCGGCGGGGCTGGATCCGCTCGACGCCGCGTCGTTGGGGGCCCTCGTTCACGGGGTGGCCGCCGACGAGGCGAACCCCGGCGGACCGGTCCGGGCCCTCGACGTCGCGCAGGCACTACCCGGCGCCATCGCCGCCCTGCTGCGCCGTGGCCTGCTGGCGCCGGGTCGCCCCGGCGGGGAACCGGTGTCGTGAGCGAACGGCAACGACCGGGACTCCTGGCGGTCGGGCTGACCGTCGCCGCCGCCGGGGCCGCCGCCGCCGTCGGCGTCGCCCTGGAGAAGCTCGTCGAACACCGTCGGGTGGAAGACGCGCTCGACAGCCACGAGGACTACCGCAGCATCGCCAGTCGCGAGGTGGTCGTCATCGCCGCCGACGGGGTGCCGCTGCACGTCGAGATCGACGACCCCGAGGGCGAGCCCGTCCTCGATGCGGACGGCCGGCCGGTGACCGTGGTGTTCACCCACGGGTACACCCACAGCCTGGGGTGTTGGGTGTTCCAGCGCCGGGCGCTGCGCGCCGCCGGCTACCGGCTCGTGCTCTGGGACCAACGGGCCCACGGCAAGTCCGGGACCGGCGACGTGGGCAGTTACAGCCTGGACCAACTCGGCCGCGACCTGCATACGGTCATCGACCAGACCACGCCGGAGGGTGACCTGGCGCTCGTCGGTCACTCGATGGGTGGCATGACGATGATCGCGCTGGCCGAACAGGATCCGCAGCTCGTCCGGGACCGTTGCCTCGCCGCGGCCTTCGTCGCCACGAGTCCGGGGGGTCTGCCGGTGGCCCTGGGCGGACTGCGTGGGGCGGTCGCCCGCACCTTCGTCCTGCGTGTGGGGTCCCCGCTGTTGGGGAAGGTCGGCAAGCGTCGCGATCTCGTGGAGTCGGTGCTCCGGGGGGCCCGCGGGGCCCAGGTGACGATCACCGACCGGTTCTCGTTCGGCTCGCCGGTGCCCTCGTCGGTGGCCGAACTGACCACCGACATGATCTTCGCGACGCCGCTCGACGTGATGACCGAGTTCGTCGCCGCGTTCGACGGGTACGACAAACGGGCGGCGCTCGCAGCCTTCGCGGGCGCGCAGGTGTTGGTCTTCAACGGGGACAAGGACATCTTGACCCCGCCGGCGCACAGCGATCTGATCGTCGAGGGCATCCCCGGTGCCGAACACGTCGTCCTCGAAGACGCCGGCCACGTCATCATGCTCGAACACCCCGACGTCCTGAACTCGCTGCTCATCGACCTCCTGCAGCGCGGCCGGACCGCCGCCGACCAGGCCCGCGACCGGTCCTCCACCGGCGCCGCCGCCCCGGCACGCCCCGCCAATGTGCGCCGCCGGGTGACCGACATCGCCAAGCGCAACGAGGTCGACAAGGCCCGCCGGGCGACGAAACGGCGTCACCATGCCTGACCTCGGCAGGTGGCTGTTGCCGGAACCGGAGGACACCCGCGCCTTCGGGGTTGCGCTCGGCGCGCTGCTGCGCGCCGGGGACGTCGTGTTGATGGCGGGCGGGCTCGGGGCCGGCAAGACGACCCTGACCCAGGGCATTGCGGCCGGTATGCAGGTGCGCGGCCCGATCACCTCACCCACCTTCGTCATCGCCCGAGTCCACCCCAGCCTGCGCCGCGACGACCGGGGCCAACCCGGTCCCGGCCTGGTCCACGTCGACGCGTACCGTCTCGGCGGCGCCGCCGAACTCACCGATCTCGACCTGGACGCCGACGTCGGTGCCAGCGTCACGGTCGTGGAGTGGGGCCGCGGGATCGCCGAAGAACTCGGCGACGAGCGCCTCGAGATCACCGTCGGCCTCGCCGCCGAGGGCACGGAGGAGCGGGCGGTCCGTTTGGTCGGCGTCGGGCCGCGCTGGGACGAGCCCGCGGTCCGGGCGGCGCTGACCGGCATACCGGGCCACTCGACGGACGCCGGAGAGGCGGAGGAAACCCGCTGATGCTGCTCCTGGCCATGGACACCTCGACGACGGCCATCACGGTCGCCGTCCACGACGGCACCCGCGTCCTCGACCGGTGCGTCACCCTCGACGCCCGCGCGCACGCCGAACACCTGGCGCCCGGGATCGCCGCCGTCCTCGAACTTATCGGGGCCACTCCCGCCGACGTCACCGACGTCGCCGTCGGGATCGGCCCGGGGCCGTTCACCGGGTTGCGGGTCGGGATCATGACGGCGCGGGCGTTCGGGTATGCCCGGGGGATTCCCGTGCACGGGGTTGCCAGTCTGGATGCGCTGGCGCACGAGTACCGCAGATCGGGAGCGCGCGGGGATTTTCTGGTGGCCACCGACGCCCGCCGCAAAGAGGTGTACTGGGCGACCTATGCGCTCGGCGACGGAACGCCGACCGCCACCGCGACCCCCTCCGCGGGGCCGGGGGTGGCCCGCGCCGCCGACCTGCCGCCGCAGGTGCGAGAGCTCCCGACGATCGGGCGCGGCCCGCTGCTCTACCCCGATGCGCTCCCGCACGGCGTGGGGCTGCTGGACGTCGACGCCGGCGCGCTGGCGGACCTCGCCGTGACGCGCCTGGCCGCCGGCGTCCCGATGACCGACCTCGAGCCGATCTACCTGCGCCGCCCCGACGCGCTCCCCACGGCCGCCCGGAACCAGGCGCCCCGATGAGTCACGCCAGCCCGGTTGCAGACCTCGCCGCAGACCTCGCCGCAGACCTCGGCGCGGACCTCGCGCTGCGGCCCGTGCACTGGACCGACATCCCTCGATTGGCCCGGCTCGACGAGGAGTTCTTCGGCGGGCACGGCTGGTCGGAGGGCACCTGGTGGGCCGAACTCGCCGCCCGCCCCCGGCGCAGCTACCTCGTGCTGACCGAGGGCCCCGACATCTGCGGGTATGCCGGGGTCGACCTGGCGGGGCACACCGCCGACGTGATGACGATCGCGGTCGCACCGGCATACCGAGGACGGGGGCTCGGACGAAGGCTGCTGGATGCCCTGGTCGTCGAGGCGGTGAGCTCGGGGGCGGAGGCGCTGCTGCTGGAGGTGCGCGCCGACAACGAGGCGGCGTTGGCCCTGTATGCCGGAGCCGGGTTCGAGCGACTGCAGGTGCGCCGCCGGTACTACCAGCCCGAGGATGTCGACGCCGTCGTGATGCGCCGGTTGCTGGCGAAGGAGACCCCATGATCGAGCAACCCCTGGTCCTCGGCATCGAAACCTCTTGCGACGAAACGGGAGTCGGCATCGTCCGGGGCCGAACCCTGCTCGTCGACGCCATCGCCAGCAGCGTCGAGGAACACGCCCGGTTCGGCGGGGTGGTGCCGGAGGTGGCCAGCCGCGCCCACCTGGAGGCGATGATCCCCGCCCTGGAGCGGGCCACGCGCACCGCCGGCGTGGCTCTGGACGATGTGGACGCCATCGCGGTGACCAGCGGCCCGGGGCTGGCCGGCGCGCTGCTCGTCGGAGTGGCCGCCGCCAAGTCGCTCGCGGTCGCCCTCGGCAAACCGATCTACGGCGTCAACCACCTGGCCGCGCACGTCGCCGTCGACGCCCTCGAACACGGTCCGCTGCCCGAACCCACCATGGCGCTGCTCGTCTCCGGCGGGCACTCCTCGCTGCTGCTCGTCCCCGATGTCACCACCGACCTGCGACCGCTCGGCGCGACGCTGGACGACGCGGCGGGCGAGGCGTTCGACAAGGTGGCGCGAGTGCTGGGGCTGCCCTTCCCCGGCGGCCCCCACATCGATCGCGCCGCCCGGGACGGCGACTCGGTCGCCATCGACTTCCCGCGCGGGCTGACCAGCGGGCGCGACCTGGAGCGCCACCGGTTCGACTTCTCGTTCTCGGGGTTGAAGACCGCGGTGTCGCGGTGGGTTCAGGCCCGCGAGCAGGCCGGTATGCCGGTGCCCGTCGCCGACGTCGCGGCCAGTTTCCAGGAGGCCGTCGTCGACGTGCTGACCCGCAAGGCGTTGCTGGCCTGCCGCGAACACGGGGTGTCCGATCTGCTCATCGGCGGTGGGGTGGCCGCGAACTCGCGACTGCGGGCGATGGCGGTCGAGCGCGGGGAGGCGGCCGGGGTCCGGATCCGGGTGCCGCGACCGGGACTGTGTACCGACAACGGGGCGATGGTCGCCGCGCTGGGCGCCGACATGGTGGCCAAGGGGCGGGCGCCCTCGCCGCTGGGCCTGCCGACCGATTCCTCGATGCCGGTGGAGATCGCCCAGGCCCGCTGACCGGACCTCGGCACTCAGCCGCAGTGCAGCAGGCCGAACCGGCCCTTGAGGGACAGCACCCGCAGGGCCGCCGCGTCGACCTGCCCGGCGAAGGCCGGGTCCGATTCGGCCCGGGTCCGCAGCGCCTGCGCCATGACTCCCGCGTGCGCGGGGACGGCGGTCAGCACGATGTCCCCGCCGGCCGCCACGAAGCGCACCGCCCGGTCGCCGACGGGTACGGCGGCGACCGCCCGGGCGGCGCCCACGTCGTCGGTGATGACGACACCGGCATACCCGAGTCTGGTGCGCAGCAGGTCGGTGACGACGGCCCGGGAGAAGACGGCCTGGTTGTCCGGGTCGATCCGCGGATAGCGCGCGGAGGAGACCATGACCATCCCGACATCACCGGCGATGGCGGCGCGGAACGGCCCGAGGTAGGGATCGTCGGGGCCGGTGAGCTCGTCGGTGATCCCGACCGTCGTGGTGTCGGTGTTGCCGGTGATCCGGCCGAGGCCGGGGAAGTGCTTGACCGTGGCGATGACGCCTCGTGATTGGTATGCCTGGACGACCGTTGTGACGGCGGCGGCGACCTGCTCCGGGTCCGAACCGTACTGGCGCGAGTAGAAGCCGATCGGTCGGTTGACGGCGACCTTGCCCGCGGGTACGACGTCGGCGACCGGCGCGAGATTGGTGTTGACCCCGGCGGTGGTGAGCTCGGCCGCGACGATGCCGGTCAGCCCGGCCAGCCTCTGCGGCGTCAACCGGCCCTGCGCCAGTGCGTTCGGGGTCTGGGTGAAACCCGCGCCGCGCAATTGCCGAACCGCCCCGCCTTCCTGGTCGGCGGCGATGAGCAGGCCGGCCGGACCGGGCGCCGACGCCTGCAGCTGTTTCGAGGCCGCGGCGACGACGGCCGCGTCCTGCCATCCGCCGAGATAGATGACCGCACCCACCTGCGTCTGGGTGAGGACGGCGGACAGCGCCGCGGGCCGCTGCCCGGCCTGGAACCCGACCATGAGCAACTGCCCGATCCGTTGATCGCGGGTCATCGCAGCGGTGACCTTGGCGGCACAGGCCATCGGGTTCGAGGTCCCGGGGCTGACGGGGCTGACGGGGCTCACGCTCGGCGTGGAGGTCGGTGTCGGGTTAGCGGTCGGATCGGTCGTGGTGCGAGAGGACGGCGGCCCGCCGACCTCGCCGGACGCGGTGCACCCGGCGGTCAGGGCACCGGCGACCAGAGCGACGCCGGCGAGGGCACCGGCATACCGGCTCGGGCTGGTTCTCACCCTGGGCACGCTACCGGGCGCACGGCGACGGCGAGCGATTCGGTGCCGGCGCGGGTCAGGATCAAGGTGATGTCGTCGCCGTATGCCGTGCCGATCCCGAAGCCCTTCCGCACCGTGGGTTCGTGCAGTTTGAGGCCGCGGACCTTGATCGTGGCGCCGCGATGCCCGCGGGCCCGCAGCCAGGCGCGCACGGTCTTGGGCTGCAGGGGCAGGACGTCGAGGACCTCGAAACCGCGCGCCCACGGCACGTCCGTGTATGCCGGTGCCGTCACATAGCCGACATCGGTGGCGAGTTCCCGGCCGCCCACGCGACGGGCCAGCACGCGGGTCAACCCGGCGCGCACCACCGCCCGGTCGGCCTCGAAGAGCCAGCGATCGACCGGACCGCCCGGCGCCCCCGCGGGCCCACCGTCGTCGATCACCCGGTGTCGGCCCGCGGGGGAGAGCACCAGCGCACTGCGAACCGCCCCGGCGCGCAACGGTCCCCACCACAGCGCACACTCCACCACATCCCCGCGCCAGGACACCCATTCGGCCTCGCAGTCGGCCGGGATCGCCGAGTGCGGCATGGCGGGGGAGAGTTTGGCCCCGGTCGCCGGATGCGCCGCGGCCGTCGCCAGGACGAACTCCCAGGACGGCGACAACGACTCCAACGCGTTGGTCCGCCGGGTCCGGCCGGCGGCGTCGGCGACACCGGGGGTCCGCCGCGCCGGGTCGAACCACACCCCGGCCGGCGAGGGCGCCGCGACGTCCTCAGCCCGGGCGCAGGACACCCGAGCGTTCGGCATACCCGCCAGATTGTGCGCCGCAACCGCTGCGGTGACCGGATCCGCGTCGACCGCGTGGACGCTCAGGCCCGCGCCGGCGATGGCGAGCGCGTCCGAGCCGATCCCGCAGCCCAGGTCGACGACCTCGGACAGGCCGGCGGCCACGAACCGGCGGGCGTGTTCGGCGGCGACGGCCGGGCGGGTGGCCTGTTCGAGGCCGTCGGCGGTGAAGAACATCCCCGCCGCGGGGGCCCCGAGTTTCTCGGCGCCGCGCTCCCGCAACCGCGCCTGGGTGAGTGCCGCGGCCACGAGATCGGCGTCGAACCCGGCCGACCGCAACGCCGACTGCACCCGCAACACCTGCGAATCGGCATACCCCCGCGGAAGCAACTCCGCGATCGCCGCGAACACCGCGGACCCCTCGGCGCAGGCGAGGCGGGTGATCAGGCCGGGGTCCACGAAGGCCATTCTGCCCCGCCGCCAGGGCCCGGCCGCGGCACCGAGACCCCCGCGGCTGGCACTCAACTTGACCGAGTGCTAATCGCCTACCTAGATTCTTCTCGTATGCGGCTGGCACTCTCGCCGGCCAAGTGCTAAAGCCCAGCCCGGCTGCACCCGCGACGGCGGTCGGACAACCAGACAAGTACAAACCCATCGAACTCACACAGTTCGCGTACCCCGAAGGGGAGGTCATCACCCATGTCGGTTTCGCTTAAGCCGCTGGAGGACCGCATCGTCATCAAGTCCGTCGAGGCCGAGCAGGTTCGCGCCTCCGGCCTGGTCATCCCGGACACCGCGAAGGAGAAGCCGCAGGAGGGCGAAGTCGTCGCCGTCGGCCCCGGCCGGTGGAACGAGGACGGCGACGAGCGCATCCCGCTCGACGTCAAGGTCGGCGACCGCGTCATCTACAGCAAGTACGGCGGCACGGAGATCAAGCACGGCGGCGAGGAGTACCTCATCCTGTCCGCGCGCGACGTCCTTGCCATCGTGGGCTGATCCATGGCGAAGACTCTCGAATTCGACGACAAGGCCCGCAAATCGCTGGAACGCGGGGTGGACGCCCTGGCCAACGCGGTCAAGGTCACCCTCGGTCCCAAGGGCCGCAATGTCGTCATCGACAAGAAGTGGGGCGCACCCACGATCACCAACGACGGCGTGACGATCGCCAAGGAGGTGGAGCTGGAGGACCCCTACGAGAACCTCGGGGCCCAGCTCGCCAAGGAGGTCGCCACCAAGACCAACGACATCGCCGGTGACGGGACCACCACCGCCACGGTGCTGGCCCAGGCGATGGTCCGCGAGGGCCTGCGTAATGTCGCCGCCGGCGCGGCCCCCGCCGCTCTCAAGCGCGGCATCGACAAGGCCGTCTCGGCCGTCAACGACCGGCTGCTGGCCAACGCCAGCGAGGTCGACGGCCACGACCAGATCGCCGCGGTCGCCTCACTGTCCGCGCAGGACGAGACGATCGGCTCGACGATCGCCGAGGCCTTCGACAAGGTCGGCAAGGACGGCGTCATCACCGTGGAGGAGTCCTCCACCACCCAGACCGAACTCACCTTCACCGAGGGTATGCAGTTCGACAAGGGGTACATCTCGGCGTACTTCATCTCCGACGCCGAGCGGATGGAAGCCGTCCTCGACGACTGCTACATCCTGATCAACCAGGGCAAGATCTCGGCCATCGCCGACGTCCTGCCGATCCTGGAGAAGGTCGTCAAGTCCGGCAAGCCGCTGCTCATCGTGGCCGAGGACGTCGACGGCGAAGCGCTGTCCACGTTGGTGGTCAACAAGATCCGCGGCACGTTCAACGTCTGCGCCGTCAAGGCACCCGGGTTCGGCGACCGCCGCAAGGCGATGCTGCAGGACCTTGCCGTGCTCACCGGCGGCCAGGTCGTCGCCGAGGAGGTCGGTCTCAAGCTCGACAACATCGGTCTGGACGACCTCGGTCAGGCCCGCCGGGTCGTGGTGACCAAGGACAACACCACGGTTGTCGAGGGCGCCGGGAGCTCGGCCGAGGTCGACGCCCGGATCGCCCAGATCAAGGCCGAGATCGAGCGCACCGACTCCGACTGGGACCGCGAGAAGCTCCAGGAGCGGCTCGCCAAGCTGGCCGGCGGCGTCTGCGTCATCAAGGTCGGCGCGCACACCGAGGTCGAGCTCAAGGAGAAGAAGCACCGCATCGAGGACGCCATCTCGGCGACCCGCGCGGCCATCGAGGAGGGCATCGTCGCCGGTGGCGGTACCGCTCTCATCCACGCCGCCACCGTCATCGACGATCTGGCGTTGACCGGGGACGAGGCCACCGGGGCCGCCATCGTGAAGAAGGCGACCCGCGAGCCGTTGCGCTGGATCGCGGAGAACGCCGGGATGGAGGGCTACGTCGCGACCGCCAAGGTCGCCGACCTGCCGATCGGCCAGGGCCTCAACGCGGCCACCGGTGAGTACGGCGACCTCGTGGCCGCCGGGGTCATCGACCCGGTCAAGGTGACCCGGTCGGCGCTGCGCAACGCGGCCTCGATCGCTTCGATGATCCTGACGACGGACACCCTCGTCGTGGAGAAGAAGGAAGAAGAGCCCGAGGCGGCGGCCGGCCACGGCCACGGCCACGGACACTGAGGTCGATCAGCTGACCCAACGAGATGAGGGCCGCGCCGACCGGGCGGCCCTCATCTCGCATCTTCCGACGTTCTCCGCCGGCGACTGCTCAGCCGGCCCGGCGCTGCGCATACCAGGCCGCGCGCTCCTCCTCGCTCAACCCGCCCCACACGCCGTACGGTTCGCGCACGGCGAGGGCATGGTTCCGGCATTCGAGGAGAACTGGACAGTCTCGGCATACCTGTTTGGCGCCGTCGGCGCGGCTGCGGCGCTGGTTGCCCCGCTCGCCCTCGGGATGGAAGAACCCGCTCGGGTCCATCCCCCGACACGAACCGCTCAATTGCCAGCCCCAGCGGGGCGGGAAGGGTACGCCTTGCCGCGTGTCCTGCATGGTCCAACAAACCCCCGGGGTGCTCCGGCCCCGCCGCGGACTCCGGCCGGTCCCCAACCAGATCCAGCCGGATCTTCCTGGTTCTCGGCCTCCCGGATGAACGGGAAGGGCGAGGCACCTGAGACGCTAGGACGTGGAAGTCCAGCGCTCCGCCAGCAGAACTACAAATCTTGGTAAAGAATGCTCCGTGGTGGAGACTGTCGGTGTGCGATACGCCGGCCCTGGGGAGGGTTCGGCACAGTCGGGGAGGGGCGACATGGTGGGCACCTGCATACGGGGGGCGATGTGAGCGAGCCGAACGGCGCCGAGCGCACCCCCGCCGCCGTAACGGTGCGGCCCGATGACGCGATAAGTCTGAGCAGGATGAGTCTGAGCAGGATGAGTCTGAGCAGGCAGGACGCAGACGACGGTGACCAACGCACTCTGACCGAGTTGGCGCAGGCCGCCCAGGCTGGACACGTCGGTGCCCACGAGGCGCTGATGGCCGGGGTCCGACGAGTGGCCTTGCGCTATGCCCGCGCCCGGCTGGGGCGATTCCAGCTGGAGGACGTGGCTCAGGACGTGGCTCAGGAGGTGTGTATGGCGGTGCTGCGGGCTCTGCCGGCATACCAGGATCGCGGCGTGCCGTTCGAGGCGTTCGTCCACGGCATCGCCTCGCGCAAGGTGGTGGACGTCCAACGCGGTGTCCTGCGCGGACCGATGCCGGTCGCCGAGGTTCCCGAGGCGGCCAGCGACGAACCCGGTCCGGAGGGGCTGGCGATGCTGCGCGGCCAGGCGGCTCATATCGTGGCGCTGCTGGCCGAACTGCCCGCGAGCCAACGCGAGATCATCCGACTGCGCGTCGCCGTCGGGCTCAGCACGGAGGAGACCGGCGCGGCCCTCGGGATGTCCGCGGGCGCCGTCCGGGTGGCGCAACACCGCGCGCTGGCCAGGCTGCGGGCCATGCTCGCCGGCGAGGCCGCGGGAGGGGTGGCCTGATGGTGCCCCGCCTGGACGTCCTGGTCCGTGACGATCTGTTCGTCGATGACCTCGCAGCTCGCCGCGAACCCGCCGCCGACTCGTTGGCGGCTCTGCTGGGGGCGTATGCCGCGCTGGCCGACGGCCGTCTGCTCGGCACGTCGCCGGTCACCCCGGTGGCCCGACGCAGGTTCCTGCGGACCGGATGGCTGACCAGCGGACTGGCGGCCCTGACGGTGGCGGCCTCGGGTGTCGGCGTGGCGGCCGCGGTCGAATCCCCGTCCGGACCGTGGTTCGGTCCGCGCTCGTCGGCCGGCGCCAGCGTGGCCGGACAACAGCTCATCTCGACCGTGTCGGCCCACCTGGATGCGTGGGGACCCGTCCTGACCCGGGCCTCCGCGGTCTCCCCGGACTCGGCGGCGGCACCGATGCCGGCTGCGCCCGCCGTCTCGGTCGCCCCGGCCGGCCGAGCCGTCGGATCCGTCGGGGCGGGCGGAACCGTCGGGGCGGGCCCATCGATCCGGGTCGTCGTCGCCACGCCGGGCCAGTTCGGCCCGTCGCTGCCGCGCGATACCCCGGTCGTCGCCGTTGCCGCCCCGCGCGTCGCCTCGCCCGGTATGCCGGTGCCCGCCAACCCGACGCCGGTCACCGCGCCGACCCCCGTGACCGCGCCGAGCCAACCCAATGTCACGGTGCCGGTGCCCGAGGTTCCCGGCCCGGTTTCGGTCCGCACCCCGGATCCGACCCCGGCATCACCGGTCGTCCAGCCGCCGGCCGCCGCCCCCGGCAAGAGCGCGGCCCGCGGGGCCAAGAACCGCTCCGTCACGCCGGGATCAACGGTGAACCCCGGGTCGAACTCGGGCGCCAACGCCTCGGCCGACCCGAATGCCAACGCAAACCCGAACGCCAACGCAAACCCGAACGCCAACGCAAACCCGAACCCGAACGCCAACAAGACGGCGACGCCGCCCGGGCAGCAGCGCAAGGCCGCGTCGGTGGCGCCCGCCGTCGGAGCGAACTGAGCCCCACGTCCACGGCCATAGGATTTGGCCATGGCCGACGACCGCGCCCTCGCCCCGCTCGCCCTGACCTACGACGACGTTCTGCTGCAACCGGGCGAAACCGACATCGTGCCCAGCGAGGTGGACACCAGCAGTCGGCTGACCCGCGCAATCCGGCTCAACGTGCCCCTGGTGTCCGCTGCGATGGACACCGTGACCGAGTCGCGGATGGCCATCGCGATGGCTCGCCAAGGTGGCCTCGGCATACTGCACCGCAATCTGTCGGCGGAGGAACAGGCCCACCAGGTCGACCTCGTCAAACGAACCCAGACCGGGATGATCTCCAACCCGGTCACCATCGGGCCGGACGCGACGCTGGAGGACCTGGACATCCGCTGCGGGCAGTACCGCGTCTCCGGGCTGCCGGTCGTCGACGACTCCCAACGCCTGCTCGGCATCATCACCAACCGCGACTTGCGGTTCACCCCGTTGGCGACCTGGGCGGCGACGCTCGTGCGCGACGTGATGACTCCGATGCCGCTCATCACCGGACCGGCGGGCATCAGCCGCGAGGATGCCACGGCGCTGTTGCGACGGCACAAGCTGGAGCGGCTGCCCCTGGTGGATGAGCAGGGCCGGCTCACCGGGCTGATCACCGTCAAGGACTTCGTCCGCTCCGAGCAATTCCCGAAGGCCAGCAAGGACGGACTGGGGCGGCTCATGGTGGGCGCCGCCGTCGGGTACTTCGGCGATGCCTGGGAACGTGCCGCCGGGCTGGTCGACGCCGGTGTCGACGTCCTCGTCGTCGACACCGCGCACGGTCACGCGACCCTGCTGCTGGACATGGTCCGCCGCCTCAAGGCCGACCCGGCGACCCGGGACGTCCAGATCATCGGCGGCAATGTCGCCACGGCCAGCGGGGCGCGGGCCCTGATCGAGGCCGGGGTCGACGCCGTGAAGGTCGGAGTCGGGCCGGGGGCGATCTGTACGACCCGCATCGTCGCCGGCGTCGGCGTTCCGCAGATCACCGCGATCCACGAGGCGGCCTCCGTGGCCGGACCGGCCGGCGTGCCCGTCATCGGCGACGGCGGGCTGAAGTACAGCGGCGACATCGCCAAGGCCCTGGTCGCCGGGGCCGAGACCGTCATGCTCGGCTCGCTGCTCGCCGGCTGCGAGGAGAGCCCCGGAGACCTCATCCTGCTCAACGGCAAACAGTTCAAGTCGTACCGGGGGATGGGATCGCTGGGCGCGATGTCCTCGCGCGGGAAGACGTCGTACTCCCGGGACCGGTATTTCCAGGCCGACGTCACCAACGACGAGGACCTGGTCCCGGAGGGCATCGAGGGTCAGGTTCCCTACCGTGGGGCCCTGTCGGCCGTGCTGCGCCAACTCGTCGGCGGCCTGCACCAGTCGATGTTCTACGTCGGAGCCGGCGACGTCGCCGAGCTCAAGGCCAAGGGCCGGTTCGTGCGGATCACCTCCGCCGGCCTGTCCGAGAGCCACCCGCACGACGTCCAGATCACCGTCGAGGCGCCCAACTACCAAAGCCGCTGAGTATGCCGGTGACGTATGCCGCTGAGGTGACAGACTGGCATACGTGATGGAGATCGAAATCGGCCGCGGCAAACGAGGCCGACGCGCGTATGCCCTCGACGACGTCGCCGTGGTGCCCTCCCGGCGCACCCGCGACCCCGAGGAGGTGTCGGTGTCGTGGCAGATCGACGCCTACCACTTCGGGCTGCCGGTGCTCGGCGCGCCGATGGACTCGGTGACCTCGCCGCAGACCGCGTTGGCGTTGGGGCGGCTCGGCGGGCTGCCGGTCCTCGATCTCGAGGGGTTGTGGACGAGGTACGACGACCCCACCGAACTGCTCGCCGAGATCGCGGCGCTCGACCCCGAGGACGCGACCGGGCGGATGCAGGAGATCTACAACGGCGCCGAGATCCAGCCCGAACTCATCACCCGTCGGTTGCGGGAGTTGCGCGCCGCGGGCGTCACGGTCGCCGGTGCCCTCTCCCCGCAGCGCACCCAGCAGCACTGGCGCACGGTCGTGGAGGCCGGGGTCGATCTGTTCGTCATCCGCGGCACCACCGTCAGCGCCGAACACGTCTCCGGCCGCGCCGAACCGCTCAACCTCAAGCGCTTCATCTACGAACTCGACGTCCCGGTGATCGTCGGCGGCGCGGCGTCGTACACCGCGGCCCTGCACCTGATGCGCACCGGCGCGGCCGGCGTCCTGGTCGGTTTCGGCGGCGGTTCGGCCCACACCACCCGGCTCGCGCTCGGCATCCACGTCCCGATGGCCTCGGCGATCGCCGACGTCGCCGCCGCCCGCCGCGACTACCTCGACGAATCCGGTGGCCGCTATGTCCATGTCATCGCCGACGGCGGGCTGGCCACCAGCGGCGACATCGTCCGGGCGGTCGCGTGCGGCGCCGACGCGGTCATGCTCGGAGCCGCGCTGGCGCGGGCGACGGACGCGCCGGGGCGCGGGTTCCACTGGGGACCGGAGGCGCATCACCCGCAGCTGCCCCGCGGCGAGCGGGTCGAGGTCGGGCACCAGGCCTGTCTGGAGGAGATCCTGCTCGGCCCTGGCCGGGTCGCCGACGGGACGACGAACCTGATCGGTGCGCTGCGCCGGGCGATGGCGACCACGGGCTACTCCGATCTCAAGGAGTTCCAGCGGGTCGAGGTCGTCGTCACCTCGGCCACCGACTGACCGCGCGCCGAGTCGCCCCCATGTCGCGCATCGAATCGGTCACCTGCCGATGGCTGTCCGTGCCGCTGCACACCCCGTTCGTCACCGCGCTGCGCCGCACGCAGACGGTGGACACGGTCGTCGTCCAGGTTCGTGACAGCGACGGGGTCGTCGGCTGGGGGGAGGCCCCTCAGGTCTGGCAAGTGACCGGCGAATCGCTGGCCGGCGCCCAGGACTGCATCGAGACCATGCTGGCGCCGCGTCTCCTCGGTCGATCGACCGACGATCTCGTGCCCCTCCTGCAGGACGTCGCCGCCGCCGTGGCCCGCAACGCCGGCGCGAAGGCGGCCCTCGACGTGGCCCTGCACGACCTGACCGCCCGGCGCCGGGGCGTCAGCCTGCCCGTCCTGCTCGGCGCCGACCGCCACGAGGTGCCCACCGACGTGACGGTGTCCGCCGGCGACCCGGACGCGCTCGCGACCACCGCCGTGGCCAGGGTCGGCGACGGCTTCAGCACCCTCAAACTCAAGGTCGGCACCGACGCGCGCACCGACGTCGCCCGAGTCCGCGCCGTTCGCGAGGCCGTGGGCCCCGACGTCGCGATCCGGCTGGACGCCAACCAGGGCTGGACCCCGCGTGCGGCCGTTACCGTCATCCAGGCCCTCGTCGACGCCGACCTCGGGGTGGAGTTCGTCGAACAGCCCGTCGCCGCGGCCGATCTCGCCGGCCTGGCCTGGGTGACCGCCCGCGCCGACCTGCCGGTCATGGCCGATGAATCCTGTTACGACCTGCGCGACCTGGTCCGGATCATCGCCGACCACGCCGCCGACCTGGTCAACGTCAAACTCGCCAAGTGCGGCGGCCTCGCCCCCGCCCGCGCCCTCATCGAACTCGCCCGGGCCCACGACGTCGGCGCCATCGTCGGCTCGATGATGGAGACCCACATCGGGGTCGGCGCAGCCGCCGCCCTCGTCGCGGCATACGGGACGCCGCTGGTCAGCGACCTGGACGCCCCCTGGTGGGCGGCCGGCTCACCGTTCGTCGGTGGGCTCCGGTATGCCAGGGGTGACACCGGGGTCGTCGTGGTCCTTCCCGACGGGCCGGGCCTGGGCATCGAGGGCCTGCGGCCCTCCGGGGAGACCGCGCGACCAGCCGTATCCTGAACCATGGCCACCTCGACAGCGCCGTCGTCCGACACGTCCCTCGC
This sequence comes from Dermatophilaceae bacterium, assembly GCA_039812545.1. GTDB lineage: Bacteria > Actinomycetota > Actinomycetes > Actinomycetales > Dermatophilaceae > JBDIAR01. Next base: position 1,599 of record JBDIAR010000031.1, on the reverse strand, counting down.
CACCGACCGCACCGCCGCCGTGGCCGCCCAGGCCGCCAGCCGCGTCACCCCCGGGTATGCCGGGTGGCTCATCGCCCGCGCCGTCCTCGGCGCCGACCCCGTTCGCGTCGCCGTGACCAGCCCGATGACCGCCGCCGTGCTCGTGGACCTGCCGCATTCCGGTATGCCGGAGGTGGACCGAGCCTTCGCCGACGCCCGCGCCGCCCAGCCGTCCTGGGCGGCCGTCCCGATCCCGCAGCGCGAAGCGATCCTGCTGCGCCTGCACGACCTCGTCCTCGCCCACCAGGACGAACTCATGGACCTCGTCCAACTCGAATCCGGCAAGGCCCGCGCGCACGCCTTCGAGGAGGTCGCCGACGTCGCCCTCGCGGCCCGGCACTACGGCCGCAACACCGCGGCCTACCTGCGCGCCGGTCGCTACCCCGGCGTCCTGCCGCTCATCTCCCGGGCCGACGTCGTCTACCACCCCAAGGGCGTCGTCGGCGTGGTCTCGCCGTGGAACTACCCGCTCAGCCTGTCCATCACCGACGCCATGGCCGCCATCGCCGCCGGCAACGCCGTGGTCCTGCGGCCGGACTCGCTGACCTCGCTCACCGCGCTGCGGGCCGTCCGCCTCTTCGACGAGGCCGGCCTGCCCCCGGGCGTCCTGGAAGTCGTCCTCGGCCGCGGCAGCACCGTCGGGCAGGGCGTCATCGACCAGGCCGACTACGTCTGCTTCACCGGCTCCACCCCGACCGGGCGCGCCGTCGCCGAAACCGCCGGCCGCCGCCTGGTCGGCTGCTCCCTCGAACTCGGCGGCAAGAACCCGATGATCATCCGGGCCGACGCCGACCTGCGCCGGGCCGTTCCCGGTGCGGTCCGCGGGGTGTATGCCTCGGGCGGCCAGTTGTGTATGTCGATCGAGCGGCTCATCGTGGACCGCGCGATTGCCGCGGAGTTCACGCAGCGCTTCGCCGCCGCGGTCCGCGCGATGCGGCTCGGCCCCGAACTCAGCTTCGGCTACGACATGGGCAGCCTGCTCGACGCCGGCCAACTCGCCACCGTCAGCGACCACGTCGAGGACGCCCGGGCCAAGGGTGCCACGGTCCTCGCCGGTGGTCGGGCCCGCCCCGACATCGGCCCGTTCTTCTACGAACCCACCGTCTTGACCGACGTCACCCCACAGATGCGCTGTTTCGCCGAGGAGACCTTCGGCCCGGTCGTCTCGATCTACCAGGTCGACGGGGACGCGGAGGCGCTCGCCTTCGCCAACGACACGGCATACGGGCTAAACGCGAGCATCTTCACCCGGGACCTGGTCGCCGGTCGCGCCGTCGCCGCCCGACTCAAGGCCGGCACCGTCAACGTCAACGAGGGGTATGCCGCGGGCTGGGCCGCGATGGGCGCCCCCATGGGCGGGATGAAAGATTCCGGGCTCGGACGACGGCACGGCGCCGAAGGCATCCGCAAGTACACCGAGGCCCAGACCATCGCGACCCAGCGACTCACCGACCTCGGTGCCCCGCCCGGGGTCACCGATCGGGCCTGGGCGCGGCTGCTCACCGTCGGCTTGCGCGGTCTGAAGGCGGTCGGCCGCCGCTGAGCGGTCGCCCCCGGTCG
>JBDIAR010000030.1:0-22064 GCA_039812545.1 Dermatophilaceae bacterium | reverse complement strand
ACGCTGAACCACATCGCGGGCTGGATCCGCGGCAAGCTCGGTGTGGCCGCTCCCGCGGCGCCCGCTGCTGCCCCGGCGATGGCTCCGGCTGCTGCTGCTCCGGCGGCGGCTCCCGCGGGTGGATCGGACGAGATTCTCGCGACGGTGACCAAGATCGTGGCGGACATGACGGGGTACCCGCAGGATCTGCTGGATCCGGATCTGGATCTGGAGGCCGACCTGGGGGTCGACACGGTCAAGCAGGCGGAGGTGTTCGCGGCGGTTCGCGAGCAGTACAACGTCGAGCGTGACGAGAACCTGCAGCTGCGCGACTTCCCGACGCTGAACCACATCGCGGGCTGGATCCGCGGCAAGCTCGGTGTGGCCGCTCCCGCGGCGCCCGCTGCTGCCCCGGCCGAGGCCGCCCCGGCGGCACCCGCCGCCCCGGCCGCCCCGCCGGTCCCGGAGACCATCCAGGGTTCGCTCGAGGCGATCGACCGGCTGCCGCGTCGCGTCCCGACCCTCTCGCTGCGTCCGGGCGCCCCCGGCTGCGACGAGACCGGGGTCGTGCTCGACGGCGCCCGCGTGGTCGTCATGCTCGACGAGGGCGGTGTCGGCGCCTCGCTGGCCAAGAAGCTGGCCAAGCTCGGCACCACCGCGCTCGAACTCGAACCCGGGATCTCCACCGACGACCTGTACGCCCGCCTCGACGGGTGGCTGGCCGACGGTCCGATCCAGGGCGTCTACTGGCTGCCGGCTCTCGACGACGACGGTGACATCAACGCGATGGACCTCGAGGCGTGGCGCGAAGCGCTGCGTCGCCGGGTCAAGACGCTGTATGCCACCATGCGTCACCTCTACGACCACTCGCCGTTCCTCGTCTCGGCCACCCGGCTGGGCGGGTACCACGGTTACGACGCCGGTGGCGCCACGTCGATCCTCGGCGGTTCGGTCGTCGGCTTCACCAAGTCGTACAAGAAGGAGAAGCCGGAGTCCCTCGTCAAGGCGGTCGACCTGCCGCCGAGCCGCAAGACGGCCTCGGTCGCGGATCTGCTCGTCGAGGAGACGCTGCGCGACTCGGGCGTCGTCGAGATCGGTCTCGTCGACGGCCGTCGCTACGGCGTCGCCTTCACCGAGCGGCCGTTCCCGGCCCTGTCCTTCGACGGCGACAGCTACGTCGAGGGCAATGGCGGGATGAAGTTCGACAAGGACACGGTGTTCCTCGTGACCGGCGCCGCGGGCTCGATCGTCTCGGCGATCACCGCGGATCTGGCCAAGGCCAGCGGTGGCGTCTTCCACCTGCTCGACCTGACGCCGACGCCGGACCGCAACGACCCCGACCTGACGGCATTCCGGACGGACAAGGAAGCGCTCAAGGGCACCATCGCCGCCCGGCTCAAGGCCGCCGGCGAGAAGGCCACGCCGGTCGTCATCGACCGTGAGCTCGCCGGCCTGGAGCGCAAGGCGATGGCCCTGACGGCCATCGAGGCGGTCGAGGCGCACGGCGGTACGGTCCACTACCACTCGGTGGACCTGACTAATGCCGATGCGGTGGCCGATGTGATGGCCAAGGTCAAGGAGACCAGCGGCCGGATCGACGTCCTGCTGCACGCCGCCGGTCTGGAGATCAGCCGTAACCTGCCGCAGAAGGAGCCGCGCGAATACGACCTCGTGTTCGACGTCAAGATCAACGGTTGGTTCAACGTCTGGAAGGGCGCCAAGGACATGCCGATCGGAGCGACGATCGGGTTCTCCTCGGTCGCCGGACGGTTCGGCAACCAGGGTCAGACCGACTACTCGGCGGCCAACGACCTGCTCTGCAAGATCGCGTCCAATATGCGCCGCGCGCGTCCGGAAACCCGGGCGTTGGCGCTGGACTGGACGGCGTGGGGCGGAATCGGCATGGCCACCCGTGGGTCGATCCCGAAGATCATGGAGGCCGCCGGCGTCCAGATGCTCCCGCCGGACGCAGGCATCGCCTGGATCCGTCGCGAACTGACCGGACACGCATACAGCGGTGAGGTCGTCGTCGCCGGCGTCCTGGGCATGATGGCCAGGGAGTACTCCGAGGACGGCGGCGTGCCGGCCTCGACCCTGCTCGGCGCGGGCCCGCACGGCCCGATGATCGGCGAGGTGGCGATGTCGGTGCACAACGGCGTCGTCAACAAGGTGACCCTCGACCCGTTGGTCCAGGCCTTCCTCTACGACCACCGGATCGACGGCACCCCCGTCCTGCCGGGCGTCATGGGGATGGAGTCCTTCGCCGAGGTCGCCAAGCTGGTCGCGCCCGAGGGTTACCGGGTCGCCTCGATCGAGGACGTCGACTTCTCCGCTCCGGTGAAGTTCTTCCGCGACGAGCCGCGGACCCTCACGGTCCAGGCCATCGTGTCGCCGGAGCCCGACGGCAGCCTGCTCGCCCGGTGCGAGCTGTCCGCCGAGCGCAAGCTCCCCGGCAACGCGAACCCGGTCAAGCAGGTCCACTTCACCGGCAAGGTCCGCCTCGTCCAGGGCGACCCCGAGCCTCAGTTCGAGGCCGAGGTCCGCGAGGGCGACAAGCAGATGAGCGCCGACCAGGTCTACACGTTCTACTTCCACGGCCCGGCATACCAGGTCGTCGAGAAGACGTGGCGCGGCGAGAACTGCTCGCAGACCAAGATGGCCGACCCGCTGCCCGACAACCAGGTCCCCGGGGACGCCCCGCTCGTCAGCGCACCGCGACTGTCCGAGCTGTGCTTCCAGACCGCGGGGCTGTGGGAGGCCGGCACCGAGTCGCGGCTCGCGCTGCCGCTGCGGGTCGAGCAGGTCAGCGTGCTGCGCGACCCGGCCGGCGTCGAGGGACCGCTGTACTCGTGGGCGTGGCCCGCGGGTGAGGGCCTGTTCCACTGCGCCGTCACCGACGGGGCCGGTTCGGTCGTCGTGCGGATGCACGGTTACCACACCGTGCCGCTGCCGTCGGCGCTGCCGGACGACATCGCGGCCGTGCTGAAGGACACCTTCGGCGGCTGAGATCACGGTTCGTGAGGTGGGTGGCGCCCTGCGGGGTGCCACCCACCTCACGTGTCCGGCGCCATCGCGTACCGGGCCCCTTAGCTGACCCAGCCCAACTGCGCTGATCGAGAGTTGCAACACCCGGTCACCGCGGGTTCGACGCGATCAGCGCAACAGCTCCCGGTCAGTGCGAAGCTCGCGGCGGGAGCAGTACGGCGGCACGTCGAGACCGCTGCTGGCATACTCGGCCTGCGTGGGGAGCATCCTGATCCTCGGCGGCACCGCCGAGGCGCGCGAGCTGGCGAACCGGCTCGATGCCGTCGGCGTCCCCGTCGTCACCTCACTGGCCGGACGGACCCCGACCCCACGACTGCCGGCCGGGCGGGTGCGGGTCGGCGGGTTCGGCGGACCCGATGGGCTGGCCGCGTGGCTGCGTCAGGAGGGTGTCTCCTTCGTCGTCGACGCCACCCACCCGTATGCCGAACAGATGTCGCGTCACGCCGTGCTCGGGTGCGCTGCGGCCGGGGTTGCGTTGCTGCGGCTCGACCGCCCCGGCTGGCGTGACCACCCGGCGGCCGGGACCTGGCACTGGGTGGACGAGCACGCCGCGGCGGCCAAGGCGGCGGCGGAGGTGGCGCGGGCGGCCGATGCGGAGCGGGCGGGCGCGACGGCACGCGACCCCCGGCCTACCGGCGCAGTCCTCTTGACGATCGGCCGGCAGAACCTACCGACCTACATCGCCGCCCTCGCGGACCGAAACGTCCTGGCCCGGGTCGCCGACGACACCGGCCTTGCCCTGCCACCGCGCTGGCGGACGCTGCCGCTGGACCCGCGCGCCGAGCCGGCCGCCGAACTCGCGCTCTTCGCCGCCCACGACGTGACGGTGCTGGTCACCAAGGATGCCGGCGGACGGCATACGGCGGCCAAACTCGACGCCGCCGCACGCCTCGACGTACCGGTGATCGTCGTCCGCCGCCCGGCCGCCCCGCCCGGTATCGACACCGTCACCGAGATGGACGATGCCCTCGCCCGGTGTCTGGACGCGTCCGGGACGGCCCGGTCATGACGGCGCCGGCGCACCCAGGTCGAGGGCGACGACGTCGCCGATGACGACGACCGCCGGCGGGCCGATCTGGGCCGCCACCACGGCGTCCGCGAGTTCGGCCACCGGCGCCCGCAGCACCACGCAGTCGGGGGCGAACCCGTTCGCGACGACGGCAGCGGGAGTCTGCGGCGGCATCCCCTCGGCGATCAGGCGCTCGCAGATCGCGCGCAGCTGGGTCATGCCCATGAGGATGACGAGAGTGGTGCGGGACCGGACCAGTCCGGCGTAGTCGAGCGTGGACGCCGGGTCGTCGGGGGAGACGTGGCCGGACACCACGGTGAACCCCTGCACGACATTGCGGTGGGTGACCGGAATGCCAACCGACCCGGGCACCGCGATCGCGGAGGTGACGCCGGGTACGACAACGACGGGCACCCCCGCGGCCGCGCAGGCCTGCCATTCCTCCCCGCCACGGCCGAAGACGAAATTGTCGCCGCCCTTGAGACGCACGACGCGGCGTCCCGCGAGCGCGTGTTCGACGAGGAGGGCGTTGATGTGGTCTTGGGGGGTGCGATGCCGGGTGGGCGCCTTGCCGACGTCGAGGAGCGTGGCGTCCGGGCGGGCGTAGGCCAGGACGGCCGTGGGGGCGAGCCGGTCGTAGACGACGACATCCGCGGCCTGCACGGCGGCCAGGCCGCGGACCGTGACCAGCCCGGGGTCGCCGGGGCCGCCGCCGACGAGCACGACGGTGCCGGGCGGGGCGGGGTCGCCGAGCACCAGCGGCGTGAGGTCGGGTTCGGCGGTCATGTCTCTCGCTCTCCTGCGGGGGTGCGGGTGGATGCGTACCGGTGGACGGCGTCGGCGAACCTCTGCGCTAGCTGCGGGTGGCCGGCCCAGTGGACGTGCAGGTAGGACGCGTGCAGCGTAGACACACCCAGGCCCGCTGGGTCGGCGCTGACACCGTCCGGGCGACCGTCCAACAACCATGCGGGAGGTATGCCGGGAGGTACGTCGACCGTGGTGCGATGGAACTCGTGGCCGGTGATGTGTTCGCCGGCTCGGGCCAGCAGCGTGTCGGCCGGGGCGACGGACCCCCGATACCCCAAGGTGAGGCGGGGGGTCATCCGGGCCGTCGCGGGCAGGGCCGCGGTCATCGGTACGTCGTCCAGGGTGGCACACAGGTAGAGCAGGCCGGCGCACTCGGCGACGGTCGGCATACCGGCGCTCACAGCGGCACGGATCGCGGCCAGCAGGTTCGCATTGCCGGCCAACTCGCCGGCATGGACCTCCGGGAACCCGCCGCCCAGATACAGGCCGGCGGTCCCGGGCGGCAGCGCGGCGTCGACCAACGGGTCGAACACCACCGTCTCGCAGCCGGCGGCCTGGAGCAGTTCTGTCGTCTCGGCATACCGGAAGGTGAAGGCCCGCCCGCCGGCGACCGCGACGACCGGTCGCGACCCCCCAACACTCAATGGAGTGAGGACTGAGGTCGGATCCCACGCCCGGCCGGCAAGTGCGGGTGCCCGCCGCGCGAGGTCTAGGATCCCCGCGAGGTCGACATCGGCGGCGATTCGGTCCGCCAACCGGTCGAGATCGGCGGCGGCGTGCGGTCGTTCGGCGGCCGGGACCAGGCCGAGGTGTCGAGAGGGGGCGTGCAGATCGTCGTGCCGGCCGAGCACGCCGAGGACCGGCAGGCCGGACTCGCCGATGGCCGCGACTGCCTCGGCGGCGTGCCGCGCCGAGCCGCACTGGTTGAGCACGACCCCGGCGACACTGACCTCGGCGTCCCAGGTCGCCAGGCCATGGGCGATGGCGCCGATGGTTCGGCTGGTATGCCGGGCGTCGAGCACGAGGACGACGGGTGCGCGCAGCAGGGCCGCGACATGACCCGTCGAAGCGAACCCCCCGGTGCCGAGCCGCCCGTCGAAGAGCCCCATCACCCCCTCGACGACGGCAAGGTCGCACGGCGTGGGCCGGGCGCAGCCGTGCAGGAACAGCTGCAGGATCGCGTCCTCGCCGACGAGAAAAGGGTCGAGATTGCGACCGGGGCGGCCGGCGGCGAGCAGGTGGTACCCCGGGTCGATGTAGTCGGGCCCAACCTTGAACGGGGCGACCACGTGCCCGAGCCGGCGGAGCGCCGCGATCAGCCCGATGGTCACCGTGGTCTTGCCGTGACCGGACGCCGGCGCGGCGACGACGAATCGCGGCGGCGCGTTCACGGCGTCGTTGCCGGACTGTGACCGGCTCACCAGTCGATCCCCCGTTGCCCGCGCACACCCGTGTCGAAGGGGTGCGTCACCTTGTCCATCCGAGTGACCAGATCAGCAACATCCAACAACTCTTGGGGACAAGCACGGCCGGTGACGACGACGTGCTGATGCCCGGGGCGGTTCGTCAACGTCTCGACCACGTCGGCGACGTCGACCCAGCCGCGCGTCATGGCATACGTGAACTCGTCGAGGATGAGCAGGCCGTGCTGTCGCTCGGCGAGGAGGTCCCGGGTGAGCACCCACCCCTGTCGGGCGACGTCCGCCGCTTCGGCTCCGCCGCCGCGCGGGGTCCACGACCCCCCAACACCCGTTTGGTACCACGCGATCGACCCGCCCTCCGGGGAGGCGTCCAGCGCCGCGAGGGCGGCTCGCTCCCCGGCCGGCCAGCGTCCGGACTTGACGAACTGCACGACGCCGACCGACGTCCCCGTCGCCCAGGCCCGCAGCGCGAGTCCCATCGCGGCGGTCGTCTTGCCCTTGCCGTCGCCGGTGTGCACGATCAGCAGCGCCCGCGCTCGCCCCTCACGGGTCGTTGGGGGGTGCGCCGCGTCAGGATCTTGTATGCCGGTGGTCACCGCACGCTCCCGCCTCGCCTCGGCGTGGTACCCGACGTCGCGGGGATACCCGAGAGTCCCGGGACTCTCGACGACCGCCCCGACCTCGCTACGCTTCGCGGGTGACCTCCGCCCAGGACCCTGACGCCGCGACGGTGGGCGCCGACCACGGCAGCAGCGGCCACCAGGGCGACCGATTCGGCTGCGCGCCCGGACTTCCGGACGACGCATTCGAGCACGACGGCCTGATCACCAAGCGGCATGTGCGGGCGACGGCCCTGGCCTATCTGCGACCGCGACCGGGCGAATTGCTCTGGGATGTGGGCACGGGGGCCGGTTCGATCGCGATCGAGTGGGCCCGCGCCGCCGCCGGAGCCCGCGCGATCGGCCTGGAACGCGACCCGGACCGGGCGGCCCGCGCTCGCCGGAATGCCGCGGCCCTGGCCGCCCCAGAATCCGTCACCATCGCCCTCGGCGCGGCGGACACCCTGCTCGCGGACCTGCCCCGCCCCGACGCCGTCTTCTTCGGCGGCGGCATCGCGGCCGAACTCCTCGCCACCTGTTGGGGAGTCCTCCCGCCCCGCGGTCGGCTGGTCGCGCACAGCGTTACGATCGACTCCGAAGAGACGCTCGTGTCGGCATACCGGCGCTGGGGCGGATCGCTCACCCGGATCGCCGTCGAGACCGCCGAACCGCTGGGTTCGCTGCTCGGTTGGCGCCCCGCCCGCGCCGTGGTCCAGTGGGCCGCTGTCCGGGAGCGGAACGACCGCGCGCCGATCGAGGAGGCCTGACCAGTAGGGGCTGCCTGACCGGCAGGGGCTGGGGCCCGACCGCCGGAGGTCGACGTGTTGAACGTCGACAGCAGGGTCGGTGCTGCCTCGGCCGCGAGGGCTGAGCGCGACGGGCATGTCGACTCCTTCTCGGGATGGCGCGTCCCGATCGAGCGTTCCCGTCCCGGGATGTCCGTAGACATGCGAGTTCCTGACTTCCGGCCCGCCACGGATCGGCAGATCCTGGCGGCCGTCCACAGTGGCGCGACCGTGCCGGCTGTTCCCGGCTTCCTCTCCCGGGCAGGGTGGGGTTGCCGTCATTCTCGCACGACGGGCGGCCACGCGGGGATTTGCCGGTAGCGTGGTCCCCGTGCGCCGCTCCCTCCCACCCGGCATCGCGTCGGCTTGCGAGTAGTGCTGCGACACAACGAGATTCGACGGCTCCACAAGAGCGTGACCAATGGCGACGAGGACGGCGACGATGACGGCATACGACTATCGGCGGGACGGCGCGGACATCTACCGTGAGTCGTTCCGGATCATCCGGGCCGAGGCCGATCTGGCCCGCTTCCCCGCCGATGTCGAGCGCGTGGCCGTGCGGATGATCCACGCCGCCGGGCAGCCCGACCTCGCCGACGACATCGTCTTCACCCCCGGCGTCGTGGCCGCCGCGCGGACCGCGTTGCTGGCCGGGGCCCCGATCCTCTGCGATTCGACGATGGTGGCGACGGGCATCATCCGGTCGCGGCTGCCGGCCGACAACGAGGTCGTATGCCATCTCGGCGATCCGGCGTTGGCATCCCTTGCGCAGGACTTGGGTACCACGAAAACCGCTGCGGCCGTTGACTTGTGGCGCCCGCGGCTGGCCGGGGCGGTGGTCGCGATCGGGAACGCGCCGACCGCGTTGTTCCGGCTGCTCGAGGTGATCGAGGAGGATCCGGGACGCGCGCCGGCGGCGGTGTTCGGGATCCCGGTGGGTTTCGTCGGCGCGGCCGAGGCGAAGGCGGCTCTCGTCGAATCCGGGCTCGGCGTGGAGTATCTCGTCGTGCGGGGGCGTCGCGGTGGCAGCGCCGTGACCTGTGCCGCGGTCAACGCGACCGCCAGTGAGGCCGAATGACCGGTGGGCGGGCGGGTCCCCGAGCAGGCGGTCGGGCGGGGCAGCTGGCCACGTCGGGACTCCGGCCGGGCTGGACCACGGGGGCCTGCGCGACTGCGGCCGCACGGGCTGCGTGGGTGGCGCTGGTCGCGGGTGATCCGCCGGACCCGGTGACCGTCGAGCTTCCCGGCGACCGGCGTCCGGCGTTCGCGCTCACCGACTACGCGATTCTGCCTGACGGGACGTCGATGGCCGCCGTCACCAAGGACGCCGGGGACGACCCCGACGTGACGCACGGCGCCGTCGTCCGGGTGCGCGTCCGGCATACGGCGCCCGGCACTGGGACGACCTTCTCGGCGGGCCCGGGGGTGGGCGTCGTGACCCGGCCCGGTCTGCCGCTGCCCGTCGGCGAACCGGCCGTCAACCCGGCGCCGCGGGCGATGATTGTCGCCAATCTCGTTGCGGCTGCAGTCGAATTGGGTTGGCCCGTCGATCCCGCGGGGCAGGTCGACGCGAATGTCGAGGTCGGCGTCGACGGTGGTGAGGCGCTCGCCGCGCGCACCTTGAACCCGCGGCTCGGCATCGTCGGCGGGCTGTCGATCCTCGGCACCACCGGCGTCGTCGTGCCGTATTCGTGTTCGGCGTGGATCGACGCCATCCGCCGCGGGGTCGACGTGGCCCGGGCCAGCGGCGTGGAACATGTTGCGGCGTGTACCGGTTCGACGTCGGAGGCGACGGCGCGCCGGCTCCATGGCCTGGACGACGTGGCGCTGATCGACATGGGTGACTTCGCCGGGGCGGTGCTGACCTATCTGCGTCGCCATCCGGTGCCGCGGCTGACCGTATGCGGGGGGTTCGCCAAGGTGTCCAAGCTCGCCTCCGGACATCTCGACCTGCACTCCGCACGCTCCGGTGTCGACGTCGGTCACCTGGCCGGGTTGGCCGCGGGCTCGGGAGCGAATCCCCCTGCCGTCCAAGACATTCGGGCCGCGACCACGGCACTCGACGCGCTCACCCGGGCCGGCGCGCACGGGGTGCCACTGGGCGACCTGGTGGCGGTCGCGGCCCGCGACCAGGCACTGCGAGTCCTCGCCGGCGCCCCGGTCGCCGTCGACGTCGTCTGCATCGACCGCACCGGCCAGATCGTCGGCCGCGCCCCCACCGCCACCGTCGCCGGCCCCACCACCGTCGCCGGCCCCACCCCCGGGTGGAGGTAAAACCGGCTGCTCGTAGCGCCCACTATTACCTCCACCCGGTGTTAGGGGAGCGGCTCAGAGGTCTCAGCCGTGCAGGATCCGCAGCAGCGCGTCGCGGACCGCGACCGAACGCCGTGGATCCCGATTGCCCACCACCCCAACGGTCAACCCGCCAGAACCGGCCACCGCCGGTGTCCAGGCACTGCCCTCCCGAGCCGCGTCGGCCCGGACGCAGAACACCCGACGCTCGTGGGCCGACGCGGTCACCGCCGCGTTGACCGCCGGATCGTTGGTCAGCGCCATGACGAACCACGCCCCGTCGACGTCGCCCTCGTCGAACCCGCGCTGCTCCCACACCAGCCCCTCCCCGAGCCGCCGCCGCAGGCTGACGCTGATCGTGGGCGATACCAACCGAACCCGGGCGCCGGCCGCCAAGAGCCGAGGCACCCGTCGGTCGGCGACATGGCCGGCGCCGACCACCAACACATCCCGACCGCGCAGCGCCAACCCGGTCAGGTAGACCGGCGAACCCTCCTCTGCCGGAGGGTCGTCGGCGGCCTCCCGGTAGCGTTCGACCACGATGGTCGCCAGCTCGGGGCAGTCGCCGAGCACCTCGGCCAATCGCACCCTCACGTCCGGATGCGTTGCCGCCCAAGCCTCCACCTGCTGCCGCGTCCAGGTCCTCAGCAGCCCGGGCAGCAGGTAGCACGGTGCGACGACGAGATTCTTCGCACCGCTCGCCGCCAGCATCCCCAGCGCCTCGGGGATGCTGGGTCGGGTGACCTGCGCGTATGCCGGTGCCACCTGGGCATACCCGGCCCGTTCGTAGAGCAACCGGGCGAGCCGGGCGTGGTCGGCGTTGGCGTCGGCGACCGCCGCGCCCCGCCCGACCAGGACCACCGACAGGTCCCGCGGATCTCCCGCCACCCCTTCCCCGGGCTCGCCCACCGTCGCCTGCTCGATCCGAGATTGGACCGCGCCCAGCAACAGCGGGTCGGCCCCGATCGCTCGGCCGTACCCGACCCGCGCCCCCGGGACGGCGTCACACGCGGCAGCCACCGATGCCGGAATGTCTTTGCGCACATGATTGCCCGTGCCCACCATGAGGGGAACGACGACGGCGTGCGGCTCCAGACCGGCGTCGACCTGCTCGGTGAGCGCCGTGATCAGCGCAGTCTCCACGGGTGGCTCGACCAGTTCGACATAGCCCAGATGGACGGCCACCCCGGGCAGCATCCCGCGGATCCGGTCGACCAGCGCCTCACATGCGGCGACCCCGTCCGGATCGCGGGTGCCGTGCGCCGCGACGACGAGGGGAGTTGCCGGCATACCCGGTGTCACGGTCATGACGGCATCCAGCGATAGTCCCGCGGGGTCACCATGCGCCGTTCCCCGCCGCCGCTCGTCACATAGCGCGTTCGCGACGAACCAACGATGACAAGGGAGTTCATATCAACGACCTCCGGATCGAACGCCTCCAGCGTGGTCATCGTCACGGTTTGCCCCTTCCGGTATGCCTGATGGACGACCGCGACCGGCGTTGCGGGCGGTCGGTGTTCGCCGAGGGTCGACAGAGCCTTCGGCAGATGTTCCCGGCGATGCTTGCTGCGCGGGTTGTAGAGCACGGTCACGAAGTCGCCTGATGCCGCTGCGGCCAAACGGGATTCGATGGTTGCCCAGTCGGTATGCAGGTCCGACAACGAGATCAGCGCGTGATCGTGGCCGAGCGGAGCGCCGAGGATCGACGACGCGGCCAGGCCGGCGGTGATCCCGGGGATGACGTCGACGTCGATGCCGTCGGTACCCTGTTCGAGCACGGGGCTCGCCATGGCATACACCGCCGGATCGCCCGAGCACACCAACGCGACCGAATCCCCTTCTCTCGCGCGCGAAATCGCCGCAGCGGTGCGCTCCTCCTCGCTGCCCATCTGGGACGCGAGGACGTCGGTGCCGGGTCGCATCAGGTCGCGGACCTGCCGTACATACGGGGCGTACCCGACGACGAACCTCGCCCCTCGGATCGCCGCGATGGCTCGCGGGGTCAACAGGTCCCGTGCCCCCGGGCCGAGACCGACGACGCTGAGCCGTCCCCGGGCCGGGACCAGGCCGACGGCGCAGGTCGCGTCGGTGCTGCGCTGCTTGCCCACGAGGAGTTCGGCCCCGTATGCCAGGACCGACGCCTCCGCGACGCTGGGGGAACCGACATGTCCTGCGACAACGGCACTGGGATTTGGCACGGTCTGGACGGCCAGGGTCGCTGCGGGATAGTCCACCAGAGGGATGCCGAGGCGATGAGTGAGTTGGAGCAGTCCGACTTCCCCGGCCTTCACGTCGATGGTCGTGATCGCGGTGAGTGATTCGACGGCGAGGCCGGCATCGGCAAGGGTCTGGCGCAGCAGTGTCTCGAGCTGCTCCACGTCGGTGCCCGCATTGCAGCCCATGCCGACCACCAGCCCCGGCGGATGCAGCACGACGATGGGCGGCGAAAGGTCGGAACCCGAATCCGACTGTGTGCCAATGCTCTCGACGGTGACCACGATCCGGCCCGCGATCGGCTGATCTGCCGCCTGTTCGACCACATTCGGGGGTAGTGACGGCAACGGGCAGCGGTAGTCGCGGCGCAGCTCCACCACGCGCCCGTCGAGCAGTGCTCTGGTGACGGCGGCAACGTCGCCGTGACACGGCCAGCCGAGCGTGTCCAACCCCGGGACGCCGAGGGCGTCGGTCGCCGTGGTCACGACCGCAATCCCGCCCAGGCCGGCCGCGATCTGTCGCGCCAATTCGTTTGCCCCCCCGGCGTGTCCGCCCACCAGCGGCACGGCGAACCGGCCGGCCTCGTCGACGACGACGACGCCGGGGTCGGTGTGCTTGTCGGTGAGCAGCGGGGCGACGAGCCGGGTCGTCGCCCCGAGCGCGAGGTGGCTGATGATGAGGTCGGACTCGTCCCACGCGCGCCGCAGCGCTTGTCTGGCCGGCGGGTCGTAGCGCGTCGTGGGCACCCCGAGAACGGTCTCGATCTGATCGGCGCGGGCCCGGCTGGCCTCGCCGCCGAGGACCTGCGCGATCCGCGAATTGCGTTGGCTCATCTCGTCTCTCCAGCTCGGTCACGGTAGATCCAGGTGGTCAGGTGAGTCTGCGTCGGTATGCCGTGCTCCGGGTCGCCGACGCTCTGCGTGGTGACGATGTCGTCGGTGCGGACCCAGTTCGGGTTCGACGCGAGTCGGGGATCGGCACCCTCGGTCGGCCGCGCCGCATCCGCGGGAGCGCCCGCATCCAGGGCCACCACGATCAGCCGCGGGCCCGTCCCCAGCAGCCCCCCGTCGATCCGGTCCAACTCGTGGACGACGACCAAGCGAGGAGCCGGTGCCGTCGGTGGCGGACCCGTCGTGAGGTCGAAGGTCGCGGCACCGAGCCGGGCGCACGCTCGCGCCACGTCGGCACCGATCGGACCGGCATACCAGAGCAGGTCGCCGAGCCCGAGGAGATGTCGGCCGGCGATGAGGGCGGCGGCGGGACCGATGGCCCCCACCTCGCCCCCGGCACCGAGTCCGCCGCCGATCGCCTGCGACACCCCAAGAGCGGCCAGTCCTGTCGGCGAATCAGCAAGAACCAAAACCACATTGGGTTCGGCCGGCGCCACGTCCAGAGCCTCGTCCCCGGCCAGGACGCGGACCCGCTCGTCGGTCTCGCCCAGTCGTTCGGCCAGGACGTAGTGCCGCGGCAGATCGGCGAGCCCGGCGGCGAGTTCGGGAAGCCCGCGACCCGGCGCGGTGAGAACGGCGACCTTGGGCCGCGCCCGGCATACGGCCAAAGCGGTGTCGAGGCCGTTCAGGTGTCCGTGAGCGCTGACGACGACCGCGTCATCCCAGGGCAGTGCCACCGCGGCGAAGGCGGCGGCCACCGACGACGGCGCCGGATGGACCCGGCACGACAACCCGGCGGCCCGCAACCGACGGACGATGCCGTGATAGAGCGGGTCACCGCTGGCGAGAACGACTGCGGCGCCATTGCATTCGCGCAGTCGCTCAGCGGCGGCCTCGACCGGACCGAGGACGACCCGCCGCTCGTCAGCAACCTCGAAGGCATCGAGCGCCCGCGCCCCACCGACGACCAGCTCGGCCGCCGCCACCGCACGACGCACGCTCGGATCAGCGGCGCCCAGGTAGCCGTACACGTCGATCACGGTCGACCGCCCTCCGGCCGATCGACCCCCGGGGTCGCCGAGCGGAAGACATGCCGGAATCCCGGGTGGTACAGGTGGCTGCGGGTCTGTGAAGGTCCCTCGGCAAGCGCCGGCCCGACGAGAACCACGGTGTGTTTCCACAGCTTTCGCTCGCGCATCGTCGCCGAGAGTTCGTCGAGGCGGCACCGCAGGATGAGTTCGTCCTCCCAGGTGACCCGGTATCCGACGAGGCAGGGAGTGTCCGGTGGGTAGCCGCCGGCCAGCAGCGCCTCCTGTAGGGCGTGGTGCCGCGCGGCGGACAGATAGATCGCCATCGTCGTGCCGTGCGCGGCGAATCCGGCGACGGTCTCGCGCGGCGGCATCGGCGTGCGTCCGCCCTCCAGCCGGGTGAGGACGAACGACTGACTGACGAGTGGGACGGTGAGTTCGACGTGGGTGCGGGCCGCGGTCGCCGAGTATGCCGACACGCCGGGAATCGTCTCGTGGGCCAGGCCGAGGCGCTCGCACTGGACGCGCTGTTCGGCGGTCGCGCCGTAGATGGACGGGTCGCCGGTGTGCACCCGGGCGACGAGCAGGCCCTCGTCGTGGGCGCGTCGCAGGATGGGTTCGAGGTCCTCTAGGGAGGCGGAAGCGGAGTCGACGATCACGGCGTCGGGTCGGGCGCCGGCGACGATGCCCGGGTGGACGAGACTGGACGCCCAGATGACGATGTCGGCGTCGGCGATGACCCGGGCGCCGCGCACGGTGATCAGGTCGTCCGCGCCCGGGCCGGCGCCGACGAAGACGACCTTCCCGCCGGGATGCCGACCCGCGCCGGTGTCGGCGGTGTCCTCGGGCTCGGTCACAGCCGTCCCCCGATGCCGCCCCGAGCCGGAGCCGATAACACGGTGGCGAAATACGGCGCAGCGGGCACCCCACCGCCGTTGCCGTCGGCACCCCGATCGGCGGCGGCCTCGGCGAGGAGGTCGTCCACCCGGACCAGCCGCTCGCCGGGCAACCCGATGTCGGTGCCGACGACACTGGTGGCCGCCCGACCCGAGGCCGCCAGGGCCGCCACCACCTGCGGCAGCTGGCGGCCGGACTTGTAGGCCACCACCGTGTCGAGCCGGTCGAGGGCGTCGGTCAGCGTCGCCAGGCCGGCCGTGACCGGGATGAGCGCGAGGGTCTCGGTGCCCTCGACCAGCGGCAACCGGGCCCGCGCGGCCAGGGCCTGCATCGCGGTGATCCCGGGCACGACCTCGACGTCGAGGGTTTCGCCCTGACCCGCCAGCTGCTCGGCCACGTGGGCGGCGAAATACGAGAACGTCGAATACACGCTCGGGTCGCCAACCGTCGCGAACACGACGAGCCGCGCGCCACCGGCATACGCCTCGACGGCGATCTGGGCGGCGGTCAACCATGACTCGCGGCGTCGTTCGGTGACGCCGCTGCGGTCGGCCATCGAGAACGGCGCCCGCCGGATGGCCGCCCCGGCCTGCGGACACGCCGCCAGGACAACTGCCTCCGCGCGGCCGGCGCCGTCCCCCGAGCGTTCGGTCGCCGGCACGATGACGGCGTCGGCCTGCGTGAGCAGCCGGACCGCCTTGAGCGTGACGAGTTCCGGGTCGCCTGGCCCGACCCCGACCCCGACCAGGCGTCGGCGGGTCACATCGTCCACAGTCGGCCTCCTCAGGTCTTCCGCCTGATCCGTTTCGGCTCGCGCAGAGGGGGAGTTCCTGGCTCGTCGGCGACCGGCATACGGGCGGCGATTCGTGCGTGCCCGAGCTATGCCGGTGGTCGGCTCACAGTGGCGGGACCGCCCCGGTCTGGGCCGTGTCGGCCGGCACCGGAGTTCCTCCGCTCCTCTCGCGGGCCCATCCTCGCACAACGCCCGGTCAGCGCGGCGGGGGGCACAGCGACTCGGTCGAGGCGCGCTGCGTGCAGCACCACCGGGCGTGGCGTTGGCCGCGTTCGACGGCGGCCGGCACGTCCAGACCGTCCAGCACGTATGCCGTGAGGAACCCGACCGCCAGCGAGTCCCCGGCGCCGTTGGTGTCCACGATCGGCCAGTCGAGGTCCAGTGCGTCGAAGTACGCGATCCCGTGGGCGTCGGCCACCGCGCAGCCCCGGGCGCCGAGCCCGGCGACCAGCAGCAGCCCCGGGTTGGCGGACAGATAGGCCCGCACGATCGGTTCGGGCCCGTCGTGGTTGGCGGCGGAGAAGAACACGATGTCGCTGCCGGTCACGAAATCGGCGCGGTACGGATCGGCCGGGTCCGCCACGTCCTGGACGTCGGTGGCCAACACCGCGCCGGCCTCCCGCGCCCAGGGCAGAACCTGGCGGGCCCAGTTCGGGATGTTCAGATGCGCCAGCCGAGCGCCGGCGAGCAACTCCCGGCATACCGGCTCGGGCGGGGACAATCCCAGGTGCCCCTTGCCGTCGTAGAAGTTCTTCCGCTGCCCCGGACCCGCCACGCCGGTGTACATCAGGTTGACGCTGCGCGCGGTCCCGGCCGGATCGGGGAACACCGCCCGGGTGTCGATCCCGTTGCGCGCGAACGCCGCCCGCACCATCGCGCCGGCCGCGTCGTCCCCGAGCGAGCCGACGAAGGCCGTCGCCCGCCCGGCCTGGGCGTACCCGCGCGCGGCATACCCGCCGGCCTGGCCGACATAGTCGCGGTTGTCGGAGAAGTTCGCCTCCCGGGACCAGTCGATGACCTCGCCCGGCAGGTACACATTGGTGTCGACGCCGGCGTTGCCGACGACGACCACCTCGGGCGGGGGAGTCGGCGGGGCCGTCATGGCGCGGCGTCCAGGAGCGGCACAAACCGGTAGTGCCCGGACCACTCGACGCGATCCGGTTGCCCGGGGGTGCGGGCGACCCGGCACATCCGGTCGGCGACCGGCACCACGAGGATGCCGGTCGGGCTGAGTTGGGCGACGAGTTCGGCCGGTATGCCGGTGGCCATCGCCGAGACCAGGATCCGGTCGAAGGGCGCGCGTTCCGGCGCCCCGAGACGGCCCGGTCGGGCGGTCTCGATCCGGGCCCACGGCATACCGGCGGCGGCGAGGTTCGCGGCGCCCCAGGTGACCAGGTCGGGAACGATCTCCACGCCGAGGACCGAACCGGTCGGCCCGGTCAGGTGGGCCAGCAGCGCCGTCGTCCATCCCGAGCCCGAACCCACGTCGAGGATGTGCTGGCCGGGTTCGACGGCGAGCCAGTCGAGCATCGCGGAGACGGTGCGCGGCTGGGAGTTCGTCATGCCGTGGCCGATGGACAACGGTCCGTCGAAGCCCGCTCGATGTCGTTGGTGCGTCGGCAGGAAATCCCGCCGGTCCACGCATCGCATGGCCTCGGTGACCGACCGGCTCGCCGCGACCGACCGACCCGCCACCTCGCTCATGCGTCGTGTTTCGGGTTGGCCAGCCAGCTGACGATCGGCTGGGCCGTCGCCAGCGTCTCCGAACCCGGCAGCGGGGCCGGCGGCGGCACGGGTTCGCGGGTGGCGATGGTCAGCAGGAAGATGCCGTCCCGGCGCCACCAGCCCGGGAACACCTCGCCGCGCACCGTTTCCATGACCAGCGGCGCCCACCCGTCCGGCCGGACTGCGGAGTCCACGTGCACGATCACCGTGCGGGTGTCCGCGCGCAAACCGACCCGCAGCACCTTCAGGGCGGCCTCCTTCGCCGACCAGATCAGGTTGGCGCCGAACTCCCAGCCGTCCTCGCCGGCTCGCTCGCGTTCGGCATACACCCAGGCCTGTTCGGGCGCGGTCAGGTAGTCGCGGACGAAACCCTCGGACCGCGGTTCGACGATCTCCAGGTCCACCCCGAGCGACCCCGATTCCATCGACCCCTCGTCCCCGAGCAGCGCCACCGCGTGCCCGGACCGGTCGGTCAGCGAGATGTCGAACGGCGCGGGCCGGCCGTCGAGTTCGGCATACGGGGCGCCGCCCATCCGGTTGAGCATGCCGATGCGGCCGAGGGTGCGGCTGCGGTATGCCGGGTCGAGCGGCAGCCCGAGAGCCGTGGCGACCGCGGTCTTGCCGGCGAGGCGGCGGACGAGGTATTCGACGCGGCGCTTGGTGAAGGTGTATCGGGCGAGACGGCGCTGCTCGGCCGGAACCAACCAGTCGTCTCCGACCGGGATGTCCGTTTCGGCGCAGGCGATCCATCTCACGGGTGTCATAGTGGCACCGGCGGGGCGCGGGGGCGAGGGGCGCTCGGCTGCCGGCAACCGGCATACGACCTCGCTCTGCCCCGCTTTACGGCGATCCGAGTGTTCACGCAACGTTGGGGCGAAGATCCTGCGGCACTATTCGGCAGGCGACGTAAAATCAGCGCCGAACCGGCCGTACAATCGCGGGAACGACGGCCCACGACCCCACCAGGGCGGCCCAATCAGGGAGGGATCAGTGCAGACCCACACGCTGCAGACCGACACGCTGCAGACGGACACGCTGCAGACCGACACGCTGCAGACCGACACACTCGCCGGATCCGGCGAGCACATCGAGCTCGCCGAACGCTACGGCGCCCACAACTACCACCCGCTCGAGGTCGTGCTCGCCACCGGTGAGGGGGCCTGGGTCACCGACGTCGAGGGGCGGCGCTACCTGGATTGCCTGGCGGGGTACTCGGCGCTGAACTTCGGGCACCGCAACCCGCGCCTGGTCGCCCGGGCCACCGAACAGCTCGGCCGGCTCACCCTGACCAGCCGCGCGTTCCACAACGACCAGTTCGGGCCGTTCGCGCGGGCGCTGGCCGAACTCACCGGCAAGGACATGGTCCTGCCGATGAACTCCGGCGCGGAGGCGGTCGAAACCGCGATCAAGGTCGCCCGCCGGTGGGGGTACCAGGTCAAGGGCGTGCCGGCCGACCGGGCGCGGATCGTCGTGATGGACGGCAACTTCCACGGCCGGACCACCACGATCGTCAGCTTCTCCACCGACAAGACCGCGTTCGAGGACTACGGGCCGTTCACGCCCGGGTTCGACACGGTGACCTACGGCGACATCGACGCGCTCGCGGCGGCCATCGGTGAGGACACCGTCGCCGTCCTGCTCGAACCCATCCAGGGCGAGGGCGGGGTCGTCATCCCGCCGGACGGTTTCCTGCGGGCGGTCCGCGAGCTGTGCGACCGGCACGGCATCCTCATGCTGGCCGACGAGATCCAGTCTGGGCTGGCCCGCACCGGGCGAACCTTCGCCTGCGACCATGAGGACGTCGTGCCGGACGTGTACATCCTCGGCAAGGCCCTGGGCGGCGGGATCATGGCGGTATCGGCCATCGCGGCCGACCACGATGTGCTGGCGGTGATCACGCCGGGTTCGCACGGGTCGACCTTCGGCGGCAACCCGTTGGCCTGTGCGATCGGCCACGAGGTATGCCAGATGCTGGCGACCGGTGAGTACCAGGAGCGGGCCGCCCGACTCGGTGAACGCCTCGGTGGCTGGCTCGACGGACTGGTGGGGCGCGGGGTTGTCGGGTACCGGCGCCGTGGGCTGTGGGCCGGGGTCGACGTCGACCCGGCGATCATGACCGGCCGCGAGCTGAGCGAGGCGCTGATGGCCCGCGGCGTGCTGGCCAAGGAGACCCATGGGTCGACGCTGCGGCTCGCCCCGCCGATCGTGATCACCGAGGAGGAGATCGACCTGCTCGGCCAGGCGCTGACCGACGCCGTCGGCCAGGCGACCGCCTGACCCTTAGAGGTCGACCGTCCCGGCGATCACGGTGCGAACCCGACCGCCGATCCAGATGTCGGTGCCGTCGTCCTCGACCTCGATCCGGCCGGCGCGCCCGATCGCCTTGCCCTGCCCCACGGCATACCGGGCGGGGACCTCGCCGGCGGATCGTCGCCATTGCGCGATCGCCGCGTTGAGGCTCCCGGTCACCGGGTCCTCGCTGAGTCCCAGCCCGGGGACGAACGCGCGCACCTCGTATGCCTCGTCGCCCTTGTCTGCGTCGTATGCCTTGTCTGCCTCGGCGCCGCCGGGCGGGTAGTCGCCGACCACCCCGATCTCGAACCCGCCCTCCCGGGCCAGCCGCGCCAGCTCGGCGTCGTCCGGTCGCAACGCGAGCACCTGTGCGGCCGAACCCAGCCGGACTACGGCGAACACCGGGCCGTTGACGCACCATTGATGCCCGAGCACGTCGGCGCGTCCGATGCCCAGCGCACGGCATACCAGCTCAAGCGTTTCGGGTGCGAGCGGACCGGGCCGGCTGCGCGGGGGCGCGGCGAACGCGAGCACCTCCCCGCGAACCCGTACCCGCACGAGCCCGAGACCGCACTCCTGGACGACCTCGACGAGCCCGCGGGCCCGGGAGTCGTCAGTGGCCAACCAGGCCGCCGCCGAACCCAGCGTCGGATGCCCGGCGAACGGCAGTTCCTCGCCGGGGGTGAAGATCCGCACCCGGTAGTCGGCCCGATCGGTCGTCGGCGGCAGCAGGAATGTCGTCTCGGACAGGTTGGTCCAGCGCGCGAACGCGGCCAGTTCGGCGTCGGTCAGCCCCTCGGCGTCGACCACGACGGCCAGCGGGTTACCGGACAGCGGCAGCCCGTCGGTCCCGAAGACGTCGACCTGCCGGAACCGGCGGGTCGTCCCTGGCGCAGGGGTCACGGCAGCGGCTCGATCCGCAGCTGATAGCTGAGGGTATGCCGTTCGCCGCGTTCCAGCCGGATCGCGTCGTCGCCGACATTGGCGGCCTCGACGCAGACGAAGCGCCGCCAATCGCCCGGACCCAGATCCGCCATCGACGCGGCCTTGATCTCCCCGGGATTCCAGACGACGGTGTTGGCCGAGTGTTTCTTGCCTATCACGAGGACCCGCTGGAGCACGGGGTCGACGACGCTGACGGTCCGGGTCGAGCGGTAGACCCGGTCGACCTCGCCGGCGATCCGGAGGGTGTCGTGATCCGGCGGCCGGTCGATGCCGCCGGCGGCCTTGTCGAGATAGAGCGCCTCCTCCAGGCCCTCGATGACGATCTGTTCGACGTCGCCGACGGCCAGGTAGGTGTGCAGCGCGAGTTCGTAGTCCAGCGGGCGCTCGGACAGGTTCGTCACGGTGAGGTCAAGGCCGAGTTCGAGGCCGGTGTAGACGTCGTAGCGCGCGGTGAACGGCTGCGGGAAGCCGGGGTAGGGCCCGCCGTCCTGGGCCAGGTCCGTCTCCGTCAGTTCGTATGCCAGGTGCTCGTCCGCCGGGGTGGTGGTGATGCGGCGCCAGGTGGTGAGGCGGGCCGGCCCGTGGGCCGGTTTGCGCTGTCCGTCTCGGCCGGCCCCGAACCACGGGAAGCAGATGGGGACCCCGCCCCGGATGGCGACGCCGGGCGCGAACACCGCGGCCGAGCTGAGGAAGATGACCGGGTCGGCTCCGCTCGGCTGCCAGGCGATCAGGGTGGCCCCGTGGGGTTGGACCGTTGCACTCGCGAGGCCCGAATTCGCCACGTCCGGATCGGGGTACGTCGTCATCCTCCGCAGTCTAGAGTTCGCCGGCGGGCCAGCCGCGCCTCGATTTCCGGAAGCAAGACGCTGTATGCCTGCCCCAGCCACTCCTGGAGTCGGGCACATGCGGCGTCCAGTTCTGGAGAGGGACCGTGGTCGGCCAGGATGAGCGCAGCGTGGTGGGTGCCGTAGCGTACGCCGAGTTCCGCCAGGGCCGGGGTGCCCAGCAGGGTCTGTAGCCGTTCCACCTCGTCGAGGATGACCCGCCCCAGTCGTTCCTGGTTCTGTGGGTCGGCCGACGACGCAGCCAGGTTCGTGCTGAGGATCTGCGTCTCGCTGCCGTCCGGACCTCTGAATGTTGAAACTTCCCCCTCGGGACCGCCGATCTGGCCCATCCACAGCATCTTGCCCGGTGGGCGTTCCGAACCGGGATCCGCCACCAGCGGAGGGTGATCCAGGATGTCAATGTCGCCGTGGAGGTTCAGTTCGGCGCCCAGCCTGACCGACCGGAACGCCACCTCCAGGGTCCGGCCGTATCGGGGTTCGGTGTACTCGAAGACCATG
>JBDIAR010000029.1:0-22113 GCA_039812545.1 Dermatophilaceae bacterium | reverse complement strand
GGTCGCTCTCCGGGGCGCGCCCCCATGCAGGTGGCGGTGCGCTGCTGCTGGGCGTGCGGGCATCCCGGGAGAGGGTGACCGCCCCCACGGGACCCGTCGGCCCCTCGGCCACCGCAACCGTGTCCACCGGAACGACGTCGGATCCGTCCGGGCCGGCCGTGACGGCGACCAGGGGCAGCAAAGGCTGAGTCGCCTCGGTCAGGGGCCAGACCACCACGCGAGGGTGAGCGAGAATCCCCTGACCCAGCGTGCGGCCGCCGGCTCCCGAGCCATCACCGGAGCGAATCTCCGCGGTTCCGTTGTCCACGGCCTCAGGATCCCGCTCGACCGACGCCCTGTCGTCAGCCCTGTGCGGTACATCCGGGGGCACCGGCATACACCGCCAGGATGACACGCGGGTACGGCCGCGCGCCGGCGTGGCCCTACAGCGTCGCGGCGAGCTGTCCGCAGGCCCCGTCGATCTCGCGTCCCCTGGTGTCGCGGACCGTCGTCGGTATGCCGTGTGCCCTGAGCCGTTCGACGAAGTGCTGTTCGACGCCGGGTCGCGACGCCGTCCATTTGGATCCGGGCGTGGGATTGAGCGGGATGGGGTTGACGTGCACCCAGCCCCGGCCGCGGTCGGTGAGCAGTTCGCCGAGCAGGTCGGCCCGCCAGCCCTGGTCGTTGACGTCCCGGATCAGGGCGTACTCGATCGAGACCCGCCGCCCGGTCGCGTCGAAATAGCGCCGGGCCGCATCCAGCGCCTCCGCCACCTTCCACCGGGTGTTGACGGGGACCAGTTCGTCGCGCAACGCGTCGTCGGGGGCATGCAGCGACAGCGCCAATGTGACCGGTATGCCTTCTGCCGCGAGTCGGTCGATCGCCGGGACCAGGCCGACCGTCGACATCGTCAGGCCGCGCGCGGACATTCCCAAGCCGTCAGGTGTGGCATCGGTGAGCCGCCGGATGGCGCCGATCGCGGCCGGGTAGTTCGCGAGCGCCTCACCCATCCCCATGAAGACGACATTGCTGACCCGCAGCGGCGAGTCCACCGCTCCCCCGGCGATCCGGCCATGGCGTAGGGCCCGCGCCGAGGCGACCACCTGTTCGACGATCTCGGCGGTCGACAGATTGCGGGTCAGGCCGCCCTGTCCGGTCGCGCAGAACGGGCAGTTCATCCCGCACCCGGCCTGGGAGGAGATGCAGATCGTCACCCGGTCCGGGTAGCGCATGAGGACCGACTCGACCAGCGCGCCGTCGTGTAGCCGCCACACCGTCTTGACGGTGGCGCCGTCGTCGGCCAGCAGCTCGCGCACCGGGACGAGCAGCTCGGGCAGCAGCGCGCCACCGAGCCGATCGCGCGCGTCGGCCGGCAGATCGGTCATCTCCCGGGCGTCGGCGACGAGCCGGTCGAAGTAGTGGACCGAGAGTTGCCGGGCCCGGTATGCCGGGAACCCGAGTTCCGTCACGGCGGCGCGCCGCCCGGCCGGGTCCAGGTCGGCCAGGTGCCGGGGCGCGCGCCCGCGAGCGGGGGCCTCGAAGGTCAGTGCTCCTGGCCGTGGTGGCCGGCTCACCCGGTGGCCACCGGGACGGTGACGCTGAGGACGAACCAGGCCAGCGGCGCGGTGATGAGCAGGGAGTCGATCCGGTCCATCAGGCCGCCGTGGCCGGGCAGGATCGTGGACATGTCCTTGATCCCGAGGTCTCGTTTGATGACCGACTCGAAGAGGTCTCCCAGGGTCGCACCGGCCGCCACGAGGGCACCGACGAAGGCCCCCGCGATCGGTGTTCCGTGCAGGAAGAGCACGACGGTGATGGCCCCGGCCACGGCACAGAACAGGACGGACCCGAGGAAGCCCTCCCACGACTTCTTCGGACTGATCGACGGCGCCAACGGGTGCCGTCCGGCGAGGATGCCCACGGCATACCCGCCGACGTCGCTGACCACGGTGACGATGAGATAGACGAAGAGCCGGCCCATTCCGTCGTCGGGTCTGGCCAGCAGGGCGCAGAAGGCCGCGAGCAGGCAGGGATAGGTGGCGATGAAGGTCGACCCGTTGACGTCGGCGACCCGATTGCCGGTGGTGTCGGTGGCCCGCCACATGACCGTGAGGATGACCATCGAGCCGAACGCGACGGACAGCCCGTGACCGCCGGTGGCCCACGCCGCGAGCATCATCACCGGTGTGGCCGCCAGCGTCGGGATCAACGGGATGTTCATCCCGACCCGGGTGAAGGCACTGCGCAGTTCCCAGGCCCCGACCGTCACCCCGAGCGTGGCCAACACCAGGAAGGCTTCGTGTCGGATCACCAGGGTGGCGATGATCAGCGCCCCCAGCAGCAGTCCGACGCCGATGGCCGCGGGCAGGTTGCGGCCGGCCTTCGGGGTGATGTGGCTGGCGCCGGCCTCTCCCGACCACGCGCGCTCGCGGGCGGTGGCGAGTTTGACGTCGACGCGATGCCGCCGCTCCTCGAGTTCGGCACGTTTGTCGGTGACGAACTCGTCGAGCCAGTCGAGGGGCTTTCCCGGAGCGGGGGCGGTTGAGTCGTCGGGCGCGTTCGGCGCTCCTGGCGAACTGGGCGCGCTCGGGGGCACCGGCGATGCGCCGTGGGGGTCGGTGTCGGTCATCCGCGGTGAGCCGGCGATCAGACCTCGCGCAGCTCGCCCTCCTTGGCCGCGAGTAGGGAGTCGATGCGCTCGACGTATTTCTTGGTCAGCCCCTCCAGGTCCTTCTCCGCGTGCTTGCCCTCGTCCTCGCCGACCTCGCCGTCCTTGACGAAGCGCTCCAGGTCGGTCTTGGCCTTGCGCCGGACGTTACGGACGGCGACACGGCCGTCCTCGGCCTTGTGGTGGGCGAGCTTGACGTAGTCGCGGCGCCGCTCCTCGGTGAGGATGGGCAGGATGCAGCGGATCGTCTTGCCGTCGTTGCTCGGGTTGACGCCCAGGTCGGAGTCGCGGATCGCCTTCTCGATGCCGTGCATGGCCTTGGCGTCGAACGGGGTGATCAAAATGGTGCGGGCTTCGGGAGTCTGGAACGAGGCCAGCTGCTGCATCGGCGTCGGGGAGCCGTAGTAGTCGACGAGCAGTTTGTTGAACATGCCCGGGTTGGCCCGACCAGTCCGGATCCCGGAGAACTCCTCCTTGACGACCTCGACGGCCTTCTCCATCTTCTCCTCGGCCTCGAAGAGGGTCTCCTCGATCATTGTTCGGCTCCCTGGTCTGCAGTGACGATCGTGCCGATCCTCTCACCTTCGAGGGCTCGGGTGATATTGCCGTCGCCCTCCATCCCGAAGACCACCATGCGCAGCCGGTTCTCCTCGCAGAGCGCGAAGGCGGCCGCGTCGATGATCTTCAGGCCCTGCGCCAAGGCGTCCTCGAAGGTCAACCGGTCGATCTTGGTCGCGCTCGCATCCTTCTTCGGGTCGGCCGTGTAGACCCCGTCGACGCCGTTCTTGGCGAACAGCACCTCGCTGCACTTGATCTCCAGCGCCCGCTGGACACTGACCGTGTCGGTGGAGAAGTACGGCATACCGGCACCGGCCCCGAAGATGACCACCCGTCCCTTGTCGAGGTGGCGGATGGCCTTGAGCGGGATATAGGGCTCGGCGACCTGACCCATCGTGATCGCGGTCTGCACGCGGGCGGTGACGCCGGCCTGCTCGAGGAAGTCCTGCAGCGCCAGACAGTTCATCACCGTGCCGAGCATCCCCATGTAGTCGGCTCGGGCTCGGTCCAGGCCCTGGTCCTGCAGTTGCGCCCCGCGGAAGAAGTTGCCGCCGCCGACGACGCAGGCGACCTGTATGCCGTTGCGCGCGGCTTCGGCGATCTCGGCGGCGACCCGGCGGACCACCTTGGGGTCCAGGCCGATCCTGCCGCCGCCGAACACCTCCCCGGAGAGTTTGAGCAGGACCCGGCGCGGGGCTTCGGCCGCCGGGTCGGTCGGGTCGAGCGCATCGATCGGGGCGGGCGACTCGGGCATCAGGCTCCTGGTGGGATCGACTGGGTGGATCGTCCGGGCGGTGCAGCCCAGTCTTTCACAGCCACGCCCGCCGGGGCCGGGCAGGCGGGTGTGGCCGCGTCAACCGATCGTGAGAACACAGCGGGACGATGGTGGCGGTTCGATCTGGGTCGGCGGCCAGCTCGCGACGATCCGGCACAGCGCGTCGGCCCCGGTACCCGGCCACCGCTGGAAGCCGGGCGTCTCGGCGGAGCCGTCGGAGCCGTCGGAGCTGCCGGAGCCGTCGGCGCCGGCCAGGATCGTCCCCGGAACGAGACCCTCGGCGAGTATGCCGAGCGTCAGGTCGCGGACCACGCTCGGGTCGTCCGTGGCCGCGGCCGCGATGGCGACCGCGTCGCGCAGCACGGTGCGACCGGATCGGCAGCTCTGGAGGAGCTGATCGAGGAAGGGGCTGGGTCCGACGGGGTCTCCCGGCCAGGGCGCGCACTCCGCCGGAGCCGACCCGGCGGGCGCCGCGGCTCGGCGGGTTAGCGCGCGTTCGGCGGCTGCCCTCCCGGTCGCGGTGATGGCGAACCAGCAGACCTGCCCCGGCATGGGGTTCCAGCCCGCGGCGAGCCACTCGCGGATGAGTCGGTCGAGCGCCTCCGGCATACTCAGTTGCCACGGCACGAAGGTGCCCCACAGGTCCCCGGCCACGAGTTCGTCTGCGACCAGGGCCTGGGTACCCAACCCCAAAGCCACCGACCGGACGACCTGCGGGTCGTTGCTCGCTCGCATGGCGGCACCCACGACGTCGCCGATGTGCACCCAGTCGTCGAGGGCCATCAGCAACAGGTCGTCCAGCCAACGTTCGCCGTCGATCATGAGATGTGCGCCCTCATCGGTTGATGTGCTGTGTCTCCGGGACGGACACTACGGCGCGGCGGGATCGCCTGACATGGGGAGCGCTCCCCGGTCGGCGGCCGGATCTGCCTGGCAGAGCGGGCACCACCACAACTGTTGGCCCAGTCGCCGGGTTTCGATGGTCGTGCCACAGGTGCGACACGGCATACCGTCTCGGCCGTAGACGTAACGCATCGGCGTCAGCTTCGGGATTCGCCGGCCGGCGGCGATCATCCGTCGGGCTTCCCGAACCTGCAGGTCATGCGTGACGATGCGGCCGGCTCGTACCCCCACGGCCAGCAGCGTCGCCGCCTCCGTCCAGATCGCCCGGACCTCGGGTTCCCCGATGCTGCCCCCGGGGGCGAGCGGGTTGAGCCGAAGGCGATGCAGGATCTCCGAACGGTAGACATTGCCGATGCCCGCGATCACCGATTGATCGACGACGAGGGCGGCCAGTGGCGCGTCCGATTGCCCGATCCGGGCAATGGCAGAACTCGGATCGCCCTCCGGCCGTAATGGATCGGGGCCGAGTCGAGCCAGCAGTTCGCTCACCCCGTCGGCCGTCAAGGCCCGCGCCAGCCGCGGGGCCACGAGTTCGGCGGCATGCGAGCTCGAGGTCAGCCGCCATGCGGCGTCGCGGCGTCCGGCGCCGGCAGACATACCCGCTCGGCGCTCGTGCACGCCGAACGAGCCGTCCATCCCAAGGTGGATGTGCGCCGTTGCCGGGCAGTCGTCGAAGGAGACGAGCAGGTTCTTCCCGTATGCCTGAACGTCGGTCACGACGCGTCCGTCGAAAACGTGCGCCGGGAAACGAAATCCGGGTGAGGACGAGGCGACCCGGTGTCCGACGAACACGGCGAGCCGCTCGGCCAGCGCGTGGATCGTGTGTCCCTCTGCCACGTCTCAGCGCTCTCTATGCGGCGTCGGTGGGTCGCTCAGGTGCGCGCCACTGTATGCCGTTGCCGCCGTGGTCTTCGTCGCCGTTGTGGTCGCCGCCGTGGTCGGTATCGAGGGGGTCGAGGTGGATGGTGGCGGTGAGGTGGTCGCGGTGCACGATCGTGTGGTGCCGTTCGCAGAGCAGCACCAGATTGTCCAGCGTGGTGGCCCCGCCGGCTGCCCAGGGGAGCAGGTGGTGGGCTCGGCACCAACCCGGTGGACGATCACACCCCGGGAACGTGCAGCCCCGGTCGCGTAGTGCCAGCGCGACCCGCATCTCCCGCGTCGCCAATCGTTTGGTGCGACCGACGTCCAGGGGTGCCGAACCGGTCCCGAGCACCACCGGGATGAGGTTCGCGTCGCACGCGTATCGGCGCAGCGCCCCTACGTCGACGGTGGTGTTCTCCCCGGTGGTCGCGTACCCCCGCCCGCCGCGTGGCTGACCGTCCTGGTCGGCGTGCGGGTGACCGTGCAGGTCAGTGTGATCGTGGGCGTCCGAGGCGGCACCTGTCTGTACGGTGGTGGCGAGGAGGGTGTCGAGGTCGACGGTCACGACCAGGGTCGCGGCGGCACCCATCGGGGACTCGACATCCACGCAAACAGCACGAGTCACGAGTTCCACCAGCGCATCGGCGCGCCGTTTCCCCGCAGACCGCGGATCACGGATCACGGCCCCGGTCTCGGGATCGACCTGCGGCTGTGGTGCCGATCGGGCGGCGATCCCGGCGATCACCACCGCCGCATGATCTGCGGCGAGACATGCTCGGAGGCCGATCATCCCGGACGGTTCTTCCCACCACGACAGCGTTTCGTGGCCGTGTTGGCGGGTCACGTTGCGTTCGAGGGCGTCGCCGCCGTACTCCGCCAGCACCCGCTTCGCGAGCTCACCGACCGCGGTCGTCGTGCCGCCCCGGTCGATCAACGTCAGGAAGTACCCGATCATCTGCGTCCGGTCGAACCCCCACGGCAGGCGCGGCATCAGCTTGTCGACCTGCCTGGGCCGACTCCTCGCCGCTGCGGGCCTCGCTCCTTCGTCGCTCGTGTCCTCGCTTGCCTCGTCGTCAGCCGACCTCCCGCACAATCTTGACCGCCATCGCCGGGGCCATCGACCCGGACAGGACCCGGTCGGCCACCGGCGCGTTCCCCGGCTCCAGGCACACCACACCAGCCCCCGCAACCGGGGACACCGCTCGTGGCTCGGTCCCGGTCGCCTCAGCCAGCCACGCCGTCGGGTTCACCGCCGTCGATTCGAGCACGACCCCGCGGCTGATCGCCTCCCGCGTCATCGCCACCAACATCGCGTCGCACGCCGCTTTCACACCCGCGACCGCACCGGCCACCTCCGCGAGGTCACCGGTTTGGACTCGCCACACCTGCCCGACCGCGGTCAGCATCTCGGCCCGGACCGCCTCGCACCCGGCCGTCACGAACTCGCGCGAACCGAGAGGTTCGGCGAGCCCGGGCGGAATATCTAGCATTCCGGCAGTTTATCGAATACCCACGAGAATCGCAACCCTGTCCAACACCGAATGGCCCTGTCGCGGAACGTCATCGGCGCCGCAAGCTGGGCGTGACGGTCGCGTCAGGAGATACCCGTGGCATCGCTGACCCAGGCCCACAGTTCATCGCGATCAGCGGCGCCGGTCCGTGTCCACGGCACGTAGTGCGTCGGCCGCTCGCGCCGGTCGTGCCACAGTCCGCCGGCGGCCGGCCGAGGTTCGACCCCCATCAGCCAGATGGTCGTGTCCGCCCCGTCGCGGGTGCCGCGCAGGATCGGTTTGGTGACCTTGGCGAACCCGGGGATGGACTCTGTCACGCCGGGGGTGTCGGTCCAACCCGGGTGCGTCGCATACACGGCGACGTCGGCCGCGGCCCATCGGCGGGCCAGGACGCCGACGAGTTCCACCTGCGCGCGCTTGCTGCGCGCATAGGCGGCGGTACCGGCATACTCCCCGTCCTGGAACTCGGGGTCGTCGGCGCGCAACCGCTGCGCATACATCCCGCCGGACGTCACGAAGACCACCCGTCCCTCGTGGTCCGCGAGCACCGGCAGCAAGAGCTGCGTCATCAGAACGGGCCCGAGAACGTGGACGGCCATGGTGAGTTCGTGTCCCTGCGGGCTCTCCTGCCGCTGCGCGGGCAGTGCTCCCGCGTTGTGGACGATCCCGTGCAATGCCGTCCCCGTGTCGGCGAACGCGGCGGCGAACGATGCCGCGAACGCGCGCACGCTGTCGAGATCGCCGACATCGCAGCGCCAGATGGACACTTCGCATGCTCCGGCTTCCCGCAACGATGCCGCCACCTGTTCGCCCTTGGCGACATCACGCACCACCAGGTGTGCGTGAGCGCCCAACTGCGCCAATCCCGCTGCCGTCTCTCGGCCCAGTCCCGACGTCGCCCCCGTGACGGCGATGTGTCGGCCGGCCAAGGCTCCCGGGGGTACATCGTCCGGCCAGGTGGGCAACCCTCGACGAATCGGCCCGGCCAGCTTGGAGTAGCCGAGGATCACCGAACGGTCCAGCGCAGAGTCGAGCAGACGGGACACGTTGCGCGACAATGCGTTCGACGTTCTCACCGCGGCAACCCGTCCAGCGTGGCCGTCAACTGGGCCGCCGTCGCATCGCCCAGTCGATCCAACAGCGGCCGCATGATCGGCCCGAGGAACCTCGCCAGACCGGTGAAGGTGAATTCCGCTGTGTAATCGACGACCGACCCCTCGCCGTGCGGGATGACGACGATGGTGTCGGTACTCGTCGTCGTGTCGTTGCGACCCTCGACGACGAAACGCGGCGACTGGCATTCGCGCACCGTGTAGTCCAGCGTCACCTCGCGGCCGGCGAACTTCGACACATTGCGGTACACGGTCCCCGGTCCACCGTCCCCACTGATCCGTCGGCAGGAGACCGTGCCCGAATCCCACTCCTGCGCATTTGCGAAGTCGGCGAGGTACGGGAACACGATCTCGGCGGGGGTGCTGGTCGTGATGCTGCGGGACAGTTTCATCGAGGCCTTCTCAGGGTGAGTTGGGACACGTCGAGATATCCGGTCGCGAAGCCGGCTTCGCTGTATGCCAGGTAGAACTCCCAGGTCCGCCGGAAGCTCTCGTCGGCGGCGGAGGGTATCCGGGGCCAGTTGGCGGCGAACGCGGTTCGCCAGCGGCGCAAGGTATGTGCGTAGTGCTTCCCGAACCGGAAGTCGTCGACGACGGCCAGATCCGTATGCCGGTCGATCACTTCCAGCAGAGCCTCCTTCGACGGGATCAATCCGCCGGGGAAGATGCGTTCTTGAATCCAGCCGTGCGAGTTCCGGGTCGCCAGAAGCCGCTCGTGGTCCATGAGGATGGTCTGGACGACGGCGGATCCGCCGGGCGCGAGCCGGTCCCGGAGGACCTGGAAGTAGCGCGGCCAGTACTCCTCCCCCACCGCCTCCAGCATCTCGATAGACACGATGGCGTCGAAACTGCCCGTCACCTCGCGGTAGTCGGTCAGCGAGACCGTGACCCGATCCGTCAGATCGGCGGCGGCGATCCGCTCGGTCGCGAGGGCCGCCTGCTCCGCCGACAAGGTGATGGTCGTGACCTCGGCCCCGCGTCGCGCCGCTCGCAACGCGAGTTCGCCCCAGCCCGTGCCGATTTCGAGGAGGCGGGTCCAGGGCCCCACCCCCGCGCCGTCGAGGGCGCGGTCGATCTTGCGGTGCTGGGCCGCGGTGAGGTCCTGGTCGTCGACGGGCCGGGCGGCGTCGAACAGGGCGGAACTGTACGTCATGCTCTCGTCGAGGAAGCCGGCGAACAGGTCGTTGCCGAGGTCGTAATGGGCGGAGATATTGGCCCTCGCCCCGGCCCGGGAGTTGCGGGTGGCCTCGGGAATCGCCCGGTCGGCGATCCTGCGGAACCGCGCGATCTGTTGCGGCAGAATCGATCCCAGCCGCTGCGCGAACGGTGCGAAGGCGTCGGCGAGGTCTGTGCCCGGTGCCGTCGTCCAGTCCCCGGCGACATAGCCGTCGCCGATGCCGATCTTGGGGTGCGCCTGGATGCGTGCGAATGCCGCTGCGGGACGGACGATTTCGAGGACGGGGTCCGCGTCCCCGCCCGCCCCGACCCGGGTGCCGTCGGGGTAGCGCAGCGTGATGGGCAGGTCGCGGACCGCGCGATGGACGAGTCGCTGGGCGAGCACTCCCCGACGGCCGACGCGTTCGGGGCGATCGGCATACGGACCGCCGGCGGCTCGCGTGTACAGCGGCAGCCGCCGGACCCACAACGCGATCCCATGGGCTCGGATGAACGCGGACACCTGCTGGGTCATGAGCGGGTGAGTCGCAGCGGTGCGTAACAGATTCGCCGTCGTCGCCGGGATCGGAGCGCCGGACACCTGCGCGGTGAAGACCGGCCGGCCGTCCCTGTCGAGGCGCACCGCGGCGAGAACCTTGTCCTCCCCCAGGTTCAGGCGAACGGCATACCGGCCGGTGGTGTCGTTGAACGGGGAGACGAAGAGTTCCTTGGCGAAGCCGTCGCGCAGCGTCGTGCCGGTGGTGCCGGTGTTGCCGGTTGCGCCCGTTGTACCGGTGCTGCCGGCGTCCGGTCGCGCGACATAGACCTGGCGACCGCCGTAGGTGTTGCGGACCTCGATAAGGGCCGCGACCAGGGCATCGCTCTCGTCGAGACACCAGAAGACGGACATCGGGTCGAAGGCGTGGCCGAGGATGCGCGCGTGCGCCAGGAGCAGGACGCGACGAACCCGGTCACTGTCCAGGCCGCCATCCGCAACCCGTTGGAGCACTTGCGATTTCAGCGTCGTGAAGTCCATCGGACCGTCGAGGTGATCCTCGGGCCGGAGATCGCCGAGCGGGGCGAGTAGGCGAGACGGCTGCGGTGGACTGTCCAGGTCGATCAGCCACTGGTAGTGGCGGTTGCTGAAGTCTCGCCTGATCGGCGTCAGGCGGGTATGCCGCACCGAGCCGACCACGAGGGCCGGCGTGGCGGGGAGCCGCGCACCGACCGCGGCGCGCGTCACCACGTCACCCCGAAGGAGGCCGCAGCCGCAACCCCGGCGCGAGCGCCGTCCTCGTGGAACCCCCAGCCGTGGTAGGCACCCGCGAATGCCGTTCGGCCCGTGTTGAGTTCGGGCAGTCGGCGTTGGGCGCGCACCGACGCCAGGTCGTATGCCGGGTGCGCGTACGTCATCCGCCGCAGCACCAGATCCTCGCGCACCAGGCCATCGTCGTTGAGGGTGACATAGAGCGGCTGCTCGGCGGGCAGTCCCTGCAACCGGTTCATCCAGTAGGTCACCACGGGGGCGCCGTCTCCGTCGCCGCGCACGAGGTAGTTCCACGACGCGCGCGCACCTTTGGATCGCGGCATGAGTGAGCTGTCTTGGTGCAGCACAGCGGTATTGGGGGTGTAGCGGAACGCGCCGAGCACTTCGGCCTCGGGTCGGGTCGGGTCCGTCAGCAGTCCCAGCGCCTGATCGGGGTGGGTGGCGACCACGACGCGGTCCACCACCGTCTCACCGCCCGCCGCGTCCCGGATCGACACCTCGTCGGCACCGCGAGCCACCGCCACAACCGTTGCACCGCAACGGATCTCGGCGACACGGGAGGCGACCGCCTCGACGTAGGTGCGCGAGCCACCTTCGACGGTGGCCCACCGCGGCGAGTCACCGATGCTGAGCATCCCGTGATGGTCCAGGAAGCGCAGCAGGTACCGAGCGGGATAGTCCAGGGCCTGCGCGCCCCCCGTCGACCACACGCAGGCGACGAGCGGCACGGCATACAGGCGGATGAAGGCCGGCGAGAAGCCCTCGCGACGCAGCAGTTCACCGAAGGTGGTCGAGTCCTCATCCGTTGTGCTGTCGAGGAATCCGCGAGCGACCCGGTGGAATCGGCGGGCGGCC
This sequence comes from Dermatophilaceae bacterium, assembly GCA_039812545.1. Classification (GTDB taxonomy): domain Bacteria; phylum Actinomycetota; class Actinomycetes; order Actinomycetales; family Dermatophilaceae; genus JBDIAR01. Next base: position 10,469 of record JBDIAR010000029.1, on the reverse strand, counting down.
AGCAGGGTTGCGACGTAGTCGCGGCGCACCAGTTGGGCGGGCTTCGCGAGGAATCCGGAGGGTCCACGGCCCCCCGCGTATTCGATCCCGGAGCGTTCGTCCCGGATGCTCATCGACATCTCGGTGCCCCGCCAACCGACACCGAGCTCGGCGAACAGCCGGCGCACCAACGGATAGGTGCGATCGTTGTGGACGATGAATCCGGTGTCCACCGCCAACGGACCGTTCGGCCCGGGAATGTCATGAGTGTGTGCGTGACCGCCGAGTCTGTCGTCTTGCTCGAACAAGATGACGTGGTGGCGCTTGCTCAGCAGGTAGGCGGCCATCAGCCCGGACACGCCGGACCCGACCACCGCGACCCGTTCCATGCGAGCGTCTTCGCGCGATGGGCTGGGCTGGGGCATGGGTCGAGGCTACGACTCGATCGCTCGGGTTGTCCAATCCTTGTCTAACCTTTGACGTCTCGTTACAGTGAACCGTGCCCAGTGGTCCCGACGTGATGCGCATCGGTGATCTGGCCCGTCGCTGTGGGGTTTCGCCGCATGTCCTGCGAGCGTGGGAACGGCGTTACGGGGTACCGCAGGCGGCCCGCTCGACCGGCGGGTACCGGCTCTACGGCGTCGATTCCGAAGAGCTGGTCCGTCAGATCCTCGAACTCCGGGACCGTGGTATGCCGACCTCGACGGCCGTGTCGACGGTGCTGGGTCGTCGGCGCCGGGGCCCCGCGACCGGTGACCTCACCGACGGGTCACCCGTTCCATCCTCCCTGCCCGAGGCCGGGATCGAACGACTGGCAGCTGCCCTGGAGACCTTCGACGAACGCGACAGCCACGCCGTACTGGACGACCTGCTCGCGAAGGCGCCGATCGACGTCGTCATCTGCGACGTCGTCGTACCCGTCCTCTCATACATCGGCGCGCGTTGGGAGCGCGGTGCGGCGAGCGTGGCCCTGGAGCATTTTGCGTCCGGCGTGGTCCGGCGTCGGCTGTCGACGCTGACGATGACGTGGGGCCAAGGCAACGGCCCTACCGCCCTATTGGCCTGTCCCGCCGGCGAATTGCACGACATCGGCCTGCTGGCATACGGCTTGCTGCTCAGCCGGTCGGGCTGGCGGATCCGCTATCTGGGCACCGACACCCCGATGACCGCCATCGAGGAGGCCCACAGCGCAGGCCGCACCGATCTGACCGTCGTCGCCGGTGTGGCGCCCGAACTGCTCACCGCCCAACGCCGCGGGCTGCGCCGCCTGGCCGGTGTCGGCCCGTTGGCGCTGGGTGGGGCCGGGGCTACCCGGCGTCTCGCGGATGCCGTGGGAGCGACCCTGCTGCCGCTCGACCTGCGCGAGGCGACGGCCGCGAGCAACGACCTGCGCGGCGGGCCCGGCGACTGAGCCCGAGCCGGCGTTTCTCCCCCATAACGCCGTATGCCGTCCGCCCACAAAGGTGAGCGAACGGCATACGGGACAACAGCCCGAACACACCCGGGACTGGCCCGGGCTGGGACTCGGTCAGGACCCGACGCGGAACCGGGCGTAGGCCAGGACGGTCGTGCCGGCCTCGGTGAGGACCTGCTGGACGGTCTTCTTGGTGTCCTTGGCGAACGCCTGCTCGAGCAGGACGTTGTCCTTGAAGAAGCCGCCCACCCGGCCCTCGACGATCCTGGGCAGCGCCGCCTCCGGCTTGCCCTCCTCGCGGGCGGTGGCCTCGGCGACCCGGCGCTCGTTCTCGACGAGTTCGGCGTCGATCCCACTGCGGTCCAGCGCCATCGACGGGAAGGCCGCCGCGTGCATCGCGACGTCCTTGGCCGTCTCGGCGTCCCCCTCGTAGGCCACGAGCACACCGATCTGCGGCGGCAGGTCGGGGCTGGTCTTGTGCAGGTAGGACGCGATATGCGGACCCTCGACGCGAGCCACCCGGCGCACGACGATCTTCTCGCCGGTCGCCGCGTTGGCGTCGTCGATGAACTGCTGGACCGATTCGCCGTCGGGCAGCGTGGAGTCGATGATCTGCTGGGCGTCGGTGGCCTTCAGCGCGACGGCCTGGCCGAGGATCGCCTTGGCCAGCGAGCCGAACTTGTCGCCCTTGGCGACGAAGTCGGTCTCGCAGTTGACCTCGACCATCGTGCCGACGGTGCCGTCGACCTCCAGGGCGACCATGCCGTTGCTGGCCGAGCGGCCCTCGCGCTTGGTCACGCCCTTCAGGCCCTTGATCCGCAGGATCTCGAATGCCTTGTCCTGGTCGCCGTCGGCCTCTTCGAGCGCCTTCTTGACGTCGAGCATGCCGGCCCCGGACTTCTCCCGGAGCGCCTTGATGTCTGCGGCGGTGAAATTCGCCATGACTGTTCTACCTCTTCGTGTCTCTCAGATGGACGTCTGGGTACGGCGGACGGTTCTCGGGCACAAGATCCGACGCGTCGATAACGCAGCGGGGCTGCGCGTTATGCCCGGGGGCTCAGGCCTGCTCGGCGGACTCGGGTGCCTCAGCCTCGGCGGACTCGGCGGCGTCGACGGTCTCGACCGGGACGCCGGCTTCGGCGGCCTCGGCCGCATCGCCGGACTCGACGGCAGCGGGTGCCTCTTCGGCGATCGCGGCGGCCTCGACCGGGGCGGCCTCCTCGACCGGGCCGGGTTCGGTCAGCGGCTCGGCGTTCGCCTCGACGCTGGCCTCGACGCTCGCCTCGGGGGCGGCTTCGACGGCGGCCTGGGTGGCGGCCTGCTCCTCGTGCTGGGCGAGCAACTCGCGCTCCCACTCGGCCATCGGCTCCTCGGCCGCGGCGTCGCCGCCGGACCGGCCGGTCGACCGGGAGACCAGGCCCTCGGCGACGGCGTCGGCGATGACCCGGGTCAGCAGGGTGACCGAACGGATCGCGTCGTCGTTGCCGGGGATCTCGAAGTCCACCTCGTCCGGATCGCAGTTGGTATCGAGGATGGCGATGACCGGCAGGCCCAGCTTGCGGGCCTCGTCAACCGCGAGGTGCTCCTTCTTGGTGTCCACGATCCACACCGCGCTCGGCACGCGGGACATGTCGCGGATGCCGCCCAGGGTCTTGGTGAGCTTTTCGTACTCGCGCTTGAGGGTCAGCAGTTCCTTCTTCGTCCGGCCGGACCCGGCCACGTCGTCGAAGTCGATGGCCTCGAGTTCCTTCAGGCGGGACAGTCGCTTGGAGACGGTGCTGAAGTTGGTCAGCATGCCGCCCAGCCAGCGGTGGTTGACGTACGGCATACCGACCCGGGTCGCCTGCTCGGCAATCGGCTCCTGAGCCTGCTTCTTGGTCCCGACGAAGAGCACCGTGCCGCCGTGGGCGACGGTCTCCTTGACGAACTCGAAGGCGTTGTTGATGAAGGTCAGCGACTGCTGCAGGTCGATGATGTAGATGCCGTTGCGCTCGGTGAGGATGAAGCGCTTCATCTTGGGGTTCCACCGGCGGGTCTGGTGCCCGAAATGCACGCCGCTCTCCAGGAGCTGGCGCATGGTGACGACGGCCATGCCGTTGTCCTCCTCGTTGTGTCGTTGTCAGTTACGTCGGTATGCCGGGTGCCCGGCGACACGCGAACGTGCCGGTCGAGCGGCATACCTGCCTGGCGCCTGCATGCGCACCCCGACGTGACCCCGGTGGCGACGCCCGGCATACCGGACGAAACCCGCAGACCCACGCACTGCCGTGGTGCGCCCCGATCCCGGTTGGAAATCGGCGGAAGACGCGCGAAATCGGGACGACCTGGTTCCGCGTACGGACTTGGGTCGATCCCGTAGGCTCAGTCTACGGCTCGAACGCTCGGGGGGACGAATCGCGACGAGCGGCTCCGGCTGGACCAGCGGACTGGGAGAGGTAGTGGCAAGGCGGCGAGTCGGTTCATGACCTGGCTTTCGGCGATGCCCGCCGTCCTGCTCGTCGCCGCCATGTTCGTGATCCCCGGGGCGCTGATGGGCCGGGCCATCGGGTTGCGACGCACGCTGTTGTGGGGAATGGCGCCGCTGTTCAGCACGGCGATGTATGCCATCGGAAGCAGTTGCGCGGCCGCCGTCGGTCTGCAGTGGAGTGCGGCGGGCATCCTCACGGTCCTCATCGCGGGGCTGGGCATTACCTTCGTCGCCGGCCGGGTCGTCGACGCCACGCGGGTGGGTCGGGACGATCCGGACATTCCCCGACCACCGGACAGTGCGCATCTGGCCGCCGCGGGGGCGATGCTGCTCGGGGCGCTGCTGGTGGCGGTGCCCGCTGCGCTGGGGATGGGCAGTCCCGACGAACTCGTCGACAGCCCGGACGTCATCTTCCACCTGTCGCGGATCCGCCAGACGCTGGAGACCGGGGCGAGTTCGTCCTTTTCGGGAGGGCAGTTCTATCCGGGGGCGTTCCACTCCATCGCGACGGCCGCCGTCGGGCTGGGTGCCCCGGCCGACCCGGTCGTCCTCGCCAATGTCGTCGCCCTGGTGGCGGTCTGCGTGGCGTGGCCGCTGGGGTGCGTGGCGCTGGGTCGGCAACTGTTCGGGTGGCGCCCGGTGGCCTTGCTGCTGACGGGCATCGCGGCCGCCTCGTTCACGGCATACCCCTCGATCATGCTGGGCTGGGGGGTGCTGTGGCCGAATGTGCTGGGCCAGGCGCTGCTGCCCGGTTTCCTGGCCGGGCTGGTCGCGTGCGTGACCGCGCAGGAGGGTGGCGGAGTGACCCGCGCGTCGGCGGTGATCGCGTCCGTCATGGCACTGCCCGGATTGCTGTTCGCCCACCCGAACGCCCTGGTCATGGCCGCGGTGTTCGCCGCGGTGTGGGTGGGGTGGCGCCTGCTGGTGACGATCCTGCGCGGGCCCAGGCGTCGATCGGCGCTGCTCGGTCTGGCGGCCCTGGTGCTCGGCTCGGCCGCCGCGCTCGTCGTCGCGCCGAAGATCTCGCCGGCGGTGGCCTCGACGGCGGCGTATACCTGGGACGACACCCAAAGCGCGTGGACCGCGCTCGCCGATGTGGCGGGTCTGCGGGTGCAGTGGGACAGCGTCCAGTGGGGGACGGTGGTGCTTCTGACCTTGGGCGCGGTCGCCATCGCGCTTTGGTGGCGGCGGATTTTCCCCGTGGTGCTGGGCTGGGTGGCGTGCGTCGTCCTCTACGTGTTGTGCGCATCCGTGCGCGGCGATGTCGTCCGGCTCGTAACGGGGTTCTGGTACAACGACAAGATCCGGCTCGCCGCGTATGCCGTGATCCCGGGGATCGCGTTGGTCGTCGCCGCGGGATTGGGGGTTCGGCGGCTCTTGGTCTCCCGCCGGGTGTTGTCGACGCGGCCGGGGTGGGCGGACGGGGCCACGGTCGCCATGGTGGTGCTGCTGACCGGGTTCACCCAGTGGTCGGCGCGTGAGTCCCTCGTGAACCGGTACTACCACCCCGAATTCGAGAACCAGACCATCGCGACGCGAAGCATGATCGCCGAGCTCGGGAAGGTCACCGAGGCGGTCCCAGCCGGGGCCGTCATCGCCGCGGTTCCGGAATCCGGGGCGGCCCTGCTCTATCCGCTGTTCGGTCGTCCGACGTTGTACGGGACGCTGCCGGCGACCGGGACCGAGGATCAGATCTACCTCGGCGCTCACCTGGCCGAGGCGACGAGCGATCCCCGGGTATGCCCGTTGGCGCTGCGCTTGGGCGTCGGCTACGCGCTGGTGTCGGACCGGGCGTACTGGCTGTCCAAACCGGAGCGCACCCGAGGGATCGACGCCGTCCCCGGACGACCGGGGTTCGTGGAGGTCGCCAGCACGGCGCACTATCGGCTGTTCAAACTGACCGCCTGCTCCTGAGGCGGGGTCGCGACTTCCTCCGGGGCCACCGATCCACACCGGTTGACGCGGCATACGCGTCCCTGCACAGGCTGGTACTCCCCGGGTCGCCATCACGCGGGAACGTCGGGAGGCTGAAGTATGACCATTGCCCCCCTGTTCTCTGTTTCGAGCATCCTGTCGACAACGGCGCGGTCACTGATCGGCCTGACTCTTGTGGCACTGCCCGCCGCGGCAGGCGGGACGGCGGCCGGCGGGCCGGCGGCACCCTTTGCCGGCGGGGCGGGAGCAGTCGCCAAGGGAGGCGACACCCGCGCCGGCGTTGTTGCGGCGGTCCAAGGCGCGGCCCCGCAGCCGGCTGCACCCTGGACACAGGTGGCGAGCGTGCGCGCCGGGGAGGGCGCGGTGGCCCCGGCGGGAGCGTTCCGCGCGCCACTGGGCGGCGCGCTGGTCGTCCTGCGTCGCTTCGAACCTCCGGCGCAGCACTGGGGTCCCGGGCACCGCGGCGTCGATCTGGCGGCCGTTGTCGGGCAGGACGTCCTGGCACCCGCCGACGGCGTCGTCACGTTCGCCGCGCGGATCGTCGATCGTCCGGTGGTCGTCGTGAGCCACGGGTCGTTGCGCAGCACCCTGGAGCCGGTAGCGGCAGTCGTCCCGGTCGGCACGACGGTGACCGCGGGACGGGCCATCGGGCGGCTCAGCTCCGACCCGGGACACTGCGTTCCGGTCGTCTGCCTGCACTGGGGCCTCCTGCGCGGCGACACCTACCTGGATCCGCTCGCCTTGCTCGCTCCGCGGTCGGTCCGGTTGTGGCCCACCCGTTGAACCCGGGCGGCCCGGGCTTAACCGGTGCCGGTCAGGCTCGCGGGTGGGCCTGTCGATAGCTCGCCCTCAGCCGGTCCACCGAGACGTGGGTGTAGAGCTGGGTGGTCGCGAGGCTGGCGTGCCCGAGGAGTTCCTGGACCGCCCGCAAGTCCGCGCCGCCGTCGAGCAGGTGCGTGGCCGCCGTATGCCGAAGCCCGTGGGGACCGAGGTCCGGCGCGTCGGGCACATGGCGCAGGGCCTCGTGGAGTGCGGACCGGACCTGGCGTGGGTCGACCCGACGCCCGCGCCGACCGAGGAAGAGTGCGGGCCCACTCGTCGGTGTCACGAGTTCCGACCGGGCCGTCAGCCAATCGTGCAGGGCCGCCCGTGCGGGCTTGCCGAACGGCACCACCCGCTGTTTGTCGCCCTTCCCGGTCACCGTCACGACATCGCGGCCGAAGTCGACATCGTCCACGTCGACGGCGACGAGTTCCCCGACGCGGATCCCACTGGCATACAGCAGCTCGAGCATCGCCCTGTTCCGGATCCGGACGGGGTCGCCGTCGTCGGCCGCCAGCGCGGCCACCTCCATCAGCGCCGTCGCCTGTCCCGACCGTAGGACCGGGGGCAGCGCCCGATCGGGGCGGGGGGCGACGAGTCGGACCGAGGGATCGCCGGACACCCGGCCGGTGGCCACGGCCCATCCGAAGTAGGTCCGAACGGCGGCGACCCGGCGGGCCAGGGTCGATCGAGCGGCGCCCGCCGCCAGCTGCGCGGCCAGCCAGGACCGCAGCGTCGACAGGCGCACCTCGTGCGGCTGATGCGCGCCCGTTCCGGCGGCGTGTTCGATCAGGCCGGTCAGGTCGCCCAGGTACGCGCGACGGGTGTGGGCCGAGCGACTGCGTTCCAGGCAGAGGTGCGCGGCGAACTCCTCGAGCCCCCAGCCATCGCCGCCGCCCTCGCCGGTTCTCAACCCATCACCCCGTCTTTGCGACTCACCCCGTCTGCGCGACGGCACCGGAGCACGTCGCTGTCACGGCCCAACCGTCGCACTCGAAACCGCCGTGGACAAGCACCCGGCGGGCGCGCCGTCAGGTCCTGGCGTGAAGGGCCTTGCTCCAGCCTCCTGCCTCGTCCCTGATGGCCAGCCCGCGTGCCTCGAGGTCGCCGAGGGCGCGCCACACCTCGGCCGTGCCCAGCCCGACCAGGGCGACGATCTGGTCGAGTGCCGCCGGTGCACGCACGGGGACGGCGTCGAAGACCCGGGCGGCCCGATCGCCCAGGCCGTCATGCGGCCGAGCCTCACCCGAACCGCGCCCGCACGCATCGACGGACAGGTCGCCGACCAGATCGACAACCTCTGCGGTGTCGGTCACGAGGACGGCACGACCGTCTCTGATCAACTGGTGGCAGCCGGCGGACGCCGGACTGGAGACCGGACCGGGAACGGCGCCGACGACCCGGCCGTGGTCGTCGGCCGTACGGGCGGTGTTGAGTGCCCCGGATCGGAACCCCGCCTCCACGACGACCGTTCCCGCCGTCATCGTGGCGATGAGCCGATTACGGAGCAGGAACAGATGACGGCGCGGGTACTGCGGCGGTGGTGATTCGCTGATGACGGCGCCCGACTCCGCGATGGTGTCGATGAGGCCCGCGTGGGCCTGCGGGTAGGCCCGATCGATGCTGCACGCGAGGACCGCGATGGTGGGCCCGTCGACGGCCAGCGCCCCGCGATGCGCTGCCGCGTCGATCCCGAACGCCGCGCCGGACACCACGACCCGACCGCTCGCGGCGATCCCGGCGCCGAGTTCACGGGCGGTTTCGGCACCGTATGCCGTGCACGCGCGAGATCCGACCACCGCGACCGAACGCCGCTGCAACTCGACCAGGTCCAGCGGTCCCTTCACCCACAGGGCCAACGGAGGCGCGGCCAGGTCGAGCAGACCACTCGGCCACTGCGCGTCCTGCGGGGTCACGATCCGCACCCCGAGGGCGGCGGCGATCTCCAGCAACCGTCGGGGGTTCACCTCTCGGAGCCGGTGCACCGTGGCGGGACCGACCCCGAGCGCATCGAGGTCCCGGCCACCGGCACCGCGCAATCGACGCATCGCCTCGGCCGCGCCGAGGGACGCCACGAGTGCGGCGACCGCGGTGTCGCCGGGAAGCGCGGCGGCCGAGAGTGCCAGCCGGGCGAGCCGGTCCTCCTCGTCGACGGTTCGGTCCTCTGTCGCAACAGGTTTCGTCATGGTCAGGTCAACTCCATTCGCCTCGTCATCCTCCGTCTCGGCTACGCCGCCGTCTGCGCTAAGCCGCCGTTGGCAGGCTGTGACGCATCCCCAAAGCAAGGGCAACATCGTCGCCGTCGGGTCGGGCCGCCCCGCGTAAGTCCGCCAGGGTCCAAGCCACCCGCAGACACCGATCGAACCCCCGCATCGTCACCTTGTGGTGCTCGTATGCCGTCGTCAGTGCTCCCAGCGCAGCCGGCGGCAGCCGCCAGGAGACCGAACGAAACACCGGTCCGGGGACCCGCGCATTGGCGGCCCACGGCATACCGCTCCAGCGGACCGCCTGACGTTCGCGCGCTGCCAACACCCGCTCGCGCACCGCCGCCGTCGACTCCCCCGGCGTGCCGGCGAGAACGGCTCGCGACGGGGCGCTGACCGGCACCTGTAGATCGACGCGATCCAGGAGTGGGCCGGACAGTCGCGCGAGGTAGCCGCGTCGGCGCGGCACGCTGCAGATGCAGTCCGCGCCCTTGCCGACGAGCATCCCGCACGGGCACGGGTTGGCGGCCATGACCAGTTGGAAGGCCGCGGGGAAGTCGACGCTCTCCCGGGCCCGGTGCACGACCACCCGGCCCGACTCCAGCGGCTGCCGAAGGGACTGCAGGACCGCGGGTGCGAACTCCGGGGCCTCATCCAGGAACAGAACGCCCCGGTGAGCCCGGGTCACCGCGCCCGGCCGGATGTGGCCCGTGCCGCCGCCCACGATCGAGGCGGGTGAGGCGCCGTGGTGGGGTGCCTCGAACGGTGGCCGCAGCTGCAGCCCCCGATGCCGCCCGGGTGGATCCACGATGGAACGAATCGCGCTCACCTCCAACGCCTCGGCGTCGGAGAGTCTGGGCAGCAGCCCCGGCAGTCGTTCGGCGAGCATGGTCTTGCCGGCGCCGGGCGGCCCGAGGAAGAAGACATGGTGGCCCCCCGCGGCCGCGATCTCCAGGGCGAGTCGCGCGGCTTCCTGACCGAGGACGTCGCGCAGATCCGGCACCGGTTCCTCGGCCGGTGAGGCGCACTCGGGTTCCGGGTCGTCCGGGACGGTGTCGCCGCGCGCCTTGGCGCGGTACCCCGCGACCAGCGAGGCCAGCCGGGTGGCGGGTCGGACCCGGACGCCGCCGACCAGGCGGGCCTCGGCCGCGTTGGCGGCGGGGACCACGATTTCGCGCATTCCGAGGCGCCGAGCCTCGATGACCGCCGGCAGGATCCCGGGAACCGGCCGGACCGTGCCGTCCAGGCCCAGTTCGCCGAGGTGGACGATGCCGTCGATCGTCCACGCGGGCATCACGTCGGCCGCGGCAAGTGCCGCCAGCGCGATCGCCACGTCAAAGCCGGTCCCCGACTTGGCGATCCCGGCCGGGGACAGGTTCACCGTCACGTGCTTCTGACTGACCGACCAGCCGCTGTGCCGGCAGGCGGCACGCACCCGATCAGGCGCCTGCGAGATGGCCCGATCGCCCAGCCCGATGATCGTGAAGCTCGGCAATCCGGAACCGATCTCGGCCTCGACCTCGACGAGGAAACCGGACACTCCGGTGACGCCGACCGATGGCGTGCGTCCCAGACTCATCGCCGGACCACCATGGTCGAACCACCATCCGCCAACGAGACGGCCTCGGCCAGGGCAAGGGCAAGGGCA
>JBDIAR010000028.1:0-22844 GCA_039812545.1 Dermatophilaceae bacterium | reverse complement strand
TGGCGTCGAACGCGGTCTTCAGGTAGTCGACAACGTCGACGCTGTGCTCCAAACGCACTCCGAGAGAGGCGAATCGAGCGGCGATTGGCGCGGCTCACGCTCGCCGTCGGCCAGGGCCTGATCTTCAACCTGCTCCTGGACGGCGACCGGCGGGCGGCCGATGCCGCCGCTGCCGAGTTCGCGACCATGATCACGACCGCTCTGGCCCGATGACTCCGGCTCGGTCAGAAGCTGAACGTCGTCGCGCCGTCACCGATCCACTCCCAGAACTGCACGGTCCCGGCGACCTCGGCGTTGCCGGCCAGTGTCGCCGGCTCGATCTGCTTGGCACTCACGCACAGCCCGCAGACGATGAAACGCCCGCCGGCCCCGGCATACCGCTCCAGCAAGGCGGTGATGGCCGGACACCCGTCGCAGGCCACGCCCCGAGCGAAGCCGTCGACCGCGAGACGAACGGCCTCCTTGGCGAGGAAGGTCAGGGTCGGGTGCCCCGATTCGGCCGCCGCCACGGCCATGAGAAGTGCCACGGTCACCTTCTCGGCGTCGTCGAGTCCCGTGGTGATGGTGATCGCCGCCTTGCCGGACATGGTTGTGCTCCCTTCGTATGCCGTGGGCGGGCCACGGCTGCCACCGGACCGTCCGGCCCGACCAGTCAACGGCGTCCGGGTCTGCGGTGACATCGGTGGCGCGGGCCGATCTGACGAGAGAGCACTACCGAATTCGGGGCCATCGGTTACCGAGACCGTCCGCTGCGGTGCCCGGCCACCTGCGCTCGTCCGTGACTGCTGTCACACTCGAAGCGGTGGAGTCGATGCTGCTGGAGCGCGAGGCCGAGTTGGCCACCCTCGCCGCCGCCCTGGAGGACGGGGCCGAGGCGCGGGGCTCGGTCGTGCTCGTCGCCGGGGAGGCCGGGATCGGCAAGTCGGCGCTGATCGCCCGGCTCCCGCAACTCGTTCCCGCGGGCGGTCGGCTGCTCGTCGGTTGGTGTGACAGCCTCGGGACTCCACGTGTCCTCGGGCCGCTGCGCGACGTGAGCGCGGACACGGGGCCGACGCTGGCCGCTGCGCTGCGGTCCGGCGACCGAGGCGCCGTGCTCGATGCCGCGCTGGCCGACCTCGGTTCCGGCGGCCGACCGACGGTCTTCGTCGTGGAGGACGTGCACTGGGCCGACGACGCCACTCTCGACGTGCTCAGTCACGTCATCCGGCGATTGGCGGCGTTACCCCTCGTCGTCATCCTCACGTTCCGCGACGACGACCTCGGAGTCGACCACCCACTGCGGCAACTGCTCGGTTTGGCCGCGCGGGTCGCGACCGTCCGGCGGGTACGGCCGGCACCGCTCAGCCTGAAGGCGGTTCGCGCCCTGAGTGCCGCGAGGGGCGTCGACGCGGACCGGCTCTTCGGTGTCACCTCCGGCAATCCCTACTTCGTGACCGAACTCGTCGCCACCGGCGATGTCGACTCGGTGCCGCTGACGATTGCCGACGCGGTCGCGGCTCGACTGGCCCGCCTCGACCAGTCTCTGCTGGCGGCCGTCGCGCAGCTGGCGGTCAACCCCTCGGCCGCCGAACCGTGGTTCATCGACGCGGTGGTGCCGGGTGGGCTGTCCGCGGTCGCGGCGGCGGAGGAGAACGGCCTGCTCACCATCGTCGACGGGCGGGTGATCTTCCGGCACGAACTCACCCGCCGAGCCGTCCTGCAGGCCATGCCCGCCGCCCGCCGGGTCGAGGCCAACCGACGGACCCTCGACGCCCTGCTGGCCCGCTCGCCCCTGGACTTGCCCCGCGTCGTCCATCACGCCAAGGAGGCCGGCGACCGGGACGCCATCCTCGCCTACGGTCCGCTGGCGGCCCGAGAGGCGATCCGGGCCGGGGCCCATCGCGAGGGAGTCGCGCACCTGCGGCTCGTCCTCGACCAGCGGCCCGACCTCGAACCCGCCGCGGAAGCCGACCTGTGGGAGAGCCTGGCCGTCGAGTCGTACACCGTCGATGCGCCGTTCGCCGACGCGGTGGCCGCACAGCGTCGCGCCGTGGAGTTGCGTCGCGGTGGAGACCCGCGCACGCTCGGGGCCTCGCTGCGCTGGCTGTCCCGGCTCACCTGGTGGGCCGGCGACTCGGCCGGTGCCGCAGCGGCCGGCGAGGAGGCGCGCGTCGTCCTCGCCGACGCGGGGGATCCCGACCTGCTGGCGATGGCGATGAGCAACCAGGCGCAGTTGTTCGCGCTCGCCGGCCGCGACGAGGACGCGATCACACTGGCCGAACAGGGCCTGGCGTTGGCCGATATCGCCGCCGGCACCCGATCGCACCTGCTCAACAATCTCGGCCTGGCGATGCTGCGTACGCGTAGACCCGGCGGGTATGCCGCTCTGGAGGAGAGCCTGGACGTCGCCCTTGCGGCCGACGAACCCGAACACGCCTGTCGGGCCTACGTGAACCTGGCCTGGCACGATCTCGAACGACTGGACTTCGCGGCGGCCGAGGCGCACGCCACCGCAGGCGTCGACCTGGCCGAGGGCGCGGAGTTCCTGACCTTTGCCCGTTACCTCCAGCTCATCAAGGCGATGGTTCGTTTCGGTACCGGCAGGTGGGATGACGTGGTTGCGCTGGCGGCCTTTGCGGCCGACGGGTCGCCGCCGATCAGATGTGCCGCCCTCGTCGTCATCGGCCGGCTGGGAGCCCGGCGAGGAGAGTCGTCGGCGGTCGATCAGCTACGCGAGGCCTGGACGATCGCGCAGGCTACCGGGGAGTGTCAGCGGATCGGGCCCGCGGCTGCGGCCCTGGCGGAGGCGGCGGTCCTGGCCGGCGATCCGAGCAGTGCGCTGGAAGCCGTCTGGACGGCATACCGGCTCGCTCACGAACGGGGCACACCCCCGGTGCGCGCCGAACTCGCATACTGGCTCCAGCAGCTCACCGACGAACCCCTTGAGCCACCACCGGCCTCCGACATCGCCGACGAGCCCTGCTCGCTGCTTCGGCTGGGTCGATGGCGGGAGGCGGCGCAGGTCTGGCGAGCCGCCGGGTGTCGTTACGAGGCCGCGGTGGCACTGACGCACAGCCGGCGCCCAGAGGAACTGCTGGCCGCCCTGGCCGAACTCGACGAACTCGGTGCCGAGCCGCTGGCCCGCACGGTGCGCGGCGAACTGCGGGCCCTCGGGGTCGCTCACGTGCCGCGCGGACCGCTCGCCAGCACCAGGGATAATCCCGCCGGCCTGACCCAACGCCAGTGGGAGGTGGCCCGCCTGGTCACCCAGGGCATGACGAACGCTGAGATCGCCGGCCATCTCATCGTGTCCGTTCGCACTGTCGACAGCCATGTGGCTGCGGTCCTGGCCAAACTGGGCGTCAGCAGCCGGCGTGAATTGGTCAGCCGGAGCGACGAACTGGGGTTCGGGGCCTGAGCCGTCAGTCGTCCATCGCCTCGATGCCCAGCTCCCGCAGTTCGCCCATCCGGGTCCGCAGGCGGTGCACGAGGTCGGCGGGCGGGGGTTCCCAGTCGTGCACTTCCGCCACGACCCGCAGGGCCTCGCGCGTGCGATAGGACCGCGTCGGATTGCCGGGGAAACGCTTGTCCGTGACGTTCGGGTCGTCCTCGATGCGGCCAAGGGGCTCGACCCGGTAGACCCGCGGCGGCCCGTCGCCGAGGGCGAGTTCGGCCGCCAGCGGCGCTCCCTCGCGACCCGCGGTGAGGTACACGTGGTTGGCCGTTCGCCGTGACCCGTAGTTCGACCGCAGGCCCGGGGTCAGCAGGTCACCCGGGCGCAGGTCGGCGCGCGTGCCGTGGAAGAACGGCCCGGGATCATCGACCATCCGAGGCGGGGGTGGCGGGTCGCGAAGCAGGCTGTCGAGCCGGTGCGTGAGTGCCGCGATTCGACTGCGGCCCTTGGGTGCCCGCGGATAGCGATCCAATACCGCGCGAACCACGGCGTGGGCGCGAGCGGCCGAGGCGGTGATGAGGTACTCGGCCACGACGGGGTCCTCGCCCTGGTCGATTTCGGCGGCTCGGGCCGCGTGTGCGGCCGCGCCGAGGATGTGGCCGAGTTGAGTCGCCCGGGCGAGCGGGTGCAGGTATGCCGCGGCCGCGGCGGCGCCGGCCGCGTAGGCCGCGTGCGCGGCGGCCGGGGTGGGCGCCTCCTTGCCGGCGCGGTTCGCCGCCACCGCGGTGACCCGCTGGAGTCGTGACCTGCGCGCGCCCTCGGCGAATTCCCGAGCCGCCGCCAGCGCCGCCGCCGGGCGCGGGTCGTCGGGGACGGCCCGCTCGAAGAGCACCAGGGCCGGCTCGGCGCACGCGGCGGCATACGCCGCCACGGCTCGCAACTCGGCCATGGTCAGTTCGACGTCGGCGGTGGGCTCGCTCACCCGGTGACCTCAGCCGAGGAGCTCGATGCGGTGCGTCCGGCCGCGGAACTCGAAGCTGTCTCCGAGCGCCAGCCCGTCGATCGCCCGATAGATCGGGGAGCCGGTGCTGATCCCCTGGTAGGCGACCCCGTCGCACTCGAGGTCCACGCCGCCGACCCCCACGACGAAGCGCTGCCCGCCGAACCCGACGACCGCCCCCGGGCCCACGACGGAGGCGGCTCCGAAGTCCAGCTTCTCGATCCGTTCGATGCACTCCTGCTGCGCCGCCGCGGATTCCTCCAGCAGGCCGGTGAAGTCGCCGGCGGCATCGGCCTGTGAGAGGTCGTCGATCGAGAACGACGAATCCTGGTCCACCTCTGCCGCGGCGGCCTCGGCGGCGGCGGATTCGGTCAACGCGGCACGGCGCTCGCGAGCCTGCGCCAACAGCGCCTCCTTCACCCGAGCTTTGACCAGCGGGTCCAGCGTTTCGCTCATCGACTGTCCTCTCGTATGCCGGTAACTGCCACGTCGGGTTGCCGGTGCCAGCTGCCGCCCGAGGCAGCGCCGAGGGGGCATACGACCGGTCCACGTCACGGGTCATCCCCCAACTCTGCCGTAGCCCGTGCGATCGCCCAACCACATCCGCAGGAGGTTCCGGCCACGAGCGCGCAGCAACCGCCCAACAGTCCTTTATGACGAATGGGTAACGGGCCGCCAAAGACCGGCAGAGCCATCGCGCCGCGAGATATCGTCCACAATGAGCAGGGCATTTTCATTCGTCAGATCAGCACATCGTTAAATGCCACGAAAGCAGGTGAAAAAGTGACGACGTCGAGTCGTCCCGCTACCGGACAGCCGCGCGATCACGGCCATTTGCACGCCATCGGATTCCCGGTGGCCGACTTGGCCCGGACCGCGCTGCTCGCCGAACTCGAGCTCCGGCATAAGCCGGCACTCACCGATCCGGACCGCGCTCCGCTACCCGGAGGCCCCGATGCGACGGCGATCCGTTCTGGCATCGAGGCTTTCGCACCGCGACTCGTGTGCTTCGCCGCGGGTGGGATGCGCACCGCCCATCTCGACCCGGCCATTGTCGTCGCCGACGCCTACGGCGTCGGCCAGGAGTGCGCCAAGGACATCTCGGCGGCCACGGGCCGACCGGACGTACATCAGGGCATTGTTTTCGCTCTCGGATTGACCACCGGAGTCATCGGCCGCCTCCTCGCGCTCGGGAGAGTGCCCTCACCGGATGCCGTCTGCGAAGAGGCTGCGGTCATCGCCTCGTGCGTGATCTTCGACGACGAGGTCTTCGACACTCCGGACTCCGCCGAGTTGATGTACCGCAGCCTGAACACCCTCCGCGGTGAAGCGGTGGCGGCCTTCCCCACGATTCGCCGGTACGCCCTGCCGGCGATCGAGCGGGTCAGATCGGCCGGCGGCACCTGCGAACAGGGGTGGTACGAGGCCCTGCTCGAACTCCTCGCCCACAACCGCGATGACAGCCTCCTGCTCGACGGGGACCCGACCGCGATGATCGCCGTGCGGGTCGGTGCCCGCGTCCTGCTGGACGACGGCGGAGCGCTCGCGCCGGACTTCGCGGCCCGGCTGCGTCAGTTCGACGACGATCTCACCGCACGTCACTGGCGGTGCTACAACGTGGCCATCCTGCTCGTCGTCACCATCTTCCTCGACCTCGTCGGTACCGAGGCCGAGGACCTGCTGCGCACCTTCCGCCGCAATATCGGTGAGGAGATGCACTGGAGCGACGGAACGCCGCTTCGAGGACTGTCCGGTCTGGACCTTTGGGCCCGCCCGTCCGGCGAGGGCTGGGAGGCCGGCGCGTCCGGCCTGGAAGGCGCGTCCGGCCTGGAAGGCGTGGCCGGCGAGGATGACGAGAGGTCCCGTACCTGGCCGGGGTCGAGTCTCGGGACCCCGCAGTAGGTCCTTGACACCGGTCGACGTGGGCGAAAGTGTCGGCGTGACAGTCCCGTCCAGCCCAGGACGGTGAAGCAATGGCCAACCAGCAGGTCGTCGCGCCCCTGACGCCGGCAGCGATCTTCCTCGTCGTCACCATCGACGAGGGCGCCGAGCAGCAGGTGCGCGACGTGCTCACGGACATTTCCGGATTGACCCGCAGCGTCGGCTTCCGGGCGCCCGCCGACGGGCTGAACTGCGTCGTCGGCATCGGTGCGACCCTCTGGGATCGGTTGTTCGGAGCCGACACCCGGCCGCTGCACCTACATTCCTTCGCCGAGATCCGCGGCGACCGGCATACGGCACCGGCGACGCCCGGCGACCTGCTCTTTCACCTGCGCGCGAACCGGATGGACCTCTGCTTCGCCCTGGCCCAATTGCTCGCCACTCGCCTCAACGGCCTCGGCCGGATCGTCGACGAGGTGCACGGCTTCACGTACTTCGACGAACGCGACGTGCTCGGCTTCGTGGACGGCACCGAGAACCCGGAAGCCGCCGCAGCCCTGCGGGCCGCCCTGATCGGCGACGAGGATCCGGTGTATGCCGGTGGGAGCTACGTGATCGTGCAGAAGTACCTGCACGACCTGACGGCGTGGAACGCCCTGTCCGTCGAGGAGCAGGAACGCGCCATGGGCCGCAGCAAGCTGGACGACGTGGAGATGGCCGACGACGTCAAACCGGCAAACTCGCACGTCGCGCTCAACACCATCGAGGAGTCCGACGGCACGCAGCGCCAGATCCTGCGGGCGAATATGCCGTTCGGGCGGGTGGGCGCGGACGAGTTCGGCACCTTCTTCATCGGCTATGCCGCCAACCCTGGTGTGACGGAGCAGATGCTCCACAACATGTTCATCGGCAATCCGCCGGGCACCACCGATCGCATCCTCGACTTCTCCACGCCGGTGACCGGCGCGCTCTTCTTCGTTCCCACGGTGGACTTCCTGGACGATCCGAGGCCGGTGGCCCGCAGCTGACGAGTGCCATAATGTCGGGGTGCTGCTCACCGTGACGTCCACGGCCGCGAACGCGACCGACCTGGGCTACCTGCTGCACAAGCACCCGGACAAGGTGCACACCTTCGACCTGTCGATCGGGCGCGCCACGGTCTGCTATCCCGAAGCCGACGAAAGCCGTTGCACCGCAGCACTCCTGCTCGAAGTCGATCCGGTCTCCCTGGTCCGCGGCGGTCCCGGAGCAGTCGGCGGCTTTGTGTTGGGTCAGTACGTCAACGACCGTCCGTATGCCGCCTCCTCGCTGCTCGCCGTCGCCCTCGGCCGGGTCTTCGGCACGGCCTTGGGCGGGCGCTGCGCGGCCCGGCCGGACCTCGTCGACATCCCCATCCCGTTGGAGATCTACCTGCCCGCCCTGCCGGCCCGGGCGACCGGTGGCGCCGGGGGCGCCGGCGGGCTGGCCGGGGCGGCACTTGTTCGTGCCCTGTTCGAGCCGCTCGGCTGGCGAGTCGATGCCCGGGAGGTGCGGCTCGCCGACGAATTCGGTTGGGGGCCGGCGCCGTACGTCGACACGCGGCTCACCGGGCTGTCCCGGCTGGCGGACGCGTTGGCGCAGCTCTACGTTCTGCTTCCGGCGTTGGACGACGGCAAGCACTACTGGGTCGGCCCGGACGAGGTCGACAAGATCGTCCGCCGCGGCGAGGGTTGGCTGTCCGACCATCCGCACCGCGACCTCATCCTGCGCCGCAACCTCGCCGACCAAGGACGGTACGTCCGAGCCGCGAGCGAGCAGCTCGACGCGGCTGCCCGGCTGGCCGCACTGGACGACGGCGTCGCCGATCTGTCGGGGCAGGCTGACAGCGATGCGGAACCCTGCGACGAGAGACCCGCAGAGGCACCGAAAAGTCTGCCGTTGAAGGCGATCCGCCGGGATGAGGTGCTCCGGGCCCTACGCGACGTCGGCGCGCACCGGGTGGTCGACGCCGGCTGCGGCGAGGGCTTCTACCTCGCGGCGCTGCTCGCCGACCCGGCCTTCGCCGAGATCGTGGGCGTCGACGTCTCCGTCGCCGCACTGGACCGGGCGGCGCGACGCCTCGAGCTGGACCGGCTCTCGGATCGGCGGCGAGAACGGGTCACGCTACGCCAGTCCTCGCTGGCCTACCGGGACGATTCGTTGGCGGGCTTCGATGCCCTACTGCTCGTCGAGGTGATCGAGCACGTCGATCCGGATCGGCTGCCCGCCGTCGAGCGCAATGTCTTCGGCGCCGCACGACCCGCGGCCGTCGTGGTGACCACTCCCAACGCCGAGTACAACGTCCGGTACGGCATACCGGCGGGTGCATTCCGGCATGCCGACCACCGATTCGAATGGAGCAGAACGGAGTTCGGCGACTGGGTCGCACGGATGGGACGCGCCCACGGTTACGACGTCGAGCATCGCCCGGTCGGCGAGGTCGACCCCGAGGTGGGGCCGCCCACCCAGCTCGCCCTCTTCACCCGGACGGCGGCGAGATAGTGGAGATCCGCGTCCCACGGCTGTGCCTCGTCGCTCTGGTCGGTGTGTCCGGCTCCGGCAAGTCGACCTTCGCGGCGAGCGCTTTCGCGCCCTTCGAGACGATCAGCTCCGACTTCTGCCGCGGCCTGGTCGCCGGGGACGAGAACGACCAGTCCGCGTCGGTTGACGCCTTCGACGTGCTTCACTACATCGCCGGAAAGCGTTTGGCCCGTGGGCTGCTGACCGTCGTGGACGCGACCAATGTCAGTCGTGAGGGGCGGCGTCAACTGGTCGAGCTGGCCAAGGCGCACGACGTCCTGCCCGTCGCGATCGTCCTCGACGTCGGCGAAACCGTGGCAATCGGCCACAATCGCGGACGGGCCGACCGGGACTTCGGCGACCACGTCATCCGCCGCCAGCATGCCCAACTCAAGAAGTCCCTGAAAGGGCTTGCGCGCGAAGGCTTCCGGACGGTCCATGTCCTGCGCAGGCCCGAGGATGTCCCCGAGGCGACGATCGTCCGGGAGCCGCTGCTCAACGACCGACGCGACCTGCCCGGCCCGTTCGACATCGTCGGCGACGTCCATGGCTGCCTCGACGAACTCGTCCAACTCCTGACCGACCTCGGGTATGCCGTCAGCTCCGATGAGCTCGGCCGTCCCGTCGACGCGGTCCACCCACAGGGCCGGACCGTCGTGTTCGTGGGCGACCTGGTCGACCGCGGGCCGTCATCCGTCGGGGTGCTGAGGCTGGCGATGGGGATGACCCGGGCCGGTCACGCGTTCGCGGTGCCCGGCAATCACGAGGCCAAGCTGGTCCGTGCCCTCGACGGCCGACAGGTCACGGTGAGCCACGGTCTGGAGACGACGCTGGCCGAGTTGGACCAGGAGACAACCGAATTCCGCGGCGAAGTCCGGGCCTGGTGCTACGGCCTGGTCTCCCATCTCGTCTTCGACGACGGGCGACTCGTCGTGGCGCACGCCGGCCTGAAGGCGGCTTATCACGGTCGGGCCTCGGGCCGGGTGCGCTCCTTCGCGCTCTACGGCGACACGACCGGCGAGACCGACGAATACGGCCTGCCGGTGCGCTATCCGTGGGCTCAGGAGTACCGCGGACGAGCGGTCGTGGCATACGGGCACACGCCGACGACGGAACTGGAGTGGGTCAACGACACCATCTGTCTCGACACCGGCTGCGTGTTCGGCGGTTCACTGTCGGCGCTGCGGTACCCCGAACGGGAGACGGTTCAGGTCCCCGCCCGCCAGATGTACTACGAGCCGAAACGGCCGCTCGCAGCTCCCACCGGTCCCGAACGCGCTCCGGACGAGCTTCGGCTCGATGATGTTCTGGGGCGTCGGTCCGTCGAGACGGCGCGCCTGGGCCGGGTGACGATCGGTGCCGACCAGGCCGCCGGCGCCCTGGAGGTGATCAGCCGGTTCGCGCTGCCCCCGGCACTCGTGCCCTATCTGCCGCCGACGATGTCCCCCGTCGCCTCGTCGCAGCGCGACGGCTATCTGGAGCATCCCGCCGAAGCCTTTGCGCAGTATGCCGAGTGGGGCGTCACCGACGTCGTGTGCGAGGAGAAGCACATGGGCTCCCGCGTCGTGGTCTACCTGCGCGCCGACGGGGGCGCGGCCTACACCCGGACCGGCCGGACGGCGCTCGACCGCGCCCTCACGGACCGGCTCCTGGCGCGGGTGCGAGCCGCCGCGTCGCGGGCCGGGGTCTTCGAGGAGCTGGCGTCGGACTGGCTGATCCTCGACGCCGAACTCTTGCCGTGGTCGCTCAAGGCCGAGGGACTGCTGCGCCAGCAGTATGCCGCCGTCGGGGCGGCCGGCTCCCTGGCCCTGCCGGCGGCGGTCGACGTGGTCGAACGTGCCGCCTCCCGTGGCCTTCCCGTGGACGAGCTGCTTGGGCGGGTCCGTGCCGCTGAGTCGGACGTCCAGGCATACGACCGGGTCTGGCGCCGGTATGCCTGGGCGACAGCCGGGCTGGACGGCGTCCAGCTCGCCCCGTTCCAGGTCCTGGCCGCCGAGGGGGCCACCTTCGAGGAACGGGACAACCTGTGGCATCTGGCGATCGCCGACCGACTCGTGCAGGCCGATCCGGAGCTGTTTCGGCCGACTGCGCGGCTGGTCGTGTCGGTGAACGACACTGGATCGGTCGAGGCGGGCACGCTCTGGTGGGAGGACCTGACGGCCGCCGGCGGCGAGGGGATGGTCGTCAAACCGCTCGCCAATTGCGGGGTCACCGGTCGCGGGGCGCTGCTGCAGCCGGGCCTGAAGGTCCGCGGGCGGGAGTATCTGCGGATGATCTACGGCCCGAGTTACCTGCGGCCGGAGAATCTGGAGCGCTTGCGGCAGCGACAGCTCGGCCGGAAGCGGTCGCTGGCGATCCGGGAGTACGCCCTCGGACTGGAGTCGCTGGCTCGGCTGGTCCGTGGGGAGCCGTTGTGGCGGGTCCACGAAGCCGTGTTCGCCGTGCTGGCACTGGAGTCCGAGCCGGTCGATCCGCGGTTGTGACCCGGCGCGACCTGAACCTGGCGTGACGTGGTCGTTGACGTGCAGTTAGCGTGTTCTTGAGGATTCAATCAGGTTGATGAGGTAGACCAGAGCCATGGTGATTTCGCTGGCCGCGGAGGGCGGCCTGTTTGATTCGTTCGGGGGCTTGCCGATTCATCCGCTCGTGGTGCACCTGGCGGTGATCGTGCTCCCCCTATCCGCGCTCGGTATGGCGGTTCTCGTCTTCGTCCGTCCCTGGCGGGCCCGGTTCGGCTGGCTGACTCTGGTGGGTCTCGCCGTGGGCACGGTGGCCGCGGTCGTGGCCAAGGAGTCCGGTGAGGCGCTGGCCCACCACGTCGGCGAACCGCAAGACCACGCCCGTTACGGCGACGTGCTCCCACTCGTCGCGGCGGCACTCTTCGTCGTCGCCGCCGGGTGGTTCCTCCTGCAGCGCCGGGCGGACCGGGTTCGTGTGGGCGCCGGCGGCGCCGGCGGCATTGGCGGCGCTGCGGGCGCGGCCCAGCAGCCCGAGGCGCTACCCCGACTGCTCGGCCTGGCGACGGCCGCCTTGGCCGTCGGCACCATCGTCTTGACCGTGCTGACCGGGCACACCGGTGCTCAAGCCGTCTGGGGCGGGGTCGTGACGAACGCCGTCGGCGCCCCGGCGTCGAGCGACAACGCGACGCCATCGACGACGCCGTCGTCGACGCCGACCACCACAACGGCGACGTCGAGCCCACCGACCACGACGACCACCCCCCCGGCGACCACGACCACGTCAGGCCCGCCCGTCCCGGCGGCCGGCTACACCAAGGCCGCCGTCGCCCAACACAATTCGGCGACCAGCTGCTGGACGATCGTCAACGGCAGTGTCTACGACCTCACCTCGTGGATCGACCAGCATCTCGGTGGGCGCGATCGCATCCTCGGGATCTGCGGGATCGACGGCACCGCGCAGTTCGTCGCGCAGCACGGCACCGTGGGCCGCGCGGTGCGCGTCCTAGCCACCTACCAGCTCGGCCCGCTGTCGAGCTGACCCGGTCGGCTCAGTCCGACACCCTTTCCAGCCAGCCGGCCAGATCCGCGATGACGGCGTCGGAGACGTGCGCGGGCTTGTCGTAGTCGGCCACGGTGCGCAGCCCGGTGGTCGGCATGAACAGATGGTTCAGACCGGCATACAGCTTGAAGGTGACGTTCGAGCGCCCGGCGAGGAGTGTCTGCCATCGGCCGAAATCCGTTGTTGGCGAGACCTGGAAGTCGGCGCCGCCCTGCTGGAAGAGCAGCGGCACGGTCAGGGCGGCGGCGGTCTTGGCCTGGTCCAGCTTGTTGACGCTGACGATGTAGGACGCCGCGAGCCCGTCGACGGAGGCGGCATTGGGGTCGGTCATGGCCTTCGTCGAGGTCGTCCAGGCCCGGGCCTTGGCAGTCATGGCCTGCTTTTCGGCCGCCGTCTTGCCGGTCGCCGACTCGATGGCGGCCACGGTTTGGTCGGCCACGAGGTCCCACAGCGAGCGGGGGGTCCCGGCCCACGAGATGCCGCCGGCCAGGCGATTGTCGGCGACGACCTTGGGCATGACGACACCGCCGAGACTATGGCCGAGGACGAACACGCGGTAGCCGGCCAGCTCGGGGCGGGCCCGGAGCAGGGCGACGGCCGCCGCCGCGTCTGCGAAGTACTCGTCGTCCAGGGTGTAGTGCGCCCCAAGGCTTTCCGGCGCCGCGTAGGTGCGGTCGTCGACGCGCAGGCTGGCGATCCCGCGCGCCGCGAGCCCGTCGGCCAGATCGCGGAACGGCTTGTTGCGCGCCGCCCCGATCGTCTCGTCCCGGTCCTGCGGTCCCGATCCGGTGAGGAAGAGGACCACGATGGGTTTGCGCGTCCCGTTCGGCAGCACCAGGGTTCCGCCGAGCCGGTGCGGTCCGACCTCGACGGCGGTGTCGACCCCGTGCGTCCCGGTGGCGGTGGCCGTCGTCGCCACCCCGAGCCCGGCCAGGTCAGAGGGCGCGGCCACATCGAACCACAGCCCGGCGATCTGTCCCGTCGCGTCGAACGAGAACAGCGCTTTGAGGTATGCCTTGTCGTGCTCTGATAGGGCCGTCACGACCTGCAGGCCGGACTTCGTGGTGGCCGTGGCGCCGACGACCCGGCGATAGGCGCCCAGCGGGGCGACCGTCTTGTCCCACGCCTCCTTCAGGGTGGCATCGTCGAGAGCCGCGCGCATGGTCGGATCGAACCGGGCCAGGGTCGTCGACCGGTTGCCGGTTTCGAGGTCGCCGAGCAGGGTCGTGGCCAGGTCCTTGGCCTGGTCGCCGTTCAGCCCCGCGCTGGTCGCCGGCGGCGGCCCGGGTCTGCCCGTGGTGCTGCTCTCCGGGGCGGTCGCGGGTGCGGCGACGCAGCCGCCGAGCAGAGCCAGACCCACGATCACAGCTCTCCCGCGATGGCCCCGAACCCTCATCGTTCCTCCTCGTTCCTCGCGTCCTACTCTTGGAGTCGTGCCACTGGTCGATCTGCACTGCCACGGCGCCCTCGGCGCGGAATTCGGCGTCGATACCGACGGTACGCGCATTGCGGCGGCCCATCACCGGGCGCGCGGCACCGGTCGCGTGGTCGCATCCCTGGTCAGCGCGGCTCCAGACGAACTCGCGCGCCAGGTGGGCGTGCTCGCGCCGCTCGTCGCGGACGGGACGCTGGCCGGCATACACCTGGAGGGGCCGTTCCTCGCCGACGGGCGGCGCGGGGCTCACGACCCGAGGTGTCTCTCGCTTCCCGACCCGGATCTGGTGCGGCGTCTCGTGGACGTGGCGGCCACCTCCGGCGCGCCGGGCGCCATCGTGCAGTGGACCCTGGCACCGGAGTTGCCGGGAGCGATGCGGCTGATCGACACCTTGGCGGAGTGCGGGATTCGGCCGGCGTTCGGTCATACCGATTGCACGGCGGCAGAATTCACGATCGCTGTCCGGCATACCTGCTCCGTGGTCGGTGCACCTGCGCTGGCGACGCATCTGTTCAACGGTATGCCGCCGCTGCACCACCGCTCCGGCGGGCCAGTGGCGGCCGCCCTGACCCTGGCCGGTCGCGGGGAGCTCGTCGTCGAACTCCTCGCGGACGGAGTGCATTTGGCGCCCGAGGTCGTCCGGATGGTGTTCGAGCTGGTCGGGCCGCAGGCCATCGCGCTGGTGTCCGACGCGATGTCTGCCACCGGCCTCGGCGACGGCGACTACTCGCTGGGAGGCCGGCCGGTGGCGGTCCGCGAGGGTGTGGCCCGGCTGCGCGACGGCGGTGTCATCGCCGGCAGCGTCGCCACGCTCGCGGACTGTGTGGCCTGGGCGATCGAGGTCGCCGGGGTGGCCGCGGGCGACGCCCTGCACGCGGCAACGGCGACCCCTGGCGGCGTGTTGGCCGGTCGTCCCCGATAGCGGTTCTCCCGATAGGCACGGGTCGATGAATCCGGTCAGAGGGTGGCGCCGTTGCTGCGGATCACACCGGCATACCAGTCGAAGGATTTCTTCTTGTACCGCTCCAGCGTGCCGGTGCCGTCGTCGTCGCGGTCGACGTAGACGAAGCCGTACCGCTTGCTCAGTTGCGCGGTCGAGGCGCTCACCAGGTCGATCGGCGCCCATGAGGTGTAGCCGAGGACGTCGACGCCGTCGCCGATCGCGGCCCGGACCTGGCGCAGGTGTTCACGGTGGTAGTCGATCCGGTAGTCGTCGAGGGCGGTGGGCGCACCGTCGATCGTGACGAGTTCGTCGCGTGCGCCCAGGCCGTTCTCGACGATGAACAACGGCCTGCGCCAGCGGTCCCAATACTGGTTCAGGACGATCCGCAGCCCGACCGGGTCGATCTGCCAACCCCATTGCGACGCGGGCAGATACGGATTCGGCACACCGCCGAGGATATTGCCCTGCCCGCGGGTCCGGCGGGATTCGTCGGCCGTCTCGCAGGCACTCAGGTAGTAACTGAACGAGACGAAGTCGACGGTATGCCGCAGGTCGGCGCGGTCCTGTTCGGTGATCTCCAGGTCGATCCCGTTGTCCCGGAAGTGGCGCAGCAGGTAACCGGGGTACTCGCCGCGGCAGTGGACGTCGCCGAATGCGAAGTTGGCCTGCTCGGCCTGCAAAGCGGCCAGCACGTCGTCGGGTGAGGGGGTGAGCGGGTAGGTGGGCATCGCCAGGATCATGCAACCGACCAAGGCGTCGGGCATCATCGCGTGGGCCAGGGCGGTCGCCCGTGCCGAGGCGACCAGCTCGTGGTGGATGGCCTGGTAGAGCCGGGTCGGGGTCAGCCGGTCCTTCGGAGTGAGGATGCCGCCGGACAGCAGCGGTTCGTGGAGCACCGAGTTGATCTCGTTGAACGTCAACCAGTAACGCACCCGCGAGCCGTAGCGTTCGAACAGCACTCGGCAGTAGCGCTCGTAGAGGTCGATGAGGGCGCGGCTCGACCAGCCGTCGTATCGGCGGGCCAGCGCCAGCGGGGTCTCGTAGTGAGAGATGGTCACCAGCGGTTCGATGCCGTGTCGGTCCAGCTCGTCGAGCACCCTTTCATAGAACGCGAGTCCGGACTCGTTCGGCTCGGGGTCGTCGCCGGTGGGAAAGATCCGGCTCCACGCGATCGAGAACCGGAACACCGAGAACCCGAGTTCGGCGAGCAGCGCGATGTCCTGCGCGTATCGGTGGTAGAAGTCGATGCCGACGAGCTTGAGATTGTCCGGGGTCGGCTCGCTCGTCGGTGGCCCCGTGATGCCGCGGGGCATGACGTCCTGGATGGACAGTCCCTTGCCGTCCTCGGCATACGCGCCCTCGCACTGGTTGGCCGCCACCGCACCGCCCCAGAGGAATCCGTTCGGGAAACCGGTCGTCATCGTCGAAGGTTACGCGTGAACCGGGCCGCCTCGTCGGCCGGGATCTCGGCGGCGATGATGGGGTCGCGAGGCGGCGGAGCCGCAGCCACCCGGTAGCGTCCGGACTCCCGGGTCAGATAGCCGTAGTCGACGAGTTCACGGCGCAGCGACGCGAAGTCCTCGTGCGCCTGCGCGAGCAGGTCACTCACCTCGCGTTCGGCATACTCGCGGTCCGGGTCGAACCGGCGCATCAGCTCCAGCAGCACGACGACGCGCGCCTTGCGCCGGGCCGGGATGCGCACCAACCGGTCGCCGCCGAAGAAGGTCGCCACCGTCCGGTCGTAGAACCGGTCGGTCGAGCTCGCCGGCTCGGTCGACGGCCGGGATCGGGCGGCGAGCAGGGCCGCACGTGCCGTGGTGTAGTTCTCGCCAGTGGCCGCCATCCGGGTGCGGACGAGCCTCTTGAAGTCGGCGTCCTGAGTCATCGTGAGTCACCTCGTGGCTGCTCGCGGCCCCAGCCCGCCCGCGCAGCCATTCGGGATCGTCACCGGAGGACACGCGCGAGGTGCGAGCGAGGCCCGGACGGCGAGAGAAATCGACTGTGCCAGGAGAGGCCTCCAGGATGTGCTCCCGTTCGCCGGATCGGTCCGGGCTGGGGCCGGACGTGAGGCTGGGCGTCGAGGCGGCGCCGCTGCCGGACAGGGTGGCACGCGCCGCGGTCCGGCGTCAATCGGGTTGTGGCGTCTCAACGACGGCGGCGCGGCGGACCAACGGCATGACGGTCAGGCCCTGTCCGGCGATGCTGAACAGCACGATCGCATATGTGGCGGCCAGGATCGGTTGCCGATACTCAACCGGTGGCAGGCCCAGCGCCAGGGAGATCGCGATCCCACCGCGCAACCCACCCCAGGTGAGCAACCGGATCGTCCACGGACCGTATCTCTCGCCGACTCGCAACAGCCGCATGGGGATCGACACGCTGAGGAACCGAGCCACCAGAGCCAGCGGGACCAGGCATACCGCCGCGACGACCTGCGGACCGGTGGTCTGGGTGAGCAGCACGTCGAAGCCGATGAACGCGAAGAGCAGCACGTTGAGGACCTGGTCGAGGGTCTCCCAGAAGATCACGACATGCTCGGAGGTTTCCGGGAAGAAGGCGTGGTGCTGCAGCGCGGAGATGACCAGCCCCGCGATGACCATCGCCAGCGGACCGGACAGGTGCAGGCTGACCGCGCCGAGATAGCCGCCGAGGACCATCGCCAAGGTGATGAGGACCTCCACGACGTGACTGGTCATCCCGCGGCACATGAGGTACCCCACGAACCCGATGACCGCCCCGTATGCCATGCCGCCGAAGGCTTCTCGCGCGAAGACGACGGCCACCGAGGCGATGTCGAGCTCGCCGTGGCCGGCACCGGCCGCGCCGCCGATCCCGGCGACGCCGGCGAGCGCGACGAAGATGACCACGCCGACCCCGTCGTTGAACAGCGACTCGCCGGCGATCAGGGTTTCCAGGCGTTTGGGAACGCGGGCGCGTTTGAGCAGGTCCAACACCGCGACCGGGTCGGTCGGGCTGATGAGCGCCCCGAAGAGCAGCGCCCAGATCAGGGGTACCGAGATCCCCACGGCGGCGAAGATCCCCCAGGCCGCCAGGCCGAGCAGCGCCGTGCTGATCAGGGTTCCGACGCTGGCCAGGGTGAGGATCGAGGCCCGTTGGGCGAGTAACTGCCGGGCGTCCAGGCTCATCGCCCCCGCGAAGAGCAGGATGGACAGGATCCCGTTGAGGACGAAATCGGTGAAGTCCAGCGTCTCCAGGAGTTGTTCGGCGATCCCCCGCGCGCTGCCGGCCAGACCGAAGGCATCGAGCACCAGCAGCGTGATCGACGCCAGCGCCCCCGCCAGGGTGACCCCCACCGTCGTCGGGATCTTCACGAAGCGGTCGTTGAACCACGCCAGGACGGCGGTGAGCACGAGCAGCATCGCGAAGGCGTTGACCACCCTCGAACACTATGGCCGGTGAGGGACTCGCGGGCAGACGACCGGCATACCGTGCGCAGTGGCGGCGGAAGCGCCGGATCACTCGTCGGCGGGTTCGACCGCAAGGTCTTGAGGGTCGGTGGCCGCGCTCACCGGTGCGCCGGAGAGACAAGCGGCGCGGGCCAGCATATTCGTGGCCACCGAGGACACGACGAGCAGCGCTCCCACCGTCAAGACCAACCGCACAAACCCGGTCCAGGTGAACCCGACGATCGTCAGCTTGTGCAGATAGCCGGCCAGGACGATCAGCGGCAGACCGAGGCTGGTGGCCGGGCTCAGCCCGGAGATCCGGACATAGGCGTCGGGGGCGCGCACCATCAGGACCGCGCTCGCCAGCACCAAGAGCGCGCCGACCGCGCACAGCAGCCCGACCAGCACGCCGACCGTCGTCGTCATCGCCGCCCCCTGGTCAGGATCCGGGCCAGCGAGATCGTCGCGAGGATGCCGACGATCGAGCCCAGCAGCGCCGCGTCGGGCACGGCTTCGTTGTCGGTGAGGATGCCGACGATGGAGAGCATCGCGATGGCCGCGAAGAAGACGAGGTCGCCGACGATCGCACGGCTGGCGCCATCGGTGGCCCGCACGACCTGCACCAGTCCGAGCAGAACCGCCGCGGACAGCAAGACGAACGCCGACTGAACCCCGATCACGGTTCCTCCTGCCCGATGCGGCGGCCGCGCGTCACGGCCAGGATCGCCGCCTCCAGGCGCCGCACCTCCCGGATCGTCTCGGCTCGATCGGTGTACATCGCGTGGACGTAGATCCGGATGGGCCCGCTCTCGTCGGCCGCCGCGATCCCCATCACGATGGTGGCCGGCGGGATCGTGATCGAGGAGGTCAGAGCCGTCACCTCCAGGTCGGTGCGGCAACGCAATGGGATCTCCACGATGGCCGGTCGCAACGCCGGCCGGCCGGTGAACGCGGTGCGCGTCACCAGCCAGCTGTACTTCATCAGTTCGCCGGTCATCAGGGCCAGGTATGCCAGTAGGTACCACAGGCGTCTCATCGCAGCACCGCCTGCGCGAACCCGGCCACGTCCAGCATGGCCCGACCGGCAGCCGCCGCGGCGTCGACCGCGGGCCCGGCGACGACGAAGAGCCCGATCGACACCGCGATCAGGAACCCGCCGGGCAGCAGCAGCCGCCGCGGGATGCGCACGTCGTCGGTCAACGGAACCTTCGGGGCGCGGCCGGTGGCGGCATGGTCCGGTCGGTAGGTCTCCATCGGCGGGCCCCACATCACCTCGCCCCAGAGCCGCTGCACCGCCATCAGCGACACGAACGAGGCCAGCACGATCGCCACGATCAGCACCCAGGCCCACCGCCCACCGGTGGGCACGATCGTCCACACCAGACCGACCTTCCCCCACAGTCCCGACATCGGCGGCAGCCCGACCAGTGAGAGCAGGCCTAGCGCCATGAGGGCCGCCGCGACCTTCTCCCGGCGCATCAGCCCGCGCAGCCGATCGAAGCGCCCCGACCCGTAGGTCGTCTCAATGGCCCCGGCCACGAGGAGAACCGCCCCCATCGACACCACGTGGTGGACGAGATAGAAGAGCCCCGCACCGAGCGCCGCGGCGCTGAGCACGAGCGGGCCGAGCAGAATGTGGCCGACGCCGCTGACCATCTGCCACGACATGGCCGAGCGGATCCGGCGCTCCCCGAGAGTGCCGAACGCGCCGAGGACCATGGTCGCGACGACGAGCACCCCGAGCACCGTCGCCCACGGCGCGGGCGTCCCGCCGTACAACACGACGTACACGCGGTACATGGCATACAGGGCGACCTTGGTGTGGACGGCGGCGAAGAGCGCCATGATGCCGGCGGAGGTCCCGGGGTAGGTCCGACCCAGCCAGCTGTGCATCGGCACGACGGCCGCCTTGACGGCCAGGGCGAAGAGCAGCAGCGCGCCGGCGAGGGCGGCCGACGGATTGCCGATCGCGGCCCCGGCGAGGGCACCGAGGTTGACGGTGCCGGTGACGGCGTACACCAGGGCGATCCCGATGAGCAGCAGCGTGCTGGTCAGCAGATTGACGAGCAGGAAGGTGCGCCCGACCTGCAGCCGGGTCCATGCGCCGGTGACGGCGATCAGGGCGTAGCTCGGCAGCAGCATGACCTCGATCCAGACGAACAGGTTGAACAGGTCCGCCGTCAGCAGCGCCCCGTTGACGCCCGCCACGAGCATGAGGACCAGGGGCGGGACGAAGCGGTACCGGTCCTCGCCGGTGAGGATGAGGTATGCCGCCGCCGTCGCCGTGGCCAGCCCGGTCACCGTGAGCATCAGCGCGGTCGCGGCGTCGCAGACGAAGGGAATCGCGAACCCGGGCAGGTAGCCGCCGACCTGGTGAACCAGGATCGGGTGGTCGTCGCGGTCGGCGAGCAGGGCCAAGCCCACGACGCCGGTGGCCGCCGGGACGGCGATCATCAGGACGCGTTCGACGAGCGGCTGCCGCCACAGCACGGTGGTGGCCACGCCGATCAGGGGGATCGCGACGAAGAGCGGCAGGAGGGCGGGGTTCACGAGTCGTGCTCCTCGCCGGTGGCCGGGATGTGGTGGGTGTCGTCGTTGTGTCCGATGACGGCGAACCCGAGCATGAGGATGGTCACCGCCAAGGTGATGACGATGGCGGTGAGGACGAACGCCTGCGGCAACGGATCGGCGGCCGCCGCGCGACTCGTCTTGCCGGCCAACGGTTCGCTCCGCCAGGCCAGGACGCCGGCGCTGAGCAGGATGAAGTTCGCGGCGTGACCGAGCAGGGCGACCCCGAAGGCCACCCGGACGAGGTCGCGTTGCATGATCAGGTAGACCCCGCCGGCGACGAGGACGGCGACGAGCACGGCGATGGTCACCGGCGCACCTCCCGCGGGGCCCGGCCGTCGGCGATCGAGGTCGTGCCCAGGCCGGGACGTGGCGGGCGTTCCCCGCGCACGGTGTCCAACGGGCCGGGCAGGTCGCCCTCCACGGACTGGTCGACGCGTTCGCGGGTCTCCTCCCCGCCGGGTTCCTCGTATGCCGTTTCGCTGGTGCCGAGGATGTTGAAGGTGAGCATCACCAGACCGAGGACGGCGGCATACACCCCGACGTCGAAGAGCAGCGAGGAGGCGAGCTTGACGCCGAGGACCGAGACGTAGATCGGTTCGAGGAGCGAACCATGGACGACCAGACCGGCCAACGCGACGAGGAACGCGAAGGCGATCCCGCCACCGATGAGCGTGATCGGCAGCCGAGCGGGTCCGATGGGGCGGTCCCGGGCGGTCGAGAGGTAGGTGATGCCGACGATCGTGGCCGCCACCAGCGCCGCGATGAACCCGCCGCCGGGTTCGTGGTGGCCGCGCCAGAACAGCACCACCGAGACGATCGCCAGGATCGGGGCGATGACGCGCAACATGAGTTTGAGGGGAATCGCGTTGGGCCAGGCCGACATGATCGCCCGGTATGCCGGTGTGCCGGGCGCGCGCAGGGCCGGGCCGGCCGAGGGGGATGGGTCCGCGGTGTCGGCTCGCGGGTCCAGGTGCCGGGTGCGCACGGTGGACAGGACGGCGACCAGGGCGACCCCGGCCATCCCGAGGACCGCGAGTTCGCCGGCCGTGTCCAGGGCGCGGAACTCGACGAGCAGGACGTTGACCACATTGGTGCCACCGGTCAGGTCGGCGGAGTTGTCGAAGAAGTACAACCCGACCGGTGATCGGTCCCGTCGGCCGGTGAGCACGAGGGTCGCCGCGCCGGCCGACAGACCGGCGGCCAGGGCCAGGGCGACCACCGACCGGGAGCGCCTGCCCCGGCGGGTGAACCGCAGCGGCAGTCGCTGCGAGACCAGCATGATGACCACGACGGTGAGGGTCTCGACGAGCAGTTGGGTCAGGCCGACGTCGGGGGCGCCCAGGGCGAGCAGTTGGACGGTGGCGAGGATACCGATGGCCGACATGGACACCGTCGCGGCCAGCCGGGAACGGGTCCGGCAGAGCAGAACGACGGCGGCGGCGATGAGGACGAGCAGGGCCAGATCCAACGGCCGGCCGAGGCCCGGACGGTAGTCCGCGAGATCGCCGGCCCGCAGGACCGCCAGGACCCCGAGTCCGCAACTCGCCGCGAACCCGGTCACGATCAGACCCAGGTGGCGGGAGGCGTAGTCCCGACCGCTGAACCGGGCGACGGCGCCACCGATCCGGGTCGCGCCCCGGCGCAGGGCGGCGATTGCCTCGGGGCCGTCGACGGGGAACACCCGCCGTTCCAGGCGCGGGCGCAACCGGCGGCGGCGGACCACGGCCCAGGTGCCGACGGCGAAGACGGCCAGCGTCGTGAACAACTCCGGGGTGAGGCCGTGCCACAAACCGAAGTGTTCGTACACGCCCAGCATCGGCACCGCGGCGTCGGTCGCCCGGCCGACCGGATGGTCGAAGACGCCGGCGAACAAGCCGAGCGGCAGCCCCACGAGGATCGGTAGGGCGGCCACCGCGACCAGCGAGGTCCCGCCCGGTTCGAGCTCGCGGTCGTCGGTGCCGTCGACGAAGCCGCCGAACACCACCTTCCCGCAGTACATGAAGGTCAACACGCTCGCGACGCCGGCGACGGTCAAAGCCAGCGGTCCCGCCCAGGCCGGCCCCGGCATACCGAGCAGTGCCGTGAAGATCGACTCCTTGGAGACGAACCCGAGCAGCGGCGGAATCCCGGCCATCGCCGCACACCCGAGCGCGGTCACCGTGAAGGCCCCCGGCATC